>CP017039.1:2618216-2945494 GCA_001717545.1 Anaerolineaceae bacterium oral taxon 439 | reverse complement strand
CGTCGTCCTCAATCGTGACGCCGTTGAAGACGGAAACGCCGTTCTGGATTTTAACGCCGTTGCCGATTTTGACGGCATGATCGATATAAACGTCTTTGCCAATGACGCAGTTTTCGCCGATTTCGGCGTCTTCGCGAATCTGGGCGTTGATCCAGATTTTCGTTCCAGCGCCGATTTTAGCCCGCTCGGATACATGCGCGCTGGGATCGATATAGGGGGCTTTCTTTTCGTCTATCATGCAGCTGCCTCGTTTTTCTTTCGCCTCAACCGGGCCGTTTAAGCGCCGAACGCGTTTACGACGCGGGCGACAGCGGCGATTTCGTCGCTGGTCAGGCCTGGGTGAACCGGAAGCGAAACGATTTGCGTCTTGATCCGGTCGGAGACGGGGTAGTCGGTACGGAATCCGAACGACGCGTAACAGCGCTGTTCCGGGATCGTAAACGGGTAAAAGACGCCGAAGCCGACTTCATTCGCGTTCAGGAAAGCGATAAATTCGTCGCGGAGCCCGTCCTCGATCAGGACGGAATACTGATGGAAGCAGTGATCCGAGCCGGGAACGACGAACGGGGCGACGACGCGCGGGTTGGCGATGCGCCGGTTGAGCTCTGCGGCGTTGGCGCGGCGTCTGGCGTTGAATTCCGGGAGCCGTTTCAGCTGGCAGAGGCCGATTGCGCCGGCGATATTGGTCATCCGGTAGTTGTAGCCGATGATGTCGTGATGATAGCGGATTTTCATTCCATGATTGATCAGCAGCTTCGCCGTATCGCGGAGGTCCTCACGGTTAGTCACGACCATCCCGCCCTCGCCGGTCGTCATGTTCTTCGTCGGATAGAAGCTGAAGCAGCCGGCGTCGCCAAAGGTTCCGACCGGCTTCCCGTTCCAGGCCGCGCCGTGAGCCTGCGCGCAGTCTTCGATCAGGATCAGCTTGTAGCGGTCGACGAGCGCCATGATCCGGTCCATGTCGCAGGCCTGTCCGAACAGGTGGACAATGAGGAGAGCTTTAATCGTCGGATCGGCGCGTAGCGCGGCTTCGACGGCGTCCGGATCGATCGTAAACGCGTCGGGGAGAATATCGACGAAAACTGGCGCTGCGCCGGCGTAAAGGATCGCGTTTGTCGAGGCGATAAATGAAAATGGGGTTGTCAGCACTTTATCGCCGTTCCCGATCCCGAGCGAACGGAGCGCGACTTCGAGCGCGGTCGTTCCGGAAGTTGTCGCGACCGCGTATTTCGCGCCAAGGTAAGCGGCGAATTCATTTTCGAACTGCGTTACGATCGCGCCGTTGGCGATCATTCCTGAGTCAAGGACCTCGGCGACGGCTTTTTTCTCGGCTTCGCCGATCAGCGGTTTTGCGATGGAGATCATGCGTTTCCTCCCAAAAATCACGGGTCAGAGTAGTCAAAAATTCCATGGAAATTATATCAGCCTTCTACGGTCAGGCGGAACGGCGTTCTCCGCTTGTTATTAATCGGGGTGCGCGGTTCGCTGCCTGGGGCGCGTCCAGCAGAGGAGGAAAGCGGCTATGCCTGTCATGGTTGCGGCGCGGCGAATTCAGGGCGCGTTCGGTCGGCATGATAAAATTTTGAATCGATAGAATAAAAAACGGGAATTATTCCATGCGGGAGGGTTTTGTATGAGCGTTCCATCCGGAGCATCGCTTGATAAAATTACCGCGTTATCGAAGCGCCGCGGTTTCGTCTACGCTACGTCGGATATCTACGGCGGGTTAGCCAGTTCGTATGATTACGGTCCGTTAGGCGCAGAGCTGCTGCGAAATATCCGCAACCTGTGGTGGCATGACATGATCACGACGCGGGAGGACATGATTGGGCTGGATACGCAAATCCTGCTTCATCCGGAAACCTGGGTCGCGTCGGGTCATGTCAACGCGTTTAACGATCCGCTGGTCGAGGATAAGGTCACGCATAAGCGTTACCGCGCCGATCACCTGATCGAGGCGTGGCTGGAGAAGCATCCGATCGACGGGGAGGTCGTCGTCGAGGGGATGGATTTGGACGAGATCGGCGCGTTTATCGAAAAATACGGGGTTAAGACGCCCGACGGGAACGACGTTTTCCCGCCGAAAGCGTTTAATATCATGTTTCAGACGGCGATCGGCGTCGTCGAGGGAGAGAAGCTTCCGGTTTACCTGCGCGGCGAGACGGCGCAGGGGATTTTCACCAACTTCGCCAATATTTTGAATTCCTCCCGGGTCCAGCTTCCTTTCGGCGTCGGCAATATCGGCAAAAGCTTCCGCAACGAAATTACGACCGGTCAGTTCGTTTTCCGAACGCTCGAATTCGAACAGGCGGAAATCGAATACTTCTTCGATCCGGAGAAAACGGAGTGGGAGCCGCTTTTTAAGAGCTGGCAGGACGCCATGTTCAGGTTTATTCACGAGCGGATCGGGATTCGTGCCGAGAAGCTCCGCTGGCGGCGGCATTCCGACCAGGAACGTTCGTTTTACAGCAGGGAGACGTATGACCTCGAATATGAATTCCCGTTCGGTTTTAAAGAGCTTTGGGGGATCGCCTATCGAACCTCGTACGACCTGCAGCAGCATATCGATCATTCCGGTAAGGATTTATCCTATCGTGATCCGATGGACCCGAAGCGAACGATCGTTCCGCACGTGATCGAACCGGCGGTTGGGATCAACCGGATTTTCCTGATGGCGATGTGCGATGCGTATTGGGAAGACAGCGAAAATAATCGGGTCGTCATGAGGTTCCATCCTTTGATCGCGCCGTACAAAGCCGCCGTTTTCCCGCTCGTCAGGAACAAGCCGGAGATCGTCGACAAGGCGCGCGGCGTTTTCAAGCTTCTGGCGGCGAAGATGGGGGTCAACTGGGACGATCGCGGCAATATTGGCAAGCGCTATTTCTATCAGGACGAAATCGGCACGCCATACTGCGTCACGATCGATTACCAGACGCTCGAGGACGATACGGTAACGGTTCGCGAACGCGATACGATGACGCAGGAGCGCGTGGCGATTTCCGATCTGCTGCCGAAGCTGCTGAAGGGGATCGAGGAAATTTAAATTTCACAACGAACGCTGTTTCCTGTTCCTTATTTACCATATTGCTTTCGGCAATGCGGCGTAAAAATTGCTGTAGAGATTCCTGAAGGATCAGCAAAAAAGGCAAACCGGATATGCTGCTGATGACGATTCGACAAAGTTAGCTGAAGGTTGGTAATGGAACGAACCGAAATTTTAAAACGGCTCAAGGCACTCATCAGCATCAACGGACTTATTATCGGAGCGGCTGTCGGATCCGGTATGACAGCAAAATACACGGCTATGGGCGGTGCGGACTTCCTGTTAGCGTTAAGCGCGGGAAAGTATCGCATGATGGGACGAAGTTCTTATCTGAGTTATTTTTGCTACGGCAACAATAACGATATTGTTATGGAAATGGGAACGAGAGAACTCATCCCGGCGATCCGGGAGGTCCCGATTCTTTTCGGTCTGTTTGCCAACGATCCCGAAATACATCTTTACGGGTATCTCAAACAAATTAAAGATCGGGGATTTTCCGGTATTGTCAACTTTCCGACGATGGCGTTGATCGACGGTCGATTCCGGGAAGCGCTGGAAGAAGAAGACAACACTTTTTCCCGGGAGGCGGAGGCAATCCAGCTGGCGCATTTGCTGGACCTGTTTACAATCGCGTTTGTAACGGAGGAGGATGAAGCAAGGCAGATGCTGAATGCCGGAGCCGACGTGATATGTGTTCATCTCGGCCTTACAAAAGGCGGTTTTCTCGGCGCTAAGAAATATCTTTCCCTCGAAGAAGCGCGCAGGCTGGGGCAGACGATTTATCAGCTCTGCGAAGAGCTTCGTCCGGAAGTCATTCGCATGATTTATGCCGGTCCGGTTAATTCGCCGATCGATATGCAGTATTTTTGTCGGAATACAAGCTGTCAGGGGTATATCGGCGGCTCGACTTTTGACAGGATTCCGGTTGAGCGTGCGATTCTGGAGACGACCAGGGCTTTTAAAGCTTCGGGAACGTTGAAGGATCATGATTCGATGACGAAGCTGTTGAACGTTGAATGGAATACCGGGGATTATGTCGAATTTGTTAAGAAATATATCGCTCAGCATTATGAGACAAAAATTTGTCTCGGCGAATTGGCGCTGGTTACGCATATTTCCCCTTCGTATCTCAGTACGCGATTCAAGAAGGAGACAGGCTGCAGTTTTACGGAGTATCTCGTTCGATTCCGGATTAACAAGGCCAAAGACCTTTTGCGGAAGACGCGTCTTTCCTTCAAGGAAATCGCGGCGCGAGTCGGATATGACGATTATGCACAGTTCTCCAAGATGTTTAAGAAGTATGCCGGAGTTTCTCCGACTGCCTTTTCTCAGGCTCATATAAACACAAGAATGAATAAACTGAAAACCTGACCAAGCAGAATATAAACACATAAAAAAAGAATATAAACGCATTCGCACCGGCTGTGAATTACGGTAGAATCCTATATACAGAAGAGATTCTATCGTTTTTGGGGATTGTCGGACAGCAAGACTTATCGGAGGAATGTTATGAAAACGATTGCTATTGCCGGAACCTTCGACACAAAGGGCGCTGAGTTCCTTTATGTCAAAGGATTGGCGGAAGCGTTGGGACTGAATACGCTCATGATTCATACGGGTATATTCGAGCCGGATTTCGCGGCGGATGTATCCAACGAAGAAGTGGCGGCGGCTGCGGGATATGATATTAAGAAGATTGCTGAGCGCAGGGACCGCGCGATGGCGACTGAAGCGCTGGCGAACGGTATGCGTGTTATCGTGCCCAAGCTGTACAAAGAAGGACGGTTCGACGGAATTCTCTCGTTCGGCGGTTCTGGCGGTACGTCTCTGGTTACGCCGGCGATGCGGGCGCTTCCGATCGGCGTTCCTAAGCTTATGGTGTCTACAATGGCGTCTGGAAACGTGGCTCAGTATGTCGGAACGAGCGATATCGTGATGATGCCTTCTATTGTTGACGTCGCCGGATTAAATAAAATATCCAGGACAATATTCCGTAACGCGATTTTGGCGATCGCCGGTATGGTCGGGCTGGCGGACCAACTTCCGGAGGAACAGGAGGATCCGAGGCCGTTGATTGCCGCGACGATGTTCGGCGTTACCACCCCTTGCGTTGATCGGGCAAAGGAATATCTGGAGGCGCGCGGCTATGAGGTTCTGGTATTTCATTGTACCGGGACGGGCGGAAAAACCATGGAAGCGTTAATTGAAGCCGGTTTCTTCAAAGGGGTACTCGATTTAACCACAACAGAATGGTGTGATGAGATTGCTGGAGGTGTATTGTCAGCTGGTCCGACTCGGTGCGAAGCGGCGATTAAGACGGGAACACCGCAAGTTGTTTCGGTCGGAGCGTTGGACATGGTCAACTTCGGGCCTTTTGATACGGTGCCGGATCAGTATTCCGCCAGGAATCTTTACAAGCATAATCCGACTGTTACATTGATGCGCACTTCGGTTTCTGAAAACGTAAAAATTGCCGAAAAACTGGCAGAAAAATGGAATAGCGCCGAAAGAAAAATGACGCTGATGCTTCCGATTAAGGGCGTTTCCATGATTGACGCCGAAGGGCAGCCTTTCTATGGACCAGCTGAAGACGCGGCGCTGTTTGAAACATTAAAAAAAGGAATTACGAATCCTGATGTCGAAATCGTCGAAATGGAGAACCATATCAACGATGCGGAATTCGCGGAAGAAGCAGCCTCACGGCTGATTTCCCTGATTGAAAATCGGTAGTTTGTATCATTCGTTTGAGGAGGTAATCGTATGTTAAGAAAAACGCGCAGTGAAATTATGGAAAATTTTCGTTCCGAAGTCGCGAACGGTAAGATTTTGGTCGGCGTTGGCGCCGGTACCGGTATTACCGCTAAGTGCAGTGAAGCAGCCGGTGTGGATATGCTCATCATCTATAATTCCGGGCGCTTTCGTATGGCTGGTCGCGGTTCATTGTCCGGTCTGTTGGCTTACGGAGACGCGAATGCGATCGTTCAGGAAATGGGACGGGAAGTTTTACCGATTGTCAGGAAAACGCCCGTTCTGGCCGGCGTCTGCGGGACGGATCCATTCCGGATCATGGACATTTTCTTAAAGCAGTTGAGGGAACAGGGTTTTAACGGCGTTCAGAATTTCCCTACCGTCGGATTGATAGACGGTAAATTCCGCGCTAATCTGGAAGAAACGGGCATGGGATACGGGCTTGAGGTTGACATGATCCGTGAGGCGCACAAGCTGGATATGCTGACCTGCCCTTACGTCTTTGACGCTGAGCAGGCGAAAGCGATGGCTGAAGCGGGCGCGGATATATTAGTCGCACATATGGGGCTGACGACCAAGGGTTCTATTGGAGCAGAAACTGCTGTTACGCTGGAGGACTGCTGCGTGAAGATTCGCGAGATTATTAAAGCAGGTCGTGAAATCAGACCGGACATCATGGTTATCTGCCATGGCGGTCCGATAGCCGATCCGGCGGATGCCGAGTATGTGATTCGGAATGTTCCGGAGATCGACGGTTTTTTCGGGGCCTCTTCGATCGAACGGCTGGCATCCGAACGCGGAATGACGGCTCAGGCGGCTGCGTTCAAGGCGATTTCAAAGTAGGATAAGCGCATCGGCCCGTTCTTTCCGAAAAATAATTTTGGAATGGATCCCTGGCGGGGAAAAATTACGCAAGGAGAAAAGCGAATATACGTTTTTCCCCTTGCGTTTTAAATCCTGGGCAGCTTGTTTTTTGATTTCAGGCTAATCTACGAAGCGGTATTTAATCAGCGTCCAAAGCGCGACCAGCCCGTCTTTGGGCTTGATTTTCTTTCCTTCGGTATAGTAGCGCGGCGTGAATTCGATCGGGACTTCGTAAATCCTGAAGCCGCGCTTCAGGATTTTTGCGGTGAATTCCGGTTCAAAATCGAAACTGTGCGCATGCAGCGGGATTTCTCGAACGGACGAGACTTTAAACAGCTTATATCCGGTCTCCATGTCCGATAGAATGTTGTTGTAGAGGATATTGGTTACCAGCGTCAGGATTTTATTC
The DNA here is from genome assembly GCA_001717545.1 of Anaerolineaceae bacterium oral taxon 439. Taxonomy (NCBI): domain Bacteria; kingdom Bacillati; phylum Chloroflexota; class Anaerolineae; order Anaerolineales; family Anaerolineaceae; species Anaerolineaceae bacterium oral taxon 439. The sequence goes on along the minus strand of CP017039.1, from coordinate 2,938,430 downwards.
GCGACCATGTTCCAGAACAGGATCGGCCGCCGGGCCGCTCCCAGGAAGCGCGAGCCGTAGACAACGTCGGCGATCCCGTCTTCAATCGGCTTGATCAGCGACGTGTAGCAGGCGGGGTTATATTCGAGATCAGCGTCCTGGATAATCGCGTATTCGGAACGGGCGGCGAGGATCCCTTTTCGAACCGCGGCGCCTTTTCCTTCGTTTTTCTCCGAAAAAATAACGTTAACGATCGGATCGTTTTCGTACCCTTTCAGGATTTCGCGCGAGCGGTCGGTCGATCCGTCGTCGACGCAGAGGATCTCATTCGCCAGTCCGGTTTCCTTGACGCGCCGGATAATTTCTTCGAGCGTTTCTTCTTCGTTATATACCGGAATGATGACCGTTAATTGCATGGATGTTTTCTCCTTTTCCGCCGTTCCTGAATTTTGAAGAGTGAAGTATAAATATAAGCGAAAGTATACTCGAAACTGCGTTCCCGCGCTTCTTTTTCCCTGGAACAGGGGACCCGGCGGGGATGCGGACAGGGGGATTCAGCCGCTTGGCGGTTCAGGACGTCGTTTTACGGTTTTTTCATTCGATCGTGCGGTTCCCGTCTGGCGGGCGGATTCTTGGCGCGGTGATTGCGCGCGCCTCCTGGCTGGTTCCAGGGCGGCGTCTTGCCGAGACGGAAACGCTTCTCGTCCTGGCGCATCCGCGCCCCTGTTATCCGTTCCACGCGCTGGCGCTCCTGAAGGCGGACGTCGGCGGCTTTCTGTCGCTCGACGCGGTGGGAATGGAACGGTTTGCCGCAGATCTGGAAAAGGCGCTTCCGGATTTATTTCGCGTGAGCGGGTCTGATCGGCTCTGGCTCGTTATCAACGGCGGGACCCGGCAGGACGTCGCTCAGTTTCACGCGCATGTCGTTCGGCTCCCGGACGAGCGCGGGAGCCTCGGCGATCGGCTGCGCTCGTCGACGCTCGCGGCGGCTTTCGCCGAGGCGCGGGCGATTCTTGAACGCCGCCGCGGGTGGCGCGGGTATTCGTTTCAGGTTGAGATCCGGGCGGAGACGGATGGCGCGGTTTCAGCCTGGCTGATCCGTGACGGGCTGAATCCTGCGGCGCATTGAAAAAAATCGCGGCGGAGTTTGGTATGATTAATTCAAGCGAAAAAAAGGATGTGCGTATGAAAATTCTGGCTCATCGCGGATATTCCTCGATTTATCCTGAAAATACAATGCTGGCGTTTCGGAAAGCGTTGGAGTTTGGCGCGGACGGGATCGAGTTCGACGTTCAACTGACCCGGGACGATCAGGTAGTCGTAATTCACGATCTGACGACGGAGCGGACAACCGGCGTCAAGGGGAAAGTGGAAGAGATGACGCTGTCAGAGCTGCAGGGCCTGAACGCCTGTTTCCGGAAACAGGAGCTTTATCCGCGCGAAACGATCCCGACGCTGGACATGGTTTTCGCGGCGTTCGGGACGAAGCTGCTGATGAACGTGGAGATCAAGACGCGCAATCCAAAACGGGTTGGGAAGCTGGTCGATCGGGTCATCGAAACGATCCTGTATTATAAGAATCAGGAGTCGATTATTTTTTCATCGTTTAATTTCGGCGATCTCGTCAAGGCGCGCAACGTTTTCCCGGAGATCAAGACCGGACTGATTGCGGATAAGGGGCCGTCCGGCTGGGGCGCGCGCGCCTTCTTCAAGCACTCGATCCACGTCGACGCGATCCATCCGCATCTTGACCTGGTCACGCCGAAGTTCGTTCACAATGAACATCTCTGTAATCGGGAGGTCCGCCCGTGGGTCGTCAATAGCTCGTACGATATGATGCGCTTCCAGCGGATGGGCGTCGACGCGATCATAACGGACGACCCGATCTTAGGCTTGGTTTACAGCGGTGTTTAGCGGAACTCCGCGCCGGGGATCCTAAGCCGCGAGGACCGTCCGGATTGTCTTCAGCCGTTCGAGGAGTTTCGGATCGGTGTCCGGCGCGCCGCTGATATTTTCGATAACGGTCTCCAGCATCTCTTTAAAGTCGTCGGTCACGGCGTCCCGATTGTTTTCGATCGCCGCGGTCAGTTCGCTGATATCCTCGATTTTCATTAAGGACTGGAGAAACTCCAGCTCCGGCGGGACTTTCATCATTTCTTCGACCTTATCGATCAGCGCCTGAATCTTCCCGCTGCGTTCGTAGTTCATCTCTTTTCGGGCGTTTTCAAGCTCTTCGCCGGCGACTTCAAGGAAGGCGTCGTCGATTGCGCGTGCGTACTGCTCGATGGCCTGATCCGTATGATCGGCTTTGAGGATGGCTTCAAGCGCCTGCTTGCGGAGTTTTTTCTGTTCCTGGATCGAAGCGTCGATCTCGCGGACGGCGGCGAGGGTTTTCTCGCGGATTTCGCTGAGTCTGTCTTTTTCCGCGCCGGCGGCAGCGTCGATTTTCGCGGTCAGCGTTTCGAAGAAGCGGTAGTCCATTCCGTTCCGGGCCAGTCCGACGATTGTATGGAGGTAGGCGTCGTCCTGCGATCCGGCGACGAGATCGAGGAGCGTGTTGCGGTTGAGGTTTTCGCCGAGCGCCTGCAGGTCGGCGATCGCTTTTCGCGTGCTCTCCGCGCGGATTTTCAATTCGCGGCCGTATTCGGTCTTTTCGAGGAGCTCGTTCTGGATCAGCTGAGCCTTCTGGATCAGGGCCTCGTTTCCGGTCGCTTCAGCGTTGCCCTGAACGTTCGCGAGGAGCGCGAAAAAGCCGTCGTCGTATGGGGTCAGGTCCTGATCGATGATGCCCGGAACGGCGTTGTCGTCCGCGCTGAGAAGCTGACGCAGCAGGCTGATTTTCCGCTCTTCCGCCTGGATCATCTCTTTCGTGATCCCGTCGGCTTCGAGAATCGTATCCAGCAGCGTGTCGTAGGAGTACATCGAGCGAGGCTGGAAAAGGTAGCCGCCGCGTTTTTCGGCGGGGAGCGCGTCGACGACCGACCGGATCAGCTGCCCCAGGATTCTTTCCTGTTCCGGGAGCGGGGTGTTCAGTTCGGCGGGGTAATACGTCAGGAAGAGCTGCTTCTCAGGATCATGGTAAACGAGCGGCGTTCCCAGCGGGCTCGCGTATCCGCAGGAGGAGCAGATAGCGGTATTGAATTGGCCGCTGAGAAGCTTTTGTTTTGCCTGCGGATCGCGGGCGAGATCAAAAATTTGTTGAACGTTCGCGACCATTGTCTGGCGGCAGCGCGGACATTGCGCAACGGGTTGAGCCATAGTTGATAACCTTATTCTTTCGTTTTAGATATGATTCCGGTTGAATTATACCAAAGCGAAACCGCACGAAATCTGTATTTTCCTTTTCCGTGTCCGGATACCGGCTCAGTGACCCCCTGTTCCTCCAGGTCACGAAGCAGTGCCGAGCTCCTTGTCGGTTTCAGTCCGAGGGCCTTCTGAACGTCCGACCTGCCAAAGACTGTCTGTAAGCCAAATATCTCCTGCAATTTGCGAATATGAGCTGCGGTCTTTGGCTTAAATATCTCTTCGATGTTCGCTTTCCCGGCTCCAATGTTCGCTTTTGGGCCTGCAATGTTCACTTTCTCCTGCGTTTTAAAGGCTCGGCTGATATGCAAAGCCCGGTTATGAAGCGGATGCTGCGCTGTTCCCTTTTTATCCATATAAGAAGCCAATCACTCAGCACATCCGTATCATTCATTAATCTGCCAATGGCCGTAGCGCCTGCCGCCAATACGTTCTATGCGCCCTTTCTTTCTCATAAAGCCCATATGCCTTATTAATGTTCTTCTGGCTATTCCGGTTCGCTCTGATATCTGGTTTATCGTGCCTGATGGATCTTCTTTTATTGCGTTAAGTATCTTTAGTGCCATTGTATCATCCAAAGGGCCCATGCGGGTGGCACTTTGGCCCTTTGGCTTTTCAGGCTGGTCGATAAGAGCCCTTTGGAGGGCTTTGAAATGAACTCGCAGGGTAGTTCCTATCAGCTCATATTCTGGAAGCTCTGCTCCTATTGTTCTGCATTCATCACAGATCTTCTGAATACCCTGTCCCCAGTTTTCAATAAAACCGGCCCGATAAAAAACATTCGCCATATCCGGATTGTACGGTCTGGAATTATGCGGCTGCATTAAAGTATCAACCGTCCAGCCTTCAGGGAAAATACAGCAATTGCTGATGATCATTGCCTCATCTTCGATTCGAATCTGAATTGGCGCGCCGTACATGTAGCAGTTGTGAATAATAGCGTTATACACTGCTTCACGGATAGCTTCTCTGGCATAGGGGTATTCTTCAACACGCACATCATGCTCATAACTGATTTTTGCTTTCAGATACATCAGATAGATCAGATCAATGACTTTGCTCGCGTTGACCATAAGCGATTCCTCAAGATCGTGATGGTAGACAACCGTCCCTTTATGATCGAACTTGCCTACCTTTACATAGCTTCCAGTCTGAACAATTTGAGGATCGCTGTAGAACAACAGCACTGCTGCTCTTTTGAGCTTGCCATTTGACATGAGGCGCAGCTTGCTGAGCAACTCTGCATTCGATATATTCAGTTCTGACGCCGTCATCCGTTTGCTTCTGAGTGCTTCTCTTCGGAATATTTTGAAGCTTTCTGCATCCAGATCTTCCACTGAAATATTATCAACTGTAACATCTTCCCAGTGAAAGCCCGTCTTGCGCATAATAAATTGCGACAAAGCAATGCCTGTCAGCTGCTGTTTCGTACTTCCACTCCGATAGTGGTATTCTCCGTGATAGCTTACAGGAAAGCTGCTTGGTTCAACCTTGATCTCAATATAATTAAGACCATCTTTTGTATGCTTATTGACCTCTGTCAGGATACCCAATCCGGTTTGAATTTTATTCGGGATATCCTCCATCAGCTTTTTTATATTCTTTACCCCAATGACATTCCCTGTATCGTTGATGCCGATGTAGATTGTTCCTCCCTGAGCATTGGCAAAGCCGCAGATCCACTTCAGATACTCGTCCCGCCAGGATTCTTTATATTCGATGTTTTGACTTTCTGCCATGCGTCATCACCTCCGGGTTTTATATATAAATTCAACTAAAACATGCCGACAACTTTACGCTGCTGTATATAGAAAAAGGCAACCCTGACCGCAGTCATCCTGTCCTCAACCACTATCTGTCCTCAACCACTATATTATAAGAAAGGTTCGCAGCGCGTGGAAACGCGATTATGATAGGAGCGGATGAAACGATGACGTCGGAGGACAACGGGATGGAGAAAATCGAAATTCGCAATCTGACGGCGGAGGATTACGACGCGGTTTACGATTTATGGGTCCGGACGCCGGGAATGGGGCTGAATACGACGGACGACAGCCGGGCTGGGTTCGCGAAATTCATTGCCCGGAATCCGACGAGCTGTTTCGCTGCGATCGACGGAACGGGGTTGGCCGGCGTAATTTTAGCGGGTCATGACGGACGGCGCGGTTATATCTATCATCTCTGCGTCGATTCGGAGTTCCGCCGGGGCGGCCTTGCGCGGCGGCTCGTCGAATCAGCGTTGGACGCGCTCGAACGGGAAGGAATCCAAAAAGCCGCTCTCGTCGTTTTTGCGCGGAACGAGGGCGGGAACGCCTTCTGGGAAAAAATCGGTTTCGGCGTCCGGAACGACCTGATTTACCGCAACCGGTCGATTCATGAGCTGGAGCGGATCGACACGTGAAATCCTCCGCGCGCGATCCGGGCGATCGCGCTTCGTGCCTATGCTAAAATTGAGCGCATGAAATCGCGATTTACCGCTTTCCGATCGGACGAATACCGGGTTGAGACGGACGTTTATCAGGGCCCGCTTGATCTGCTGCTGGACCTGATCGAGAGGGCGGAGCTGGATATTACGCTGCTGTCGCTGGCGCAGGTAACGGATCAGTTTCTGGAAACGGTTCGTGGGATGGAGGGGAATCATCCGGAAGACGTTTCGGCGTTCCTCGTTATCGCGGCGCGGCTGATCCTGATTAAATCGTCCGCGCTGCTCCCGAAGACGACGGTTGAGATTCCGGAGCTGGACGAGTCCGGGGACGAAGACCTCGCGGCGCAGCTCATCACCTATCGCCGTTTCAAACAGCTGGCCGAGGAGCTTGCGCGGATCGAAGAAAGCGGTCAGCGCGCGTACGAACGCCTCGCTCCGCCGCAGCTCGGTTACGAACCGCCGTTGGATTTATCCGACCTGACGCTGGAGCGGCTGGCCGCCGTCGCGGCGCAGCTTTTCCGAAAAAAGGCCGAACCGCGGGTCGTTTCGTCGGTCCTGAAGGGCCCGCGGCTGACGATTGGCGATCGGATCCGCGCGCTCCTCGACCGGCTCAAGGCCGGGGATTCGGTCTCGTTTTCGTCGTTGCTCGTTTCGCCGACGCGTGTTGAGGTCGTCGTGACGTTTCTGGCGATGCTGGAGCTGATTAAGCGGCGGGTTATCCGGATCGATCAGCCGGAGCTTTTCAGCGATATTGAGATCGCGGCGCTCGATGGCGGTGTGGACGGCGGCGGTTTTGAGGGTGAAATCGTTACTGAATTTTCGGAGTAAGCCGTCGCGGCGTTATTTCCCGAACGTTTCGCGGATCACGCGTTCGTTTGCGTCAAAGCGGAAAAGCTTCGCTTCGGGGAGGCGTTCGAAAACCGTTTCTTTCGTTTCCCAGTCTAAAAAAGCGGCGCCCGGCCCGTAACGCTCAACGACGTCTTCGACCGTCCTCGGCTCTTCGTACCCTTCGTTGACCGGATTGACGTAGACGTAAACGGTCCGGAACGGACGGTTTCGGTCAAAGAAGCGTTTCCCGATGGCATGCAGATCGGCGTAGTACCAGATCGCCGCGTCGTCCTCGGGCGCAACGATGAAATAGACCTCGTCGGTCTTCCGTTCCGTCCCGATCCCCTCCCGGTTTTCGCGCTGCAGGACGGTTTGGATCGCCGCTTCATGCGGACTTCCGATCGCCGCGATCCGGGCGGTTCGTTGGAGCGCCGGAACGAGAAGGACGATCCAGACTGCGAGCCAGAGGACGCGTCCCGCACGGGCGAGCGCAGCGCCGGAGGGCAGCTTTCCGCCGTTTCGAAGTCGAACGGCGATCGTCCCGCCGACGCTCGCGATCCCGCCCGCGCCCCAGACGAAGAGGAACGGGAAGAGGTAGAGCTGCGTCCGCGGCCAGAGATTCGGCCGCCGCCAAAGGATCAACGGGGCAAGCCAAAGCAGGAACGCCGCCGCGGTTGGGAAAACAGGCGTCCGGCGGCCCGGGACGAGCGTCAGCGCTGCGCCGACAAGGAGGATCCCGCTTAGGACCGGCCCGATCCCGTCGCTGAACGCGTCGAGAAAGTCCAGCCCGCGCGAGATCATCGTCGGACGGAAGTCCGACGCCGGGAGCGGGCGTACGAAAACGTTATCGAACAGCGGCGCGGTTCCGGCTTCATGGAACAGCGGCAGATACAGAAGGACGGTCAGCGCAATCGTCGCCAATCCGATTCGGAAAACGGCGGCAAGGAGTTCGGGTCCGGATTCGGATGCGTCGCCGGCCGCGCGGGTCAGCGCGTTCGCCGTCAGCCAGACGCACATTGCGCCGAACGGATACAGCGTTATCGGCAGCGTAAAAAAGCTCAGCGCCGCGACGATCGGAATTGTCGCCTCGATCAGGCGGTTCGGCCGCCTGCGCAGCGCGTCGGCAAGGATGAAGATCAGGACCGCTGACAGCGCGAACGCGCTGTAGCCGCGGGCGTTCGACGCGTAATCGATCAGGAATGGGGACAGCGCGGCGAGTCCCTCGGCGATTAAACCGGTCCGCTCCCCGTAAAATTTCTTTCCGAGATAGAAGACCGCCGTGATCAGCAGCCCGCCGGCGAGAAACGCGGGCAGCCGCAGCAGCGCAGGCGATTTCCCGACGAAATGATAGATGAACCAGACGAGAAGGGTATGAAAAATATGATTATTGGGCAGGTGATAATCGCTGACGGCGTAGCGAAAGGAGCCTGACGCCCAGGTCACGACCGTATAGGACTCGTCATGCGTCATTGGACGGTTCAGCAGCGCGCCGCGCAGCGAGATCCCAGTGATCCAGATCAGGACGAATCCGATTCGGACCGTCCGATCGTCGATTCTCAGGAAGCTCCGGCTGCGCTCGGTAAAGGCACGTGTGTCAGCGGCAAAGGCGCCCGGCCAGGCGGCGAGCGCGTCTTTTCGTCCGGACAGGAATTCGGACGCGCGTTTCGGGAACCGGCTCAGCAGCGCGATCAGAACGGCGAAAAAAAATCCGAGGATTCCAGAGCCGATCCGCAGCGCTGAAATCAGCGGTTCGGTCAGCAGCTCTAACTTCCCGTCCTCCGTGGCCGCGTCGCCCCATTGGCGCCAAACCGGGTTCGGAGCCAGCGCGCCCGCGATCAGCGGCAGCAGCGATACGGCTAAAGCGAACTGAAGCGTGCGGATTCTCCGGCTCATGCGGTCGGTCCCGTTTCGTCCGGAAGCTTCGCGTCGGCTCGTTTGCCGGGGAAGCTGACGAGGAGCCCGGCAAGAATCAGCGCGAATCCGACGATTTTTCCGATCGGCGTCCTCCCCTCGCGAAGGAGATCGATCGCCATACCGCTGAAAAGCTGGCCCAGGAAAATAGCTAACGTCAGGACATACGCCGGAAGCCGCGGAACGAGAAACGCGCTGGTTCCGACGACGATAATCCCCGCCAGACCGCCCAGAAACGAAGGCGCGTCCGCCAGCGTCAGCGGACGATCGAAGGTTGGGATCCGTCCGCCTCCGATAGCGAAAACGATCAGTGCGCCGATCGTCCCTGCCAGGTAATTGATCAGGATGGTATGCTTCATGCCGATATGGGAGCTCAGGCGTGCGTTAAGCGTCCGCGACAGGAGGATCGTAAAGCCGGAAAGGAACGCGAGCGTTAAGCTTACTGCCATAGGACCATCGCTGTCATTCCTGTCAGGATCAGCCCCAGACTGATCAGCTGGCGGTTGCCGATCGGGATCTTCCGCGATCCCATGAACCCGGTCGCGTCGAAAATCAGTCCGCACGTAACCTGCCCGGCGAGAACCGCCGCCGTCGCCAGCGTCATATTGAGGTTTGAAAAGGCAATGTTCGAGAAAAAGATCGTCACGATTCCGATCAGTCCCGCTCCCCAGATCCAAAGCGGGGTCTTCGGGATCCGGAACCGTTCAAAACGGACCAGACAAACGCACGTCATGATCAGCAGTCCGCAAAAATGAATCAGGGCCGTCGCCAGCGAATTTCCAAAAATTCCGAATAAGTTCGCGTTAACCAGATTCGCCAGCGTAACGACGACGCCGGTCAGAAAACCGAATAATCCCGCCAATTTAGCCTCATACCCTCATTCCGGCGCACTGCACGCCTTGAAAGCTGATTTTCATGAAGCCGCGCAAAACCAGGACGGTTTCGCACGGCTTCAGATTTCGTTCGCGGATAAGCGCGGTTATAACGATTGGATCCAATCGACGAGCAGCCGGACGCCGAAGCCGGTTCCTCCGGGCTGACAGATCGGATTTCCGTCACTCGAGTCGGCGACGGCGGCGATATCCAGGTGGGCCCAGGGGACGTCGTCCGAGACGAACTCTTTGAGGAACATGCCGCCGACGATCGTCGAAGCGCCGCGTCCGCCGGAGTTCTTGATATCGGCGTCTTTTCCCTTGATCAGCTCGCGGTATTCCTCGTCCAGCGGCATTCGCCACAGACGTTCGTCCGTGCGTTCGCCGGCGGCGAAGAGCGCGTTCGCGAGCTCATCCCGATTGCTCATCAATCCGGCGCGGACGCGGCCGAGCGCGACGAAAACGCCGCCGGTCAGCGTCGCCAGATCAACCATGGCTTTCGGCTTGAAGGTCCGCTGCGCGTACGTGAGGCCGTCGGCGAGAACGAGGCGGCCCTCGGCGTCGGTCGAAATGACTTCAATCGTTTTTCCCGACAGCGACGTCAGGATATCGTCCGGGCGATAGGAATCGCGGCTGAGCATGTTCTCCGCGGAGCAGATGACGCCGACGATCGGCTGGTCGATCTTGAGCTCCGCCGCCGCGCGGAGCGTTCCCAGGACCGCCATCGCGCCGCATTTATCGTATTTCATCCCGACCATCGAGTCGGTCGGTTTAATCGAGTAGCCGCCGGAATCGAACGTGATCGCTTTTCCGACGAGGACGACCGGATCGTCTTTGCGGTTCCCCCTGTACGTCAGCGTGATCAGCCGGGAGGGCGTCTTGCTGCCCTGCCCGACGGCGACGATCGCGCCCGCGCCCATCGCGCGCAGCTCTTCGTCGGTCATGACTTTTAATTCAAGTCCGTACCGGTCGGCTAAAGCTTTAGCGCGTTCGGCGAGCGTCAGCGGGTTAACGACCGACGCGGGTTCATGCGCCCAGTCCCGCGCCATGTTAACCGCGGCGCAGAGCGCGTTCTTCTCGGCGACGAGCGCCGCGAATTTCGGATCGACCGAAACGCGGACGGCCCCGGCCGTTTTCTCGTCTTTATAGCGTTCGAACGCGAACGCGCCGAGGAGAAGGCCTTCGAGGAATGCCCCGATTTCCGCCTCGGTCATCCCCTCAGGGAATTCGATCGCGGCGTCGTCGATTTTCGCCTTGACGAGCCGACGGACGACGTCGCCGCCGAGGTTCCGGATCGCGGACGGGGTCCGTTTCTTCCCTGAGCCGAAGATCAGTTTCTTTTCGTTCATGCGATAAGCGCCGCGTTCGCTGAGGAACGGGTCCGCGTCGCTCAGGTCGAGGGTTACGACGAGCGCGGCGCTGTCCGCCGTTTTCGCCGTCAGCGTTAATCCGGTCTCAATCGATATATAATCAGTCATTTTCAGTTTTGTTATCCTTTCAAAAGATCATTTTCCATAATTACGCGACGATTTTTAAATCCTTCGCCGCCCTGACCTCGTCCAGGCGTCCGAACGGGGTCTCTTTTGGCGCGCCGGTCAGCAGGGCGGGATTCGTCCGCGCTTCTTCGGCGATCCTGCGCATGACGTCGATAAACGCGTCGAGGGTTTCTTTGCTTTCGGTCTCGGTCGGCTCGATCATCAGCGCTTCATGCACGATCAGCGGGAAGTAATAGGTCGGCGGATGCAGCCCGTAATCCATCATGCGCTTGGCGACGTCGAACGCGCGGATTTCCGGCGCGTCTTTCCATTTGACGTCGAGGACAAACTCATGCATGCAGGTACGGTCGTACGGGAGCGGGTAAAGACCTTTCAGCGCATGCATCAGGTAATTCGCGTTCAGCGTCGCGGTTTCGCCGACCTCGCGAAGTCCCGACCGTCCCAGCATCATGCAATAGGCGTACGCGCGCAGGATGATCGCGAAATGGCCCCAGAACGCGCGGACCATCCCGATCGATTTCTTCGGCTGGATCAGTCCGTAGAGCGGCGGTTCGCCGTCTTCGCCTTCTTCAATGATCGCCGCGATGGGTCCCGGAAGGTAATCGGCTAACTCCGCGACGCAGCAGACCGCGCCCGCGCCGGGGCCGCCGCCGCCATGAGGCGTTCCGAAGGTTTTATGCAGGTTGTAGTGCATGACGTCGATCCCCAGGCTCGCCGGCTTGGCGATTCCGAGGAGCGCGTTCATGTTCGCGCCATCGCCGTAAACGAGACCGCCGGCGTCATGGACGCGCTTCGTGACTTCGAGGATATTCTCGTCGAAAAGTCCGAGCGTATTCGGGTTGGTAATCATGATTCCGGCGAGCTGATCGTTGAGATGCTGAGAGAGGTCGTCAAGGTCGATATTCCCGCGTTCGTTCGTCCTGACCGGGCGGCATTCGAAGCCGCTCATGACCGACGACGCCGGATTGGTTCCATGCGCGCTGTCCGGGATGAGCATGACTTTTCGCTGCGTCTGGCCGCGGGCCCGGAGGCAGGCGGCGATCATCTTGATTCCGCAGAATTCAGACTGCGCGCCGGCCGCCGGCGTAAGCGATCCGGCCGCCATGCCGCCGATTTCGCTGAGAATCGTCTGCATCTCGTAGAGGATGACGAGCGCGCCCTGAACCGTTTCGATCGGCTGGAGCGGGTGAAGCTGGCTGAAGCTCGCGCTGGCCGCGACCTTTTCGCAGACTTTGGGATTATATTTCATCGTGCACGAACCGAGCGGGTAAAAACCGCTGTCGACCGAGTAGTTGAGCCGGGACAGCCGGGTATAATGCCGGACGACGTCCAGCTCGGACAGCTCGGGCATCGGCAGCGTTTCGCGGACCAGACCGGCGGGGAGTTCCGTTTCGGGAACGTCCGCGTCGGGGAATTGGAAGCCTTTCCGGCCGGGGACCGATAGCTCAAAGATCGTTTTTTCGTTATTCATGAACATGATCGGCCTCCAGCTTCAGCGCATGGCAAAAGTCGTCGATATCTTCCTTCGACGTCGTTTCGGTCACCGCGATCAGCATTGCGTTCCCGAGCTCCGGCGATACGCCGCTCAGGTCGTATCCGCCGATGATCTCCTGATCCAGAAGGCATTGGTTGATGCTTTCGACCGGCCTTGGGCATTGCAGGACGAATTCATGGAAGAAAGGTTCCGTATTCAGGACGCGATAGCCGGCTAAGCGGTCGAGCTGCGCCGCGGCGTAATGCGCCTTATCGTAGCAGAGGCGCGCAACGCTCCGCAGTCCGTCCGCGCCGATTTCGGCCAGGTACATCCCGGCGCGCAGCGCGTTCAGCCCCTGATTGGAGCAGATATTCGACGTGGCTTTTTCGCGACGGATATGCTGTTCCCGCGCGGTCAGCGTCAGGACATAAGCGCGCTGGCCGCGGTCGTCGATCGTTTCGCCGACGATTCTTCCGGACATCTTTCTCAACAACGGTTTTTTTACTGCGAAGATCCCCAAATAGGGGCCGCCGTAGTTCAGGCCCAGCCCGAGCGGCTGGCCCTCTCCGACGGCAATATCCGCGCCCATTTCTCCCGGCGTTTTCAGCAGTCCCAGCGCGATCGGATTGACGCAGGCGGCGAACAGCGCCCCTTTGGCATGCGCCGCGTCGGCGACGGGCGTCAGGTCGACGACCGTTCCGTAGAAATCGGGATATGCCGCCAGGACGAGCGACGTGTCTTCGTCGATCGCGGCGAGGAACGCATCGCCGGCCGCGCCTTCGAAAACGTCCTGCGCCGGGGAGACGACCTGGACGCCGTCGAAGTCCTGTAAATACGTGCGCAGCGTTGTCAGGTAATGCGGATGGAGACCGGCGGAAACGACGATTTTCTTTCGCTTTCCGCGGAAATGATGATAGGCTAAGATCCCAGCCTCTGCGCAGGCGGTCGCGCCGTCGTAATGCGACGCGTTCGCGGCGTCCATCCCGGTCAGCCGCGCGATCAGAGACTGGAATTCGAAAATGGCCTGGAGCGTCCCCTGCGAGATTTCCGCCTGGTAAGGCGTGTACGCGGTATAAAAATCGCCGCGCGCCGTCAGGTTATCGAGAACCGCCGGGATATAGTGCCGGTATGCCCCAGCTCCCAGGAAGCAGGGCGTTCCTTCAGTCGACAGGTTGGCATGATCCAGCTCGGTCAGCAGCGATACGATTTCCGGCTCGGTCATCCGGTCCGTCAGGTTCAGCTTCGGGAAGCGGACGCTTTTGGGAATTTCGCTGAAAAGCTGGTCGATCGAGCTCATGCCGAGCGACGCCAGCATGGCGCCGCGTTCGGCGTCGGTGTGCGGAATGAACATGGGATCAGCGCCGATCCGCGCAGTACGCTTCGTAGGCCGCCGCGTCCATGAGTCCGGACGTGTCGAAATCGCCCTTGATTTTGATGAGCCATGCCGCGCCGAACGGATCGTTGTTGATCGTTTCGGGCGCGTCGCAGACGCCGTCGTTGATCGCGGCGACTTCGCCCGCGACCGGAGCGTAGACGTCCGAGGCCGCTTTAATCGATTCGACCGTCGCGATATTTTCTTCCGCTTCGATCGTATCGCCTGGGCCGACCGTGATTTCGACAAAAACGATATCCGATAAGGCGTCCTGCGCATAGTCGGTCAGCCCGACCGTCGCGACGCCGTCTTCGATTCGTACCCATTCATCGTTTTTCGTGTAAAAAAGGTCTGATTTGATTTCCATGATGTTCCCGGTCCTCCAATAATAAAAGCTTTATTTTCCCGATCGATATCTGGGGAGGCCTTCGGGATGGATTCCGTCCGCGCGCACTCCTCCGTCGTCGGTTCTAATTATAAATCGGATTGAGGACGGATAGCAACCGTGGGCCTCGCGCTTTTTCAGGCATGGAAAAGGCAGGATAGAATTAAAAGGGGTGATTTTTGTTCCACGGAAGGGTTGAGGTAACTGAACGAAAGCATAGAGGATTATTTTATGAGATTATTGATATACGGGGCGGGTGTGATCGGCAGTTTATACGCCGCTGTATTCAGCGGGGCGGGTTATGATACGACCGTTTTCGCCAGAGGAAAACGGCTGGAAGCCTTCGAAGAACACGGTTTGCGGTATGAGAAGAAAGGCCGGATTTATAAAGCAAATATTAACGTCATTAAAAAACTGGGAAACGGCGACCGGTATGACTTTATCTTCCTGACCGTAAAAGAAAATCAGGTCTATCCGGCGTTGGAAGAGCTGAGCTTCAATATCAGCCCGAATATTGTCACGATGGTGAACACGCTTGAGCCTTATGAAAACTGGGAGCGCGCCTGCGGAAAAGGACGGGTGATCCCCGCGTTTCCGGGCGCGGGAGGCGGGTATGAGGAGGGCGTTCTTAAGGCTGAATTCCTGCCGTGGATTATCCAGCCTACGACTTTCGCTGAAATCAACGGCTGCTGGTCGGAGCGCCTGGAAAGGTTAGCGGGTATTTTTCAAAAATCGGGCGTCCCCTATCAGGTCGCGCGCGACATGCATCGCTGGCAGGTCTGTCATCTGGCGCTGGTTGTTCCGATTGCTGACGCGTATTACAAAGCTAAGGATCCTGAAGCGGTTTGGCTGGAAAAAGATGTTGTCGCCGGCGCGGCGAGAGAAATTCAGGACAATTTCAAAACGCTTTGCCATGCTGGGATAGGCCTTTCGCCATGGAAGCTGAATTCATTCAGGCTGCTGCCGGTCGGGATATTGAAAAGAATCTTTACCGTTATTTTCCGGAGCCGGTTCGGGAATCTTTTTATGTATCGGCACGCAATGAAGGCTCCGGATGAGATGAAACGGCTCCGCGGTCAGCTTTACCGGTACCTGGAAACGCTGGCCCCGGATTCCCATCGTCCTGATTCAGGATGAGCGCGAAACGTTTGAATCAAAAAAACGTAGAATAAGGGTGGAGGAGATTTACTGAAATATGGTCAGGTTAAGCAACGTTACGAAGAAGTTCGGATCGAAGGTCGCGGTCGATCAGGTTACGCTCGAATTGAAGCCGGGCGAAATTTTTGGGTTCCTCGGCCCGAACGGCGCAGGAAAAACGACGACAATTAAAATGATCGTCGGGATCCTGGCGCAGGATCAGGGCGAGATCATCGTCGACGGGATCGACGTTCGTAAGAATCCGGACGAGGCGAAAAAGCGGCTCTGTTTTATTCCGGATAATCCTGATTTGTACGAGACGATGACGGGGAAGCAGTACCTGAACTTCATCGCCGACGCTTATGAACTGAAGTCCGCGGATCGGAAGGAGCGGATCCTCCGATACGCGGATGACTTTGAGATTACCGGGGTATTGAACGACGCGATTTCGAGTTATTCGCATGGCATGCGTCAAAAGCTATGCCTGATCGGGGCGTTGATCGTCGATCCGTACCTGTTTATTCTGGACGAGCCGATGGTCGGGCTGGATCCGCGCGCGGCGTTCAAGCTGAAGCAGCTGATGCGGGCGCATTGCGACGCTGGAAAAATTGTCTTTTTCTCGACGCACGTCATGGAAGTCGCCGAGAGGCTCTGCGACCGGATCGCGATTATCAACCATGGAAAGATCGTCGCGGCGGGGACGCTCGAAGAAATTCGCAGCGCGGCGCAGGAAGAAGCGAGCCTGGAGCAGATTTTCCTGGAGCTGACCGAATGAAAGCGATTCTGACCATTCTCAAGAAGGACCTGACGCTCGGATATCCCTGGATCGCGAATCCGCGCGGGATCGCGAAAGATAAGAAGACCCGCGGCGCTTTTATCGGGCAGCTATGCCTGCTGATCTTCCTTGTGGCTCCGGCGGCCGGTTTTATTTACCTTGCGAAGGATCCCGTCGTCTGGCTGCTCAGGTCGGAATACGCGGATATGGTTCTCGGCATGCTGCAGCTGATCGCGCTGGTTGTGACGCTTTTCTTCAGCGTCGTCAAGATCATCAGCGCGCTCTATTTCAGCAACGATTTTAAAATCATGCAGCGGCTTCCGTTTTCAGAAAGAAGCGTTCTCGCCGGGCGCGTTTTATCGCTGACGTTCTCTTCGATGCTGATGTCGCTGTTGCTGCCGGTTTTTTTCTCGGTCTGGCATGGGATCCTGACCGGGAAGGACGCGCTGTTCTACGTGAACGCGGTGGTTGGGTCGACGGCGATCGTCCTCTTTATTACCAGCTTTGTGACGCTGCTGATTGTTTTGCTGATGCGTTTCATTAACCGTATCCCCAACCTGCGGGCCGCTTTCCAGCTGATCGGGATGATATTGGTTCTGGCGGTCTCGGTTGGGCCGAATCTCCTTTCAGCGCATCTTCGCAGGTCGTTTACGGGATACGATTTCGAATCGGTTCCGGCAATGATCCGCGAGACGGCGGATATGGTCTGGGCGCGGTTCATCCCGGTCCAGTACTGGATGAAATCTTTATTCAGCGAATCTTTAGACGAGCGCCTCTTCTTCGGAGCGGCGATTCTCGCGGCCGGGATCCTGATGACGCTCGTTACGGTTTATCTGGGCGCGAAGCCGCTGGCCGCCGGAGTGCGTTCGGCGGAGGTCGTCGCGACGCGCAGGAACGCTTCGAAATCCGTCCGGATTCGCGGCTGGAACCGGAAATCCAAAGCGTCCGCGGTCGCGTTCCGCGAGATCGGCGAAATATTTAAAACGCCGGTTTACCTGTTCAATATTGCCGGGGCGGGGATCCTGATCCCGCTGATCCTGGCGATTTCGGTTTACGCTTCAATGGCGGGCCAGGACGTCGATCTGGGCGTCGGGGTCGCGATGCTGCGGGGGTTCCTGAGCGGATTGTACCTGCAGCCGGTTATCCGCCGGGCGGTCTGGCTGTCGGCGGGTTTCGTGATCGGCATGTTTTTAGGGATGAGCGGGGATTCGGCGAAAACGTCGATGTCGCGCGAGGGGAAACGGCTCTGGCTGGTTAAAACGCTTCCGTTCTCCGCAGTGGATCAGGTCAACGGACGGCTGCTTTGTTCGCTGCTGTTCGGGTTATTGTCGACGCTGCCGACGATGGCGGTGCTCGCGTTCTTCGTGAGAGCTGAGGCGGCAGATCTGCTGTACGGAGGGATCGCGATTCTGATTTCGATCGTGTTCATCTCGACGTTCGGGTTGTTTATCGACCTGAACGCGGCGAACTTCAACTGGCAGAATCCGCAGCATGCCGTCAAAAACAGCCGATCGGTTTTTATAATGACGATTTCGATGATGGCGTATTTCGGGCTGGCAGGGTTTGGCGTGTTTAAGCTGTTCGAAGCGGAAGTTTTAAAGCTGGCGGACTTGCCGGACTTGATTTTCGGAGTCCTTGGGGTTCACGCCCTGCTGGCGGTCCTGTTGTATTTTGCCTGCCGCCGGACGCTGACGAAGAAGCTGATTCGATATGAGGTCGGGTAGCGGCCTGGACGGTCCTGAAGTTGGAGACGGGAGCAATGAATTATTCGCTCCCGTCTTTTTTCATTTCAGAATCGGCCGCCGCGTTTTCCGGACGATCGTTTTTCGCTTGAACGATTTTCTTTACCGGAACGTTCGTGGAACTCCCCGCCGCGTTCGTTTGGTTTGCTGCGGTCGAAGGGTTCGCGCCGCGGGTAAGGCTTCGATCCGGCGCGGTACGGCGCGCGGCTGGACCGGGCTTCGTTCCGCCCGGAACGTTCGTGGAACTCCCCGCCGCGTTCGTTTGGTTCGCTGCGGTCGAAGGGTTCGCGCCGCGGGTAAGGCTTCGATCCGGCGCGGTACGGCGCGCGGCTGGACCGGGCTTCGTTCCGCCCGGAACGTTCGCGGAACTCCCCGCCGCGTTCGTTTGGTTCGCTGCGGTCGAAGGGTTCGCGCCGCGGGTAAGGCTTCGATCCGGCGCGGTACGGCGCGCGGCTGGGACGGGCTTCGTTCCGCCCGGAACGTTCGTGGAACTCCCCGCCGCGTTCGTTTGGTTCGCTGCGGTCGAAGGGTTCGCGCCGCGGGTAAGGCTTCGATCCGGCGCGGTATGGCGCGCGGCTGGGACGGGCTTCGTTCCTGTCTGGATTCGGACTGAAACGTTCGTTCCGGCGATCTTCGAATCGGGAGGAAGCGGCGGTCTTTTCCGATGAAGACCGCCGCGGCGCCGGACGCCGGGCTGACGCCGGCTTCGGTTTCAGCGGAGGCGTTTTCTTCGCGACGAGGTCTTTGAGCTCTTTGACTTCCTGCGGCTTGAGCCAGCGCCATTCGCGCGGTTCGAGTTTCCCGAGGAGGAGCGTCCCGATCCGAACGCGGATGAGCTTGACGATCGGAAGGCCGATCGCACGGCAGATTTCCCGGATTTCGCGCTTGCGTCCTTCATGCATGATGACGCGGAGCCAGGCTCCGTCTCCCTGCGTCCGGGCGATCGAAACGTTCGCGGGCGCGGTTTTTTCGCCGTCTTCGAGAATGACGCCCCGCTGCCAGGCGCTGAGCTGGCGTGTATCGGGGCGTTTCGCGACGAGAACTTTATATTCCTTTTCTTTTTCGAAGCGCGGATGGGTCAGCTTATTCGCGAGATCGCCGTCGTTGGTCATCAGGACCAGTCCTTCGGATTCGAAATCGAGGCGGCCGACGACGAAAAGCGTCTCGGAATTGGGGACAAGCTGATAGACGGTCTGGCGCGCGTCGTTATCGGCGCGGTCGGACAGGACGAAACGCGGCTTGTTGACGGCGACGTAGATTTTTTCGGGTTCCTGAAAATTAATCGTAATTCCGTCAACGCGGATCTGGTCCCGATCCGGATCGACCTTCATCCCGAGGATTGCGGTTTCGCCGTTGACGGTAACGCGCTGGGCCGCGATAAATTCCTCGCATTCGCGCCTGGAGCCGAAGCCGGCTCGCGATAAGATTTTCTGTAATCTTTCTTCCATATAGGTGCTTTCAATTCTGATTTCTGATAATCGCGCCTGCTTTCGGGTTTTTCGGGGAAAGCGCGTCTTCCGACGCCCGCGTTCCCGGCGGAGCGGTTCGCTTTCGATTTCATGGCGGATCTTGCACGCCGTCGGCACGCTCTTGGAGGCTCGTGAAAAACGGTTTTTGAACGATTCGCCGATTAATTATACTCAGGTTCGGCGTTCGATCCGTGGATTGGCCCCGGCGACGTGAAACCGGCGGTTATTCTTTCAACACGTTAATCTCATCTTCAATAATGACCTCATACGGCGGGAGGTCCGCGACGGAGGACAGCCCGAAATAGCGCAGGAATTCGGCGGTCGTCGCGTAGAGGAGCGGACGGCCGGGCGTGTCGGCGCGTCCGGCTTCTTCGATCAGTCCGCGCGACTGGAGCGAGCGGACGACGGAATCGCTGTTGACGCCGCGGATGGCTTCGATACCGGGGCGTGTGATCGGCTGCTTATAGGCGACGATTGTCAGGACTTCGATCGCCGCGCGGGTCAGCTTCTGAGCCGCTTCGATCCCCAGGAAGGCTTCGACCGCAGGAGCGGTTTCCGGCGCGGTCATGAGCTGGACGGTATCGTCCTGGCGAAGAAGGCGAAGCCCGCGGCGGTTTTCGTCGAGCGATACGGCGTAGCGGTCGATAAGCTCACGGACCCTGGCGACCGGAAGCGCGAAAACGAGCGCCAGCTGCGCGGTCTGGACCGGATGCGCGGCGGCGAACAGGATTGCTTCAAGATTTGTAAGATTTATTTCTGTCATAAGTCGTTTCGTTTCAGCCATGCTATAATGATGAAGGATTTTCGGTAGATACGATGATGAAAATCTTACTTAATTATAATAGGAGAAACCAGACGCATGAAAACGTTTAAGCAGATTTTACCGATTCTTTTAGCGGCGGCGTTCCTTTTCGCGGGAGCGGCCGTCCCGGGCGCGGCGGCGCAGTCGGCGACCCCCGCGATGGACATCCTTATTCAGACGGTTCAGCAGTTCGAGGCGCTCCCGGGCGGCTCTCCGTTTTCATATACGTTCCCGGAAGAAACGCTGAATCAGGCCGCGGCGGAGGCGCTCAGGAAGTACGAGTCGGAGATTAAAGCGCTGATTCGATCGTACGTTCAGGTCGATTTATCGGTTTCCGATCCGAAAATCGATTTCACGCCGTTTCGGGACGGGGAAAGCAACGTGCATCTTTCGGTCAAAGCCGGATACGGCTTCCTCAAGCTGACGGTTAAGGCCGCGGGCGCGCTGACGCTGGAAAATGGCCAGCCTTCGTTCGAACTTCTCGATCTCGACGTTCCGATTATCAGCATCCCGATTTCGGACGTCAACCTGGCGATCGCGAATTATTTCAATATGTATGGGGTGAACCTGATCCAGAATAACGTCGCGCTGACGAAGATCGAGACGACGGAAGACGGCGTTATTATCGAAGGGACGCGCAGGTAAGGAGCGCGATCGCGATGCGCGGCGGAGGCGTTCTTTTTCGCCTGCCGGCAAAGTTTCGGCCCGAACGGGCCGGAGCTTTGTTGTTAAGGCTGGGCGCTGCTCTGATTGCGCTGACGATGGCCGGATGTTTCCCCGCGGTGCCGGAGGAAACGATCCGGCTTCGCGTCGAACGCGGGGAGCGGCTCGTCGAAGGACGCGTTCCGAGCGGGCTGACCGTTCGCGAGGCGGTTCGGGCGATCGGCGTTCCCACCGAGCCGGAGGATGAGTTCGAACCGGGCCTGAACCGGCTCGTTAACGAGGATACGACGGTTCATATCACGATCATTCGCAGCGAGGAAACGACGGCGGACGAGACGATTCCGTTCGAGAGTCAGATCATCCGCAGCGAAGCGGTCGCGGAGGGCGAGACGTATATTCTCCAGTACGGGCGAAACGGCGCTGCGCGGGTCACGAAACGAAAGATTTACGCCGACGACGTTTTTCGTTCGGAATCGGTCGTCGGCCGCGTTATTCTCGAAGCGTCCGCTCCGGAAATCCTGATGGTCGGGGTGAAATCGGATTTAGCGCCGATTCGGATTCCCGGAAAGCTGATTTACCTGTCGAACGGGAATTTATGGATGATGACCGAGACGACGGGGACGCGGATCCCGCTGTATACCGGCGGCGACGCGGACGGGCGGATCCTCGATTTATCCGAAAACGGGCGGCGGCTCCTTTTCAGCCGTGAAGGCCGGGGCGAGGAAATCAATTCGCTTTGGATGATGGATGTTGAAAACTGGACGAACGAGCCGATTTCGCTGCGGATTGAAAACGTGGTACATTTCGCCGAATGGCTCCCGGGAGAGAATCTGCGCGTCCTGTATTCGACGGTGACCCCGACGGAGGAAGCGCCGGGCTGGCGCGCGAATAACGACCTGCAGCTCAGAACGGTCAGCGATACCGGCATGATCCTCGCGGACGACGTCGCGGTCCCGGCGCAGGAGGCGGACGCGGCCGGATCGGGACTGGCGGCGGACCGCTGGGGGACGACGTACGAGGTTTCCGCCGATGGGCGTCTCGTTATCGCGGTTCATGGCGATCGGATCGACCGGATCGACCGGCTCAGCGGCGAATCGGCCGCGCTGATCCGCGTTCAGCCATACGGCGTTTCCCGCTCCGATTGGGCCTGGCTTCCCGGCGTCAGTCTTTCGGACGACGGCGCGACGCTCGTTTTTACGTATCAGGGCGATATCGGCGGTGCGCGCCGGACGTTCGATCCGAGCGATTTCAATCTGGGGCGGTACGATTTCGAAACGGGCGCGGCGGGGCCGCTGATTTCGCGGACCGGGCTTTTCAGCGGGCCGGCGATATCGCCGCGGTTTTCGGACCAGACGTATTCGCTCGCCTACCTGACGGCGGTTAACCCGCTTCAGTCGGAAACAAGCCGGTACCGGATTGCGGTCGCGGATTTAGACGGGACGAACGCGCGCGTCGTTTATCCGTCCGAAGGCGCGATCGGCGTCGAGCCGCAGCGGCTCGCCTGGGCCCCCAGCGATAACCGGAGCGAGACCTGGCTCGCTTTCCTGCATGATGGTAATATTTGGCTGGTGAACCCGTTTACCGGGATTTATAATCAGATTACAATCGACCGGACGATTGATAAAATAATCTGGGAATAGCGTTCGGAAGGAACGGCGGAGGAAGATTGATGCGAATTTTAGTGACGGGCGCAGCGGGTTTTTTAGGCAGCCATTTATGCGATCGGCTCCTTCAGGAGGGGCACGAAGTTGTCGGAATGGATAATTTTATTACCGGGAACCCCGCGAACCTCGCGCATCTGGCGTCGAACGAAAGGTTTTCGTTCATCCGGCACGACGTTTCAAATTATATCTTCGTTCCGGGGAAGCTGGACGCGGTGATGCACCTTGCGTCGCCGGCCAGCCCGAATCCGCTCTCGCCATACGGATATACCAACCTGCCGATTCAGACGATGAAAGTCGGGTCGATCGGGACGCATAACGCGCTCGGCGTCGCCAAGGCGAATAACGCGCGGTTTTTCATGGCGTCGACGTCGGAGATTTACGGGAAACCCATGGTCCATCCGCAGCCCGAAGATTATAACGGGAACGTCAACCCGGTCGGGATCCGCTCGGTTTACGACGAGGCGAAACGATTTTCCGAGGCGTTGACGATGGCTTATCATCGGTACCATGGGTTAGATACGCGGATCGTCCGTATTTTTAATACGTATGGGACGCGGATGCGGCTGGACGACGGGCGCGTCGTTCCGAATTTTATTCAGCAGGCGCTCCGCAGAGAGCCGCTGACGGTTTACGGCGACGGTTTGCAGACGCGCAGCTTCTGCTTCGTGTCGGATACGGTCGAGGGCTTTATCCGCCTGTTAATGTCGGAGGAGCATGAACCGGTCAACGTCGGGAATCCGGTCGAGAATACGATGATCGAGCTGGCGGAGGTGATTAATGAGCTGACCGGGAATCCGGCGGGGATCGTCATGAAGCCTGACCTTCGCGTCAGCGGCGATCCGCAGAACCGCCGTCCGGATATTACCCGCGCGCGGGAGATTCTGGGCTGGGAGCCGAAGGTCGCGCTGCGGGAGGGATTGCTGCGGACGATTCCGTATTTCGAAGCGGCGATGCGATCGCAATCAGGTTGGGAGTGAATGCGGTGCGCTCCTGAAGACGCTGGTTTCTTTCCCGAAAGGAACGCGGAGCCGAAATTTCCGTCGGTTACAATTCACAGCGGAATAAAATGAGACAGGTCGCAGAAGAAAACAGTTGGATGAATCGGCGTCTTTAATTAATGACGATGTCCCAGTACCCGGTCTTTTTTGATCCGATACGGGCTATAATTCCTTTTTCAATCATTTTTTTTATGGTTCGGTCTAAGGTTCTTGGCGCTATTTTTGTTATGCTAATGAGCTCTGATCTGGACGAGCGAGGAGAGCGCTTGAGCGTATTATAGATTTTTATTTCATTTTCGGTCAGCTTCTCAAGCTCTGGCGCCTGATTTATTTCGCCGTTTATTTCGCCGTTTATTTCGCCTCTTTTGAAAAGCTTCGTTTGTTCGGATGCCGGATGATTGGCGAATTCATTATTTCTAAGCGTTGCGAATACCGTAAATCGGTCGGCTCTGAATTCAGGTTCGGGTAAACATGATCTGTTCATTTCCAGATAAATCCGATCTATTCCTTCTCCAAATTCTCTGACATATTCGCATTCATGAAGAAATTGTGCGATCTTTGGATTTCGTGAGAAATGTTTCTCACGAATATTATCCAATCGGACCATCCCGGGCAGACTTCCAGGGCTCTCAACCAGAAAATGGTTATCGAACATCTTGATTTGGATATCCGTTCCTTTTATACTGTAATCTCGATGCGCAATTGCGTTGATGATTAATTCCTTCCAACAAAAATCGGGATATTCCTGCTCTGTGACGAATAATCCTTGCTCTCCAAGATATGTATGTTCCTTGATTTGAGTCTGAACAAAATTAATCGAATCCTGCAGCATGTTTAATATGCGGCCATTAAAATGAATATCTTTAATTACGTTCATCTCTGATCCGACTTTGGCTTCTTTTCCTTGATACCGGATAAAGCGAACGCGCGCTCTTGGGAAAAAGAGCTGAGGGTTTTTTCCGAACAAGAGAATGGCTGCATTGCTTACGTCTTTGCGTCCATATTTTGTGATGATGAAATTGTGGTTGTTGCGTATGTAATCTTCGGGAGACTTGGTATATCCGATTCTTTTCGTGTGTTCTGATACGAAATCCATATCTATGTCGATAATGCTCGCGTCAGTGGCCGGCTCATCTTCGTAATACCTGCTTCCTTTTGCATAAAGCATCTGCATTCGTTCTGAGAAAGATAGTTTATGAGATTTATCTCCCATACGGTAGTAGGCATCGTCCTGATGGTTTGTGTGGAGATCCGGACTCGCAGGGATGGTGAGTATCAAGATATGATTTTTCTTTCCGTCCTTGTCGATACATCCAACTTTTTCTGTCGTTACCGGAATGGATGGTATACAAAAAGGGGATGCGATAAATTTCATTAATCCTTTCTGTGAAATTATCAATCCCGGTTATTGTTCCGTCATCTTCAATTCCGATTCCTAAAGTACCGCCATCTGCATTAGCGAATGCAACGATGTGATTCGTCATTCCTTTCGAAAATCTGCTCTTCTTTTTTATGTTGAAGCTCTTCGATTGAATACCTCAAATTGCCTCCTTCCTGTTTTAAACGATTTCTTTTGTGTTTTAAGTTTATCAAAGCCTGGATTTGTCGGCAAACAACTTGCGTCAGATTCCCTGATTGTTTTTCAGGCGCGCGGACCGGATGCGTTTGAAAATTATCGGGAATCTTCCGCCAACGTTGATTCGGTCTGTTACAATTTACACCGGAATAAAAAGAAAAGACAGGTCGCAGTGGAGCATGATTGATTTTGTGAGAAATCCGGTTGAGCGAAACCGGTTCCTGAAGTTCTGTACGGTGGGGGTGATCGGCGCGGTTGTCGACTTTGGCGTCATGAACCTCTGCATGCGCTTTCTGGCGATGAATTCACGCGCGGCGAGTACGGTTTCCTTTATCGTTGCGGTTTTATCGAATTTCCTCTGGAACCATTTCTGGGCGTACCCGGATTCCCGGGAAAAGCCGCTGGCGCAGAAGCTCGTTCAATTCGTCCTGGTCAGCCTGGTTGGGCTGGGGATCCGTTACCTGCTTTTCCTGACGATCGAGACGCCGATCCTGCGGCTCAGCGCGGCGGTCGTTCCGTCCGGGTTCCCGATCCGCGCGGAAACCGTGGGGCATAACCTGACGCTGGTGATCGCGATTGTGATCGTTCTGATCTGGAATTTTCTGGCGAATCGATTCTGGACGTATAACGACGTTAAGTAGACGGTGCGCATGAGCAATCCGAGGATTATCAGCGGCGGCGCGAAAGGCATGATTTTGAAACCGGTCCCGGGGGACAGCACCCGCCCGGTGACCGACCGCGTCAAGGAGGCGGTTTTTAATATCATCGGCGGCGATATCGTCGATACGGCGTTTTTCGATGTCTTCGGCGGGACGGGGTCGATCGGTCTGGAGGCCGCGAGCCGCGGCGCGTCGGTCGTGCGCTTCTGCGAGGCGAACCGCGCCGCTCAGGCGACGCTTCAGGAGAACGTCCGGCTGACGCGGGCGGAGGAAAAGGCGAAGGTTATCCAGGGGGACGCGTTCAGCTATCTCCGCTCGATTCCGGACCGTTCGTTCGAGTATATTTATATCGCCCCGCCGCAGTATCAGCAGATGTGGCAGCGGGCGATGCGGATCCTTGACGATAACGACGCCTGGCTGAGCGACGACGGTTGGATTATCGTTCAAATTCACCCGGTCGAGCGGGAAGAGCTGGCGTTGAACTGCTTTGAACGGTTTGACGAGCGGAAATACGGTTCGACGCTGCTGATGTTTTTTTGCCGGAAGGGCGTCCTGTCGGAAGCGGAGGGCGAGGGAACGGACGCCGGTCCGTCCGCGTCGGAAGGGTAACGGTGGATCATGTTTGTAGACGAGACTGAGATTTTTGTCCGTTCGGGAAAGGGCGGCGACGGGATGATGCATTTTCATCGCGAAAAATTCGTCGCGCGCGGGGGGCCTGACGGCGGCGACGGCGGGCATGGGGGCGACGTCGTGCTGAAAGCCGACCGGAAGCTGAACACGCTGACGCCGTATCGGCACGTTCGGAGGTTTTTCGCCGCGGACGGAGAAAACGGCGGCAAGAATAACATGACCGGTCGAACGGCGCAGCCGAAGATCCTGCTGGTCCCGGCTGGGACGATCGTGCGGGACGCCGATACGGACGAGCTGCTTGGCGATCTGGTTCAGGACGGGCAGGAGCTCGTCGTCGCCAAAGGCGGCCGCGGCGGCCGCGGCAATACGCATTTCGTTTCCGCGGCGCATCAGGTCCCGCGCACGGCGGAACGCGGCGCGCCCTGCGAAGAGCGGCGTTTGAAGCTGGAGCTTAAGCTGATCGCGGACGTCGGGATTGTCGGCGTTCCGAACGCCGGGAAATCGTCGTTCCTGGCGGCGGTTACGAACGCGAAGCCGAAGATCGCCGATTATCCGTTTACGACGATTGAACCGAATCTGGGCGTCGCAGAGCTGGATTCAGATACGTCGCTCGTTTTATCGGATATTCCCGGGCTGATCGAGGGGGCGCATTCAGGCGTTGGATTAGGCGATTCGTTTTTGCGCCATATTCAGCGGACGAAAGTCCTGCTGCACCTGCTCGACGGGACGGCGGAGGACCCGATCGCGGATTTGGACCAGATTAATCAGGAAATGGCGCTGTTTGACGACAGGCTGGCGGAAAAGCCGATGCTGGTTGCGGTGAATAAGATGGATCTTCCGGAGGTGCGCGAGCGATGGGACGAGCTGAAAGCGGAGCTGGAGGCGCGCGGGTACGAGCCGGCCGCGATTTCGGCGGCGGCGGGCGAAAACGTCCGCGCCGTTCTCTGGCGGCTGCATGAGCTGGCGCTGTCGGTTCCGGAAGAAATCGAGCCGGAGGCGCTGCCGCTGTACGTTCCGAAGGAGGATCCGCGCAGGTTTGAAATTTCGCGCGATCAGGACGGCGACTGGGTCGTCCGCGGGGTTTCGATCGAACGCGCGGCGAAGATGACCTACTGGGAACATAGCGGATCGGTCCGTCGTTTCCAGAACCTGCTGGCGGCGCTGGGAATCGAGGATGCGCTCCGCAGGGCGGGGGTTGAGAACGGCGATACGGTCATGATCGGCGACGCGTTTGAATTGGAATGGGTTGATTAGGGCGGATGGCGCGAGTCGGGGTTTTCGGCGGGACGTTTGACCCGCCGCATCTGGGGCATATGATCCTGGCGGCGGAGGCCGCGGATCAGCTGGCGCTGGATACGGTTCTCTGGATGGCTGCGCCGCTCCCGCCGCATAAAGCCGATCGGGCGACGACGCCGTTTCAGCAGCGGACGGAGCTGGTCCGCGCGGCGATTTCCGGTGAGCCGCGTTTCGAGGTCTCGACGATCGAGAACGAACGCCCGGGGCCGCATTATACCGCCGATACGTTGGAGATCCTGCGGGCGAAATATTCCGGCGACGAGCTGTTCTGCCTGATCGGGCAGGATTCGCTGAACGATTTATTCGGGTGGTATGAGCCGGATCGGATCGTTGCGGCGATCGACGGGCTGGGGGTCATGGCGCGGCCTGGGGAGCGGTCGGAGACAGATGCGCTTTTCGCCCGTTTTCCGGCGCTGGCTGAAAAGCTCCTTCCTGTCGACGCGCCGCTGCTGGAAATATCGTCGACGGAGATCCGTGCGCGCGTTCGCGCCGGACGGCATTACCGGTATTACGTCCGGGACTGCGTCGCGGCGCGGATAGAGGAATGGCGTTTATACCGGTAAGGATGTGCCAACGTGGAGATCAGCTGTCTTTCGTCATTGTTAATTGAAATTTTGTCAGCTCCCCTACCCAAACCGTTGACGCGAATTCAAATGGAGAATTTTCTTTATCGAAATGAATTGAATTGATTTTTAATCCAGCAGAGTCGTAAGGAACTTCAACGGTCGCCGCTAATACCGCATCCATTTTTATCGCTTCGATCGAATTTTCAATTCTGACTGCTTCGATTTGATAGCGTTGTAATAACGTCGTAGACACGCTATTGTTGATCAGACGTAAATTCTGCATGTTCGGAACTTTCTCGGCGGGGAACCATGCGCGATTCAATCCGATTATTTTATCGCCCTTTGTAAAAAGACGCTGTAAAAAAATAAGTTCGCTGCCAGCTGGAATTTTTAGCTTTTTGAATATTTTATTGTCGGCATCATCTGTCAGCGATATATCGATCGCTTTTGAATGAACTTCCGATTCGCGCAGTGCTTTACCATTGTTATTCACGGTCGGAAAGAATAGCTTATGAACGACATAGTCCGGATTTCTTTGAACGAAGACGCCTCTTCCCTGTTCTTTTCTGATGATTTTATCGGATTCAAGGATGCTCAGGGCTTGACGTAGCGTGATGCGACTAACGGCATATTCACTTGCTAAATCGTTTTCGGACGGAAGTTTATCGTTCGGCTGCCATTCTCCGTCGATGATGCGGTTGGTTAAGCTTCTTACGATTTGTTGGTAGGCGGGTATTGGCGAATCCCGATCGATTAATGTGGTGTCCTGTCTGATATATGGCATGATGAAAATCCGCTTCTAATAGGTCCCTGCTACCAAAATCTTACGATTTTTTTAGTTTTTGTCAAATTAGTAATTCTTTTTTCATCGGGCTTTGGGATGAATGTAACTCCTGTGAATATGACTTTTGGCATGTTGAGCGTTTTAACTTATCTTGTTATACTGATAACCATATAATAAGATGAATTGAGAATGTGATATGGAATGTGATAATGCGATGAGACGACAGGTTCTTAGCCTGCCTGACCTGATGGAGAGTCAATATCTTGATTTAGAGGCCAGAGCCAGGAAAGTATTGCCGACGCCGGAAATTTTCAGGATTCAAAAGATTATTCTAACCGGATGCGGCGACTCATTGGCAGCCGGCATGGCTGCGAAATATGCGTTTGAATCTGTGGCGGGGATCCCCACCGAGTGTGTGCCTTCTATCGATCTAAGTCGGTTTTATTCGGAGATTCACTTGGGTTTTTATCCAAATAATTCTTTAGTCATTGCGGTTAGCAATTCCGGCCAGATTGCGCGGATTGGCGAGGCCGTCCAACGCGCTCATAAATTCGGAGCAAAGGTTTTAGGGGTTACTGCAAACGAACAGTCGTTGTTAGGAAAGAATTCTGACTATATTATGAAAATTTCGATTCCGACGTTCGAAAGCGCGTCAGGGGTTCGAACGTATCTGGTATCTCTGATGGCGTTGTTGTTATTAGCGGTTCGCTTTTCTGAGGTACGGGGAAAAATAACGATGGACATGGCAGACGTATATCGAAACGACTTTGGATCGCAGGCGAATTTACTTCGCAGCCTGCTGCCGAAGATGGATCAGGATTGTCTTCAGGTCGCTGCAAAATGGAAGGGCTATCCGGCTTTCGATTTTATCGGTTCCGGATCGGATTATGGAACGGCATGGTATGGTCATGCTAAAGTTTTTGAAGCAACTGGTAAATTTGCGATGTGCGCGAATTCAGAAGATTGGCTGCACTTGAATGTTTTTATGCGTGATGTCAATCAAATCGGAACGATAATTATCGCCGGTTCAGAAAACGCGGCGATGAGCAGAACAAAAGAAACGATGACTCATATTGCTGAACTTGGTCGGCCGAGTATTCTGATTACGGATGGGGACCTTGATGGGTTAGGCTCGCAGATAGAAAAGATTTGTATCCCATCGGCTTCTTTTTCTTTTATGTCTCCGCTTACCCAGTTTTGTCCGATTGCTTTGCTGATGGGATATATTGCCGTGATGATTGGCGAAAAAGATGGACGAGGCTGCGAAGGAAAGTGGTCTTTTTGTGAAGGCGGCGGAGCCGTAAAGAATAGCGAAATATTTTTATAAGGATAACCATGGCAATCAGAAAAAAAATCGAATTTAAGACCGGAAATCGAGCCATGATCTCACTGACTGAAGATGTAAACAAGATTGTTGCAGAGAGTCAGGTTGAGTCAGGCGTTTGTCTTGTCTATACGCCGCATACGACAGGCGGCATAACGATTACATCTTTTTGGGACCCTAACGGTTTGGAGGATATTCAAGATGAAATTTGTCGTTTGATTCCAACTCGAATTGATTTTAAACATCAGCATGATACGCCGCAGGATGCTGCCGGGCATGTTAAATCGTCTTTAATAGGCGTTTCTTTATCTCTTATGGTTGAGGGAGGAAAGTTGCTGCTCGGGCATTCCCAGGGGATTTATTTTCTGGAGTTTGACGGGCCAAGGAAGCGGGAGGTTTATGTAAAAGTTTTTTCTGATTAATCGAAAGTTGTTCGGATTTCGCTGAATTTTGTCTCAGCAGATCAACCAAGCCTGATGCAAAAAGATAAAAAGGAGCAGAAAAATGAAGAAAAGCCATATGTTATCTGTATTAATATTGTCGTTCGTGGTCTTATTCGCCGCATTCCCCGTTCATGCGGAAAAACAACAAATCAGTTTATGGTTTTGGGGCGCGGAGCCTTATTCGCAGGAAGCACTGAATACGATTCTTGCTGACACATATAACGCGTCGCAGGATGAATACGAATTGATTATTGAATATCGCAATACAGTTGATAACGATATTAATGTCGCGCTTGCCGCCGGGGAAGGGCCGGACATTGTTTATGGTTCAGGGCCTGCATTTGTCATGCCGTTAGCGGACGCCGGCGCTTTAGCTCCGTTGGACACGTATTCGG
This sequence comes from Anaerolineaceae bacterium oral taxon 439, assembly GCA_001717545.1. NCBI lineage: Bacteria > Bacillati > Chloroflexota > Anaerolineae > Anaerolineales > Anaerolineaceae > Anaerolineaceae bacterium oral taxon 439. The sequence continues at coordinate 2,907,462 of CP017039.1, read as the reverse complement.
AAAAATACGGATGGAAAGATCGAATTCTTTCTCCGTTATATGATTCCGGGACGGTCAACGGCGTATTATATAGTCTGGGGAATTCTGTCAGTACAATGGGTATCTTCTATAACAAAAAGGTCCTGGCAGAAAACGGTTGGGAGGTCCCGACTACGATCGACGAATTAATAACGGTCATGGATGAAGCTATTGATAAAGGAATGTACGCGTCTGTTACCGGAAATAAGGGGTGGAAACCGGTCAACGAAAATTATTCATCTTTGTTCCTGACGCATTTTGCCGGTCCCCGCGCGGTTTACAATTCCTTGACCGGGAAAGAAAAATGGAACAATCCTCGTATTGCCAGCGCGATTGAAAAATCTGCGGAGTGGTTCAATAAAGGATATCTTGGGGGCGAGGATTATATAAACCTGAATTTCAGCGAATCAATTCAGCTATTGGCGGATGGGAAATCTCCGTTTTTCTTTGGCCCAAGCATTGGTTTCCAGTGGGCGGCTTCTTTCTTTGTTGATGATAAGGCTGAAGATTTAGGGTTCGCGCCGTTCCCTGCCGGCGAAAAAGACGTTCCGTATCCATTGTATACGTTGGGAGTAGCCTGCACCCTTTCAATTAACGCGAATTCAGAACATAAAGACGCTGCTGCTGCGATTTTGGATATGATGATGACTCCAGAATTTATGCAGAAAATGACAGAGGCCTGGCCGGGATATTGGGGCGTTCCGTTGAAAGACCTTTCTGCTGTTGATACGAGCAATATGGGGCCGCTTTCCAAATCCTTTACTGAAGCGGTTCGGTCCGTTTCGGACGCGATTAATAACGGTAATTTCGGGTATTATACAAATGTTTTCTTCCCGGCCGCAACCCAAACTCAGTTCATAGATATCGAAACTGTATGGTACGGCGAAGCGACAGTGAGCGAATTTCTTGATAGAGTTGATAAAGAGTTTCAGGTTGAGTTTGAAAAGGGTCTGGTTCCTCCGATCCCAGAGCCGGCGCAGCAATAAGTTCTGTTGATCTGTAAATTATTTAACGAAGCCGATTAACTTTTAGAAATTGGAACGAATAACAGGAATCTTACCTGATTTCGTTATTCGTTCCAATCAGGGAGCAGAATCTTTTTCTCGCTTTTTATCTTCTGAAGGAGAGAATTCGATATGAAGACAAATACATGGATTGATAAGTTGCTGATAGCCCCTGCATTATTGATTAGTTTATTTGTTGTGCTAATCCCCGGAATTTTGACGGTCGTTGTTTCGCTGACGGATTGGAACGGTATTAAACCGGAGTTGAATTTCATCGGATTTAGAAATTTTCAAGAGTTGTTTGCCGATAAATATTTTTGGCGTTCAATGACGAATAATATAAAATGGACGTTATTATTTTTGACGATTCCGGTGTTGATCGGGTTGATTACTTCCGTTTTCCTGTTTCAAATAAAAAAAGGGCGAACCGCTTTTCAACTGATGTATTTGTTCCCATATGTACTCGCGCCAGTTACCAACGCGATGCTTTGGCTGAATATTATTTATAATCCACGCTCTGGTATATTTGGTTATTTAAAATCAATCGGTTGGTCAATAGCTTCTCCTCTTTCAAATTTAAAAACAGCGTTGATTGGTGTTGCCGCTGTCGATATCTGGCATTTTTGGGGATTTCTGACCGTCGTATATTTCGCCGCGCTCAGGCAGACGCCGGAGGAACAAATTGAAGCTGCAAAGGTGGAAGGCTGCGGCGGTTGGCACATGTTTCAATATGTGTATTTTCCTAATATTTTTCCTACTTTTCTTCTCATGTTTATTATGATAACGATTAATTCATTTCTGACCTTTGACTATATCTATCTGCTGACGAATGGCGGGCCTGCACATATGACAGAAATGCTCAGTACGTACGCTTATTCTTTTGCATTCAGCGCGCTGCAAGTTGGGAAGGCGTCTGCCGTTGGTTTATTTATGAGTTTCTTTGGCTTTGTTGCCGCTGTTTTCTATGTTCGGGCGAGTCGGACTGAAACGCTTAGTTAAAGAGGTTTTTATGACACCTGATTATCGGGTATCACAGTCGCTTTCTAAAATATTTATTTATATTGTCTTGGTTTGTTTTGCTTTAACAGCAGTTGCCCCTTTGTTTCTGGTATTGACGAATAGTTTCAAAAGCCATGCTGAGATTACGCGTAATCCGTTGGCGCTTCCGTCGTTTTTAAATTGGACAAACTTTACTACTGCATGGAAGACGGGTAAGTTTGGGCGCGGTTTCATCAATAGCATCCTGCTTTCCGGATCGACGATTCTGATCGTTCTTATCGCTGCAACTTTGGCTGGCTATGTGCTGGCTGGTAAACGTGTGAAGCGATCAAACCTGATCACGCTTTATTTCATGGTTGCGATGACGATCCCGCTTCAGCTTTTTCTGTTTCCGCTTTATTTTATCTACGCTAAGCTGAAGCTGTTGGGGAATATTTTTGCCGTCAGTTTTATTCTTGCAGCGATTAATATGCCGTTAGCTGTGTTTTTGATGCGGACGTATTTTTTAAATGTGCCAAAAGAATTGGAAGAAGCGGCGAGAATTGATGGTGCCTCAACGAAGCAGGTCCTTTGGAATATTATGCGCCCGATCGTTTCTCCGGGATTGATTACTGTGTCCGTAATCGTTGGACTTCAAGCGTGGAACGAGTTTATGATTACGTCTACTTTTCTCCAAGGTCAGAAAAATTTCACAGCGACTTTGGGCTTTCTTTCGATGAACGGAACATATACGTCGGATCAGGGAATCATGATGGCGGGGGCGGTTATTATGATTGTTCCGGTCATTCTTTTTTTCATAAGTGTTCAGAAATATTTTATTGACGGTTTAGTCTCGGGTTCGGTCAAAGGATAAGTATGGCGATTGAACGATATAAAGAGAAAATATATGCCGGCGTTCTCGGAAAAATTATCGGCGTCTATTTAGGGCGACCGATCGAGGGTTGGTCTTACGAAAAGATTTGCCGGACTTTTGGAGATGTTGATTATTATAAAAATTTTGAAATCGGCGTGCCATTGATTGTTCCTGACGACGATATCTCCGGGACATTCGCTTTTTATCGAGCTTTAGAGGACAACGGATATTCGCGCGATATTTCAGCAGCACAAATTGGCAACGGTTGGTTGAATTATATTATCAAAAATAAAACGATTCTTTGGTGGGGCGGATTAGGACGTTCCACGGAGCATACGGCCTATTTACGATTATTGAACGGAATCAGGCCTCCTGAAAGCGGTTCGATTGCGCGGAATGGGCGGAGTATTGCCGAACAAATCGGCGCTCAGATTTTTATCGACTCCTGGGCGTTGGTAAATCCAGATGATGCTGAAAGCGCTGTAAGGATGGCGCGGGAAGCTGCGAGCGTCAGCCATGATGGGGTAGCGATCGATGCGGCTTGTTACTGGGCTGCGATGGAATCGTCAGCTTTTTCAGAATCCAATATCGATCGTTTAATGAACGATTCGCTGCGATATGTGAAAAATTCAACGTTGTTAAATTTAATTCAAGATGTCTGTGAACTGTGTGAGAAACAGGATGATTGGCGAAAGGTTCGGGACTGGATCGCTGATGTTCATGGGTATGATAAATATTCGGGAAGCTGCCCAATTGTTACAAATCATCTGGTCATGTTGATGGCGCTGCGATATGGGCGGGATGATTTTCAAAAGTCGATATCTATTGCGTGCAGCGCTGGCTGGGATACGGATTGCAACGCCGGGAATGTTGGATGTTTGAATGGTATTCGGTTGGGCTTACACGGAATCAATGCCGGCGCAGATTTGCGTTCGATTGTGGCGGATCGTCTTTATGTGGTTACGTCTGATGGCGGTAGCTGCGTTTCGGACGCAGTTCTTGAATCGCGTAAGATTTTCAAGGCCGCGGCGAGGCTCCGGGATGAAGTGGTAGCCCAACCGGAAGAAAGGTTTGTTTTCGAATTTCCCGGATCATTTCAGGGCTGGGGTGTTCATCCGAGCTGTTTGATGAATCCGGCTCATGGGCGCTTGGCGAATGAAGACGGGAAGCAGGGCTTGGTTCTGCATTACTCAAATTTAGCGAGGGGCGTTAGCGCGGCGTACTCTGTTGAAACGTTTCCTGGTCAAAAATCGTCAGGCCGGGATGGGACGAGTTATTTTGAAGTTTTGTCCTCTCCAACGCTCTATCCGACACAAAAGATACATGTTGTGATTCGTTCTGATCAGTGTGCGAATCCTCAACTGCGTTTTTTTGTTGAATATCTGAGCTGTGACGGAGCCGTTGAGAATAATTTCAGCCCCCAATACCCAATTCTTCATGGCAGGAATGAGTTTGATTGGGTCGTTCCGAAACTTAATAGCCAGGCTATTTTTCGATTTGGTGTTGAGCTTACAAGTTCAAATCGTTTGGATGGCGAGCTGCATCTGATTTCTGTGGATTGGGGTGATGCGCCGATTGCGTATCGCTTGGGCCGTTCGATCGAACTGAGCCCCGACTTGACGCCCTGGACAACTGAAACGATGTGGTTAAAAACGTTTATGAGCTCAGCGGAGCAATTCTTCCCTGATTTCGCGACGACTTTTTCTATTTCTCATCCTAAAGAAAACGGCGTTGTTACAACCGGAACGATGGATTGGAAAGATTATGCGGTTGAATCAAGGATTACCTTTTCGCAAAATGAGGGCGCCGGTATTGTTGCCCGTGCGAAAGGGCATCGACGATATTATGCTGCCATAATTAAAAATGGTGTGGCGATGATTGCGATTCGCAAAGATGAAATTTTAAACCCGATCGTTTCAATTCCATTCAATTGCGCGACTGACTCGACTCACCTTCTTCGTTTTGAGGTCCGGGAAAGCTGTCTTAGGTTCATGATTGACAGCGTCGATCTCCTTACATGTGAAGACGGAAGTTATGCCCGTGGCGGGGCCGGTTTTATTGTTGCGTCTGGCGCAATTCTGGCGGAGGGTTTTCTAATCGAAAAATTATAGAAAGGAAAACGATGGATATTCGAAAATATGAAGAAACAGTCTATGCCGGCGTTTTAGGGAAAATTATCGGCGTTTATCTTGGCAGACCGGTCGAGGGTTGGCCCTATCAAAGAATAATCGATGAATTCGGCGAGATTTCATATTATAAGCATCAGGAATGTAACGTTCCGTTAATCGTCGCGGACGACGATATATCCGGGACGTTCAGTTTCTTTCGTGCGATTGCGGATACGAATTCAGAGAATTATCTGACTGCGGCGGATTTTGGAAATGCATGGCTGAATTATATTATTGAAGATAAAACGATCCTCTGGTGGGGAGGACCAGGCCGATCGACCGAACATACGGCATATCTCAATCTGAAACGAGGTGTTCAGGCGCCTGAAAGCGGTTCGATTGACGTAAATGGGCGAACTCTGGCGGAACAGATCGGCGCGCAGATTTTTATGGACGCAATTGCGATGGCCTGCCCGAGCGATCCTGAAAAAGCGGTTGATTTGGTTCGAAAAGCTGCGTCAGTGAGTCATGACGGTATCGCGTTGGATGCAGCTTGCTACTTAGGTGCAATGGAGTCGATGGCGTTTGAAGAGAAATGTCTTGAAAAGCTGTTTGACCTTGGGATGCGATATGTTTCGGATAAAACCCTTTTGTATCTCATTGACGATATCCGAACGATTTGCGGCGCCGTAACGGACTGGCGTCAGGCGCGCGCTAAGATCGACGAAAAATATGGTTATGACGTTTATCCCGGGTGTTGTCATATCGTTCCGAATCATGCGATGGTTTTAGCCTCTTTACTTTTAGCTGGCGATAATTTTGAACGGTCAATTCAAATCGCGGCGTCGGCGGCATGGGATACTGACTGTAACGCAGGGAACGTAGGATGCCTGAACGGGATTCGCCTCGGCTTGGAAGGAATCGATAAAAAATCTGATTTCAGAACTCCAGTTGCAGATCGGATGTTGGTTATCAGCTCGGATGGCGGGTCGGTTATTTCTGACGCGGTTATTCAAACAAAAAAAATATGCATCGCGATGGCAAAGCTTTTCGACAAGCCATTTAATCCACGGACAGAACGATTCTCTTTTGACTATCCCGGCGCTCTTCAAGGCTTTTCCGTTTGTCCTTATAACGACGCTCCTAACGTACCGCTTCGGTTGATTAATTCTGATGGCGGAAAGCTGGATATTTGTTGTTATTCGGTGGGAGGTTCGGTTAATGCGGATTTTTCAACGCCGACATGGCTTGATCTTTCGGAAATTGCTCTGAATTTTTCTACGGTCGCGTCCCCGACGCTTTACGAAACGCAAACGATCCTATGGGAGATGTTATATCTTGATTCCCAGGAGCTGAAGATTGCGCCATACGTTCTTTATTACAACAGAGAAAATGTTGTCAGCAGAATTATCGGCGAGGCGAAACATATCAAAAACGGGCTCAATCTTTTCTCATGGAAGGTCCCTTCGACAGAAGGAATGCCGATTTTTCGACTTGGTTTCAGGGTCTCATCGTTCGAACGGTTTAATGGTGAGATCTCTCTGCTGCGGTTAGATTGGAATGGCTCGCCGCAGTTTTTTCGGCAGAGTGGAATGCTGATGAGTTCAATTTGGAATACAAATCCGTCTTGGCTCCAATCATGGGCGTCAAGCGCTAAATATTTTGCCGCTGATTTTAAATATACCTATTGCGTTTCGCATCCTGAAGGAAACGGTGTCGTGACGATCGGGACCGAGGATTGGTGCGATTATGTAGTATCAAGCCGGCTCTGTTTTAGTCTGCATCAAAATGGCGGTCTCGTTGCACGAAGCACAGGGCACCGAATGTATTACGCGCTTGTCTTCAGTGAATATTCAAAAATCAAGATTATCTGCCGCCGGAACGACGAGATCCGCTGTATTGCTGCCGCAAATTTTGATTATGTGGAAGATAGATTATACAGCGTTTGTCTCCGCGTTGCGGGGAATCTGATTCAGGCTGAAATTGACGGAACGATGATCCTGTCGGTTCAGGACGATCAATATTCAAAAGGCGGCGCCGGATTCCTTGTTGAGCGCGGCACGATGACGGCTGACGGCTTTTCCGTAGAATCCGAAGGCGTCAGCGAATGAAATATATAGTTATGTCAATAGTCCAATGGGATTCAATCTTTGAACCCGGTGGGAAGATCGTAAATGACGTTTCAGGCGGAGCCGGCGTATACGCTCTTTCAGGCATGAAGATTTGGACCGATGCGGTCGGGATCGTGTCTGGCGTCGGAGCGGATTATCTGTCGGCTTTCGGTTCCTGGTACAAACGGAATCAAATTTCAACCGAAGGATTATCCGTTCTCGATCCGCATTCGCCTCGGAATATGATCCGATATAAAACTGATGATGATCGATTGGAGATTTCGCTTTATGGGCGCGAACATTTTCGAAAACTGGAGCCTCAGCCGAGAGATTTAATCCCGTTTCTTTCAGGTGTGGAGGGCGTTTATATTTTTCAAAATGCAAGACCTTCGTTTTGGGATCAGATCCGAGATCTTAAAAAACGATATGGATTTCGGATCATGTGGGAAATCAGTTCGGATGCTGCGAAAGAAGAGAACCTTGATCGAATACGTATGGCCCTTTCTCCGGAAGACATTTTTTCTATTAATCGCACTGAGATGGCGAGGCTTTCTGGGGCGGATTCCGTTCAAGAGACGATCAGTTTTTTCTTGGAGACTTTTTGCTGTTCCGGTTTTCTGAGAGATGGGAAAATGGGAAGTTACGTTATTTCGAATGGGCAATGTTGTTTCATCCCAAGCTGTAGGAATATCAATGTCGTTGACCCTACCGGAGGAGGAAATAGCTCTACCGGCGGAGCTTTTATCGGATTCTGCAAAAATCTTTCGTTGGAGAGAATCGGTGCAATGGCTAATGTTTCTGCAGCTATTTGCATTGAACAATTCGGCGTTCCTCCGCGAATTGATTCGGCATGCAGAATGCGCGCAAAGGAACTGATGAATGAGATTCTGAGCGATCAGGAGTGGAAGTATGTTAAAAAGTGAGCAAATTCGTCGGAAAGAGTCAATCCGCGATATCGTTAGAGATTATCGATATAACCGTAATATCCCGCAGCGCGGCTTACTTATTGATAACCGTCCTGCCATGACGCAGATCGATCCGCAGAAGGTAGGTGAATATGTTTTGGTAACTGTCCGCGATCCGCTCTGCAGTTATGGATGCGATCCTGCGAAACTGATTGCTGAGAAGCTTGAAAAAAGCGAACGGATTGGATTATCGGGAATGTTTACAAGTTATAGCGGAACTTATAAGGGGGCAAGGATAACTGTCGTCAGCGGGGGAAGCGGGGCTGCTGAAGCGGAGCTGCTGCTTTATGACTATATGGAGTATTCGGCTGCGACAACATATATTCGAGTCGGAGGTTCCGGGGGCATGGGCGACGATGTTAATCCCGGCGATATCGTAATCAGCAGTGGTGTCGTTCGGGAAGACGGTATGACAAGTTCATATATTCCGCAATCTTTTCCGGCGGTTTGCAATTATGAAGTTGTTTTAGCGATGGTACGAGCGGCAGAAGAACTTAAATGTTCGTATCATGTGGGTATAACGCTTAGCGTATCGAGCGACTTTGTCGGCTGCGGCCGTCCCGGCGTCGGCGGTTATTTACAGCCTTGGAACGTTCAAATGCCTGGGATCTATAATCGTGCCGGCGTGCTGAATGGGGATCGTGAATCCGCCGCGATTGTCACGTTAGCGAACTTATTCGGTTTTCGAGGCGGATCGGTTTGTTCTGTTGCGGACAATATGATTACCGGAAAAAAATTCGAGGCTGGCTGTGGTCATTTAAATGCAATCGACCTTGTTTTAGAAGGTTGTGCGGTTTTGCATCAAATGGATTATGAGAAGGCTTCAAAAAGATATTGGTATCCGGAATTGACAAAAGAGAGAGGCAATTTGATATGAATGATGATTCAAAAAATATTGCTAAAAAAGTAATTTTGGATTGTGATCCTGGTATGGATGATTCGATGGCGATCGTGATGGCCGCGAAATCACGGAAGCTCGAATTGCTGGCTGTGACGACTGTGAATGGGAATTATTCAATCGAAACAACTTCGAAGAATGCTTTGAAAACTTTAGAGATGATTGCTCGTAGCGATATCCCGGTCGCACGCGGAATGGGTAAGCCAATGATTCGTCCAGTTCCGAAAGATCCATTTACGCACGGTATCGATGGACAGGCTGAAAATTTTCTGCCAGAGCCTGCTTCAGGCGTGTCTAAACTGCATGCGGTCGATTTAATTATCCAAACTGTGAAGCGATATCCCGGAGAGGTATATATACTTTGTACCGGTCCAATGACGAATTTAGCGTTAGCCTTGATCAAGGCGCCCGAAATTGTCAGATTGATTCCTGCGGTCATTGCTATTTCTGGAATGTTTGGCCTTAATGAATATGCGTTTAAAAACGCTACTGGTGATACTCCCCAAAGCGAGTGGAATGTATATGTCGATCCGGAGGCTGCGGATATTGTTTACAGGTCCGGTGTGAAATTGGTCGCGTTGGGTTTAGACGTAGCGACTCATTTTGACGTGAATTTTACCGAAGCGCAGCTGAATATGTTGAAGGAAAGTAATCGAAAGGAAGCGCGTTTCCTGTACAACGCGATCCAGTTTGTAACGGGTCGCGGATTTGACGCTTATTGCACGATTATCGATTGTCTGGCTATTGGTTATGCGATCGATCCAACATTCGTAAAAACAATGAAAGCCAGAGTTGGGATCGAAACGAAAGGAGTTCTCTCTTTGGGCATGACGGTAGTTGATCGGCGCCATCATCATGTCTGGAATCAATTACCTGAAATTGAGATTGGCATGGAAGTTGATTATACGCGCTTTTTGCGATTGTTAATCGAACTTGTCCTGCAATAGGGTTTCGCGGAGACTGTTCCTATGAATAAAGAATGTATATATATAGCCGGCCCGGAATGTTTTTACCGTGGCGGCGATCAGATTTTAGAAGCGATGCGTCGGCGTGCAGAATCATTCGGATGCGAAGTCTCACTCCCGAATGATCATAAATTTGTTTGGGATCAAGATAATTTAACGAAGAACGCTGACGCTATATTCATGAATTGCGCAAATAGCCTGAATCGATCAACGGCAATTATCTGCGATTTGGAATTTTTTCGCGGCCCGGAGGTTGATGGGGGAAGCGTCTATGAGATCGGCATGGCGTATGCCCGTGGGATTCGCTGCTATGGATATACGCGTGATAAAAGGCCCATGATTTGGAAATATTATGGATGGGAATTAAGGGACGGTGTTATTTATGATCGAAAAGGACGAATTTTACCGTATCAGGATCTTCCATTTTCTCCGAATGTAATCGGATCGACGAAAATAATTCAAGGCGATTTTAATGTTTGTCTGGATGCAATGCTGACAGACATTGAAGAAGAGCGAAAACTATCTGTATTGAGAGATCGGACGATCCCTGATGTTGCGAAAGAAGAGATGTCGTTGCCCAAAAGCAGGAAGCCGATTGCGTATCTTAGCGGGTCGGAGCGGTATGAGGCGGATGATATCATTCGATACGAATGTATGAAGAAGCTTTGTAACCGGTATGGCTTTGACGCGATAACGCCGGTTGACGACGCGGCTGGTATTCAAAGGATTCATTCGGACGATCCATATGTACGAGCTTACAATATTTTTGATCATAACCAACGGCATGTTCGAAATTGTGATTTGATTATTGCGAATCTTAATATGTTTCATGCGTGGGAAACGGAGAGCGATACCTCTTTTGAATGCGGAATGGCGTATCAACTTGGAAAGAAGCTGTATGCATATATGGACGATACAAGAATCATGCGCGAGCGAATCCCAAATTATGGATCTGCGAATGGGTTTCGTGATGTTTGCGGATGCAATGTGGAAAATTTTAATTATCCGATCAATCTTATGTTCGCTTCATCTATGAAAATATTCGAAGGAACGTTTGATTCAATAATATCTAAAGTCGCAGAGGATTATTTCGGATAATTCGGGCGTCCTGTCGATGCGCCGCTGCTGGAAATATCGTCGACGGAGATCCGTGCGCGCGTTCGCGCCGGACGGCATTACCGGTATTACGTCCGGGACTGCGTCGCGGCGCGGATAGAGGCATGGCGTTTATACCGGTAAGGATGCTTTTCATCCTTGATCACCTGACAGGGATCGAAATTTCATATTCAGAAACGGAACGCCTGGAACCTGTTCCTTGCGTTATCGTACGAAATGGGCGGGCGTCTGTTTACGGGAACGGAATGCGCTGATAGAATAGATTCGGATGATAAGCACTTTTGAAATTGAGGCGCAGAAATGACGACAATTTTTGATAAATTTCGTATGATCGGAAAGACGGCGGTCGTAACCGGCGGGATCGGTCTGTTGGGAAAAGAATTCAGTCGGGCGCTGGCGCAGGCGGGGGCGGACGTCATCGTCGCCGACCTGAACGCGGCGGGAGCGGAGGAAACCGCGGCGGAGCTTCGCGGCGAAGGCGGGAAAGCGCAGGGCTGCGGCGTGGACGTGACGGACAAGGCGTCGGTCGATCGCATGACCGGGTTTGCCCTCGAAAAGACGGGACGGCTGGACGTTCTCGTCTGTTCCGCGGCGCTCGATCCCAAGTTTGATCGGACGCAGGGGAAGCACCTGAACGATTTCGAGAGTTATCCGCTGAAAATGTGGCGGGACGCGCTTGACGTTAATCTGACCGGGCTGTTCCTCTGCGCGCAGTCGGCTGCGCGGCCGATGAAGGCGCAGAATCACGGCGTGATTATCAATATCTGCTCGACGTATGGGCTCGTCGGTCCGGACCAGCGTTTATATGAACGCCCGGATCAGGATCCGTCGGAGCGTCAGTATAAGCCGGTTTTTTACTCGGTAACGAAAGCGGGCGTCGTCGGGTTGACGAAATATCTGGCGACGTATTACGCCGGGACGGGGATCCGGGCGAACTGCCTGACGCCGGGAGGCGTCTATAACGGGCATGACGACGTTTTCAATTCACAGTATTCAGCGCGGGCGGTTCTCGGACGGATGGCGAAGAAGGACGAGATGAGCGGGGCGCTGCTGTTCCTGGCGTCGGACGCGTCGACGTACATGACTGGCGCGAACCTTGTCGTTGACGGCGGCTGGACGGCATGGTAAGCGCGGCGCCGGCGGCCGGCGGGCTGAACATTGTCGCGATTATTCCCGCTCGCGGCGGATCGAAAGGCATTCCGCATAAAAATATTAAACCGTTCGCCGGGTACCCGCTGATCGCGTATTCGATCGCGGCCGCGAAGGAATCGAAGTACGTTTCGCGGATCCTGGTTTCGACGGACGATCCGGAGATCGCGGCGGTTGCGCGCGATTGGGGAGCGGAAGCGCCGTTTCTCCGTCCGGCGGAGATTTCCGGCGACATGGCGCTCGATCTTCCCGTGTTTCAGCATGCGGTTCGGTGGCTGGCGGAGAACGAGGGGTACCGCTCGGATATCGTTATTCAGCTCCGTCCGACGTCGCCGTTCCGGACGCCGGGATTGGTCGACGAAGCGATCCGGCTCCTCCTGGACCATCCGGAAGCCGATTCGGTCCGCGGCGTCGTGCCGTCCGGCGAGAACCCGTTCAAGATGTGGCGGGTTGACGAAAAAACGGGGCGGATGTATGGGCTGATTCCGGTCGAGGGTCTCGCCGAACCGTATAACTCGCCGCGTCAGGCGCTCCCGAAAACATACTGGCAAACGGGCCATATCGACGCGATTCGGCCGGAACGAACGTTCATGGCGGGCGAGAGCATGAGCGGGAAGGTTATCCTCCCGCTGTTTCTGGATCCGGCGATCAAGGTCGATATCGACAATCCGTCGGACTGGGAAAAGTATGAGGCGGTTTTACGGAGCGGAAAAATCAGGGTCGTTACGCCGGGCGCAGCGAAGCGGGCGCTTCCGAAGAACGTTCGCCTGATTGTGCTGGATTTTGACGGCGTGATGACGGACGATTTGGTTACCGTCGACGAGAATGGGACGGAGTCGGTCCGCTGCAGCAGGTCGGACGGGCTGGGGATCCGGCTCGTGAAAGAAGCGGGGATCGCGGTCGTCGTGATTTCGAGCGAAACGAACCGGGTTGTCGCGGCGCGCTGTAAGAAGCTGGGGATCGATTTCGTTCAGGGAACGTTGCAGAAGACGGAAAAACTCCGGGAATATTGTCAGGAGAAAAAGATCGATTCAGCGGACGCGGTTTACGTTGGAAACGACGTAAACGATATCGCCTGCTTCCCGGTCGTTGGATGCGCGCTGGTTCCCAGCGACGCGCATGAAAAAGCGCTGGCGGCGGCGGATATCGTTCTGACCAGGACCGGCGGGCATGGCGCGGTTCGGGAAGCCTGCGACCGGATCCTGGACCGGGGGCAGTCGTGAAAGGATGGAATGTATCATGTCAAAAACGGTAAGGCTGGGGCGGAAGCTCGTCGGCGAAGGCCAGCCGACGTATATTATCGCTGAGATTGGGATCAATCATAACGGCGATTTGAATATCGCGAAAGAAATGATCCGGCGGGCGGCCGCCGCCGGCGTCGACGCGGTCAAGTTTCAGAAGCGCACGCCGGAGATTTGCGTTCCGGCGGCGGAACAGGGGAAAATGCGCGAGACGCCGTGGGGGTACATGACGTATCTGGATTACCGCCGGCATGTCGAATTCGGCGAGGCGGATTATCGCGAGATCGATCGGCTTTGCCGCGAGCTGGGGATCGAATGGTTCGCGTCCGTCTGGGACGAGGTTTCGGTCGATTTCCTCGAAGCGTTCGATCCGATCGCCTATAAGATCCCGTCGGCGGGCCTGACGGATTTACCGTTGCTGCGGAAATGCGAAGCGACGGGACGTCCGGTGATCCTGTCGACCGGGATGTCGACAATGGATCAGATTCGGGCCGGGGTCAGGGTTTTTAAGAATCTGGATAAGCTGATTATTACGCACGCGACCAGCGCATATCCCTGCGATCCGACAGAGCTGAACCTGCGCGTTATCCCGCGGCTGATCGCCGAGTTTGACTGCCCGATTGGCTACTCGGGGCATGAAGTCGGGTTGATCCCGTCGGTCGTTTCGATCGCGCTGGGAAGCTGCATGATCGAGCGGCATTTCACGTTGGACCGCGCCATGTGGGGAACCGATCAGGCGGCGTCGGTCGAGCCGCAGGGGCTGGCGAAGCTGGTCAAGTATACCCGCGTCACGGAACAGGCGTTAGGCGATGGGAAGAAGCGCGTTTATGACGACGAGCTCCCGAGTTTAGCGAAGCTGCGCCGCGTTCAGTAATTCATAAGTATCTCAGAATATGGCCGATTCTTTATCCGGGTACGGATCGATTCGCGCGTTGATCAACCGGCTCATGAATAAGAACCGGACGATTCAAACCGACGCTCATAACCGGCGTCGGTTTGAATCGGTTAATCGCGCGGTTCAAAGCGCGTTCGGCGGACGGGACCGCGCGCGCCCGGTTTTATTCTTTAATGCGTCGACGCGGATCGATCGGACGAGCCTGAACGCTGCGTTCGCCTGGCTGGCGGGGAGCTCGCTTCAGCAGAGCGGCATCCCGGTGACGTTCCTGGTCTGCGCGAAGGGGCTGTACCCCTGCGTTCTGGGAACGAACCGCGACGATCCGAAAGCGGCGCTGCCCTGCGACCGCTGTATGCGGCTGTCGGCGGAGATTTACCGCGGCGCGGACGCCGTCCCGCTCGACTATCGGAGCGACCCGGCGGTTTTTAACGACGTCGAGGGACTCGATTTCGGCGGGTTGGAGGCGTACGAGCGCGACGGCGTTCCGCTCGGAAAGCTGACGCTCCCGTCGCTGCGCTGGATTCTCCGACGGCATCATATCGAAACGGTTGAGCATGCGGCGCGGCTGTACCGCATGTATATCCGGTCCGCCTGGAGCGTTTATCTCCAGGTTGACGAATGGGTCCGGGAGAACCAACCGCGCGCGATCGTCGTGTTTAATGGGCAGCAGTATCCGGAAGCGATCGTGAAATGGATCGGCGACCGGGCTGGGATTCCCACGTTTACGCATGAGGTCGGCCTGATGCCGGAGACGGCGATTTTTACGGCGGGGGAAGCGACCGCCTGTCCGATCGCGCTCCCGGCGGATCTGGAGATGACCCCCGAGCGGAACGCGCGGTTGGACGAGTACCTCGAAGCACGGATGAAGGGCGTATTTAAAACGGCCGGGGTTCAGTTCTGGCCGGAGATGGAAGGGCTGACGCCGGCGTTCTGGAACCTCGCGCGTTCATTCCGGCAGGTTGTCCCGATTTTTACCAATGTCGTTTTTGATACCAGCCAGAAACATGCGAACGTCGTTTTTGACGACATGTTCCAGTGGCTCGACGCGGTTAAGGAGATTATCGAGAAACATGTTAACACGCTTTTCGTTATCCGCGCGCATCCGGACGAAATCCGGAAAGGGAAGGAATCCGAGGAAACGGTCACGGACTGGGCTCAGCGAAACCGCCTGACGCTGCTGCATAACGTTTTATTTATCGGGCCGGGTCAGTTTATTTCGTCGTATGACCTGATTCGGATCGCGAAATTTGTCATGGTTTATAATTCGACGATCGGGCTGGAAGCGGCGGCGATGGGCGCGCTCGTTATTTCCGGGGGCGCGTCGCGCTTTACGCCCTACCCGATCAGCGAATTTCCGAAATCGCGCGAGGCGTACGCGGAAACGGTCGGCCGTTATCTCGACGCGACCGAGATCCAGGTCCCCGCGCTGTATCAGGAAACGGCGCGAAAATTCATGTATTATCAGTTCTTTCATGTCGCGCTCCCGCTTCGCCGCTTTATCGAGCCGGACCCGGCCTGGCGCGGGTACGTTCGGATCCGGAATTTTGACCCGAGCGCGCTGACGCCCGAAAAGGACGAAACGATGCGCGTGATTCAGGATGGAATCCTGCGCGGCGGCGATTTCACGCTGCCGCTGACCGATCAGGCGGCGGGCGAAACGGAAGGAGAATAGAAAACGAAATGGACTCTGCGAAAGCGAAAATCGTGGCATTTGTCCCCATGCGTCATCATTCGGTTCGTGTCGAGGGGAAAAATTACCGGATGCTGGCCGGGAAACCGCTGTATCATTACATCCTGGACGCGTTGCTGAACGTTCCGGAGATTTCCGAGATCGTCGTCGATACCGATAGCCCTGTCGTTATCGAGGGCCTGGCCAAGGATTTCCCGATGGTCAGGCCGATCCTGCGACCGGAGGCGCTGCGCGCCGGAGACGTTCCGATGAACGAAATTCTCGTTTACGATACGTCGCAGATTGAAGCCGATTTTTATCTTCAGACGCATAGCACGAATCCGCTCCTGAAAGCGGAGACGATTTCGGAGGGGATTCAGGCGTTCCAGGCGAAATCTTATTTGTACGATTCGATGTTCTCCGTCACGAAGGTTCAGAAGCGTTATTGGGACGAGTTGGCCCGTCCGATCAATCACAATGCCGCGATCCTGCTTCGGACGCAGGATCTGCCGCCGATTTATGAGGAAAATTCCTGCTTCTACCTGTTTACCCGCGAAATCCTGCTGACGTATCGCAACCGCATCGGTTCACGTCCGTTGCTGTACGAAATTCCGGCGATCGAAGCGCAGGATATCGACGATGAGACGGAATGGAACGTGACCGAGATGCTGATGAAGCTGCGTCAGGCGGGGGAGATTTAAGCTTCTATCACTGCTAGCTAATCATTAAAAAGGACGAAATTCTTAAAGAGTTAAGAGTTTTGTAACATTGAGTCTTAGCGTACCAGTGTTATAGTATACTATAATAGTGTCAAGAAGATTGGCCGGACAGAATTCGAATTCATGATGACAGCGGGATTTTATGCCCGCATCAGGAGAAAAAGAAAACCGATGAGTCTGGATCATATTTTCGACGAAAGTCAACCCATCTATCAGCAGATCGTGCAGCGGATCAACGCGAAGATCCTGCGTGGGGAATACCCGCCGGGCGGGAAGCTGCCTTCCGTGATCGAAGCTGCCATGATTTACAAAGTGAACCACAATACGGTCGCGCGAGCGTATTCGGAATTGATTCGATCGGGGATCGCGGCGACGCAGCGGGGCGAGGGGACGTTCGTTACCCGGGACGAGGCAATGTTGGAGCGGATGGCGCGCGAGATGAAACGGGCGCTGATGACGGATTTCCTGCAATCGTCGCAGGCACTCGGGATTTCCGTCGATGAGATGATCGCTTTCCTGAAGGAGGCGTCTGATCAGGCGGACGCTCCGTCGGAAAGGGAGAAAGGATAAACCCAATGAAAGCAGTTACATTAACTAAAGGAGCAACAAAAGAAACGCTATTCCGCGTTTTTCGATCGCGGCGTTTCGGTATCGCGGTCGGTTTCGGGCTGATCTTCCTGATCGTCAGCGTCTATACCCGACTCTTCTCGAATCAGGCGCTTCCGAAGGAATACTCGTTCGCTGACCTCTGGTTTTATGTTTATACCTACGCCCATTACACGCTGGCGCTGCCAATTCTCGCGGTCATGCCGTTTTCGGACGCGCTGGCGATCGAGCGATCCGAGGGGTTTCTTCGCCCGCTCGTTTTTCGCAGCGGCTTCCGCTCTTACGTTCGGGAGCGGTTTTTCGTGAACGCGATCGCGGCTGCCGTCGCTGCCATGCTTCCGCTCGCCGGGCTGTATCTCTTTACGAACCTGTATGTCCCACGGGCGCAGTATCCGATTAACGTTTGGGATATGCCGGTGGCAGGGCGTCCGTATGGTTTGCTGATGCCGTTTTTTCAGCGCACTCCGGATCTGTTTATCCTTTTTATTTCGGGCATGGTCGGGCTGATGAGCGCGCTGTATGCGACGTTCGCGATGAGCCTGTCGTTCGTCATGACGAATCGTTATTGGATTTTGGGATTTCCTTGCGCGTTTTACCTGTTTTCGCATTTCGTCGCGGTGAAGACGAACTTTTTCGGCGCGGACTGGTCGCCGACTGCGCCGCTCTACTGTAACTTCTGGCACGAGTACTCATCGGCGCGTATCTTTTTTCTGCATCCGCTGGCATTGACGGCGCTGATTTCGGCGATCCTGATTCTTTTCGCCAGGCGTGAACGCGTATTATCGTAGGGAGGAATGATGAAACCGTCCGCATATTTTCAATATCAATTGAAACGGATGCTGCTGCGTCCGCGCTGGCTGATGATTTTTCCGGTCGTCGGATTCATCGCCTATTTATCATCGAACGCCATCGCGCTCGTCGGCAACGAATATCCGCCGATGGATCTGACGATGCTGCCGGATGCATTCGGCATGGTCACGAATCAGGTCAACGGCTGGGATGCTTTTTTTATTGCGTTTGGAAATCTGGAATATCTTGTCTTGGGGACGCTGAGTCTCTTCCTGCTCTGCGTTTCGGATATTCTCCCTGAAAGCGAGTTTGGAAACCTGGCGCTGTTCCGGCTTGGCTCGCGGCGGAGGTGGTGGGGCGTGAAAAGCGCCGTGACGCTGATCGCGGCGGCGCTGTATCTTGCGCTGTGCATGGCGATCGTTTTCGCCGCCGGCGTTATCCGCAACGGGTTTGATCTGAATTGGAGCGCGTTTGGAGCGAGCGGAACGAGTATTCTGACGCCGGCGATGATGAAATTCGGTTATACCGCGCCGATGAGGCTGGCTTTTATTGTCTTCATGATGCAGACGTTGGGTTTCTGGACGCTCGGTATGGTGATGATGATTCTGACGCTGCGGCTTGGGAAACCGCTCTGGGGGTACCTCGCGGTCATGGTTCTCTGCGCCGTGACGTTCCCGCTCGAATACGCGTTAATCAACGTTCCGTCCCTGATTTCGATTTTATCGCCGCTGCGGAATCTGACGATGGTTTATTGGGCGTTCCCGTTTCGGCAGGGGCCAATCTGGTGGTCGTTTGCCTATTGGCTGATCTGGATTGCAGTTCTAAATTTGATTGGGCGGAAGCTCTGCGAATGTGTTCCGCTCGTCTCAAAACATGATTCGAAGGAAGAAGGCCGCGCATGAACAATATGGATGAAAAATACGTTTTGACCGCCTCAGACGTGGCGCTGTCGTTTGGGAAGAAGACCGTTCTGGACGGCGTGAATCTCGAACTTCCGCGCGGAAGGATCTACGGCGTTACGGGCGCGAACGGCGCAGGGAAGTCGGTTTTGCTGCGCTGCCTGAGCGGATTCATCCGACCGACGCGCGGTGAAGTCCGTGTCTTCGGGAAGAAAATCGGCATGGAAGCCGAGTTCGCGCCGAATACGGGCGTCCTGATTGATTCGCCCGGATTTTTGCGCAGCGCGAGCGCACTCGAAAATTTGACGATCCTCGCCGCCGTGAGCGGTTCGGTCCCGACGGGAAGGATCCTTGAAGTCCTGAGCGTCGTCGGCCTGAACGGCGGGGACGGCCGTCCGGTCAGCTGCTATTCGAGCGGCATGATGCAGCGGTTATATCTGGCGCAGGCGTTGATGGAAGATCCGGATTTGCTGCTGCTGGACGAGCCGACGAATATGCTGGACGTGGATGGGCAGCGGCAAATTTATGACCTGATCGTTGAATTAAATCGGGCAGGGAAGACGATTCTCCTGACGAGCAACTATCCGGATGAGTTGAAGATCCTCTGTGATCAGGTGTTTAAATTGGATGCCGGGAGGCTTGCGCCTTACGAAATCGCGGAGCGCGCTGCTTTCGCAGTCGCGTAAGCCGACCGGTGGGGATCATCCGCGTCCGGTATCCTGTCCAATTCTATATTTGACGCAAGGTAAAGGGGAAGCGCGGAATTCGCTGAGCGCCGTGTTTCCTTTGGTAATCCGCTGCGGAGGTCATCCCGCCATGGATATCGTTCCTCGGATTTGCATTCTGCTGAAAGCTGACTAAAATAGAGGATAGCGGAATAATAAGGGAGAAACGTAAATGAAGAAAACGGTTATATTATCGGCGCCGTACATGATGGCTCAGCGGGAACGGTTCAAGCGCGTTCTTGAAGAAGTTTACGGTTTGGAAGTGATTATCCCGGAAGTGAAACAGAAGCTTCGCGAGGACGATATCCTGAAATATGCCGGGCAGTTTGACGGGATTCTCTGCGGCGACGACGAGTTCAGCGCGCGCGTGATCGAGGCCTGCGCCCCACGGCTTAAGGTCGTTTCGAAATGGGGAACCGGGATCGACGCGATCGATAAAGCGGCCTGCGCCAAATTCGGCGTCGTTATCGGCAACACGGTCAACGCGTTCACGGTCCCGGTAGCCGAGTCAGCGATCGGCTACATGCTGTCGTTTGTGCGCGGATTGAAGGCGATGGATGCCTCGATGCGCGAGGGGGTGTGGAATAAGCCGCCGATCTCGACGCTGTCGGAAGCGACGGTGGGGATTATCGGCGTTGGGAATTGCGGTCAGGCGGTCGCGCGCCGGCTCCGCGGCTTCGGCGCGCGGATCCTCTGCAACGATATTATCGAAATCCGGCCGGACTTCATGCTCGAAACGCGGGCGGAAAACGTTTCTCTGGAAAAACTGCTGGCTGAATCGGATATTGTGACCTGCCATGTCGACTTAAACCCGACCAGCTATCACCTGATCAACGCGGAAACGCTGAAAAGGATGAAGCCGACGGCGATCCTGCTGAACCTGTCGCGCGGGCCGGTCGTCGACGAACCGGCGCTTATCGAAGCGCTGAAAGCGGGAACAATCGCCGCCGCGGCGCTCGACGTTTTTGAAACGGAACCGCTTCCGGCGTCGTCGGAGCTGCTGACGATGGATAACGTCATGCTCGCGCCGCACAACTCGAATTTCAGCCCGATCGCCTGCGAACGGGTGCATTGGTCGACGATCCGGAACTGCGTCGCCGCGCTCGGTTTTGACACGAGCAATATTGAAGAACTCAAAAAGAAATATTAATGAATCCGAAAATTAAGGATTTTCTCAGCCGGACGGTTCCCGCGCCGATCCTTTCCGCCGGAAAGGAGGTTTACGACGGCTTAAAACGCGTTCCAAACCTGCCGGCGGCGTACCTGAACCCGGCCCGGCGCGACTCGATCGCGCGGCTGACCGCGCTCCGCGACCGACATCGCGGCGAGCGCTGTTTTATTCTGGGGAACGGACCGAGCCTGAAACGGACCGATTTATCGAAGCTGCGGAACGAAACGACGTTCGGGCTGAACCGGATCTATCTGGCGTTCCCGGAGATGGGGTTCGAAACGTCGTATTATCTTTGCGTTAACGATCTGGTCGTGGAACAGACGTCGGCGGATATCCAGCGGCTGACGATGCCGCGGTTCGTGACGACGCGGGCGCTGAAGTACCTCTCGCCGGAGGAGGATCTTTATTTCCTGTACGCGACGTATACCGGCGCGAAGTTCCAGAAGGATATCCGCTTCCGGATGTGGGAGGGGGCGACGGTAACGTACATGGCGCTTCAGACGGCGTATTACCTGGGGTTTTCCGAAGTCATCCTGATCGGCGTGGACCATTCGTTCGCAACGCAGGGAAAGCCGAACGAAACGGTCGTTTCGCAGGGAGACGATCCCAACCATTTCAACCCCGGTTATTTCGGGAAAGGTTTCCGCTGGCAGCTCCCGGATTTAGAGACGTCGGAGAAAGCGTACGCGCTCGCGAACGAAACGTACCGCGCGGCGGGCCGGCGGGTCATCGACGCGACCGTCGGCGGGAAGCTGACGATTTTTCCGAAAACCGATTACGAAAGCCTGTTTTAGCGATATGGCTCTGCGTTTTTCGATCGTGACGCCGTCGTACCGGCAGGCCGCTTTTCTGGAGCGGACGATCCAATCCGTCCTGACGCAGTCTTACCCCGCCGCGGAGTATTTCGTTATCGACGGCGGGTCGGACGACGGGAGCCGGAAAATTCTCGAAGCGCATTCGCGCGAGTTGAGCGGCTGGGTTTCTGAAAAGGACCGCGGTCAGGCGGACGCGATCAATAAAGGTTTCGCGCGGGCGGGCGGCGATATCTACGGCTGGATCAATTCGGACGATTTTTATCTTTCCGGGGCGTTCGAGCGCGTCGCGCGGGTTTTCAGCGAGCGTCCGGACATCGATTTCGTCTATGGCGACGCGTTGTCGGTCGATCGGGACGGGGCGCTGGTGAACGTTATGCGTTTCGCGCCGTACGAATGGGCGGATTTAGCGTCATTCCGGATTATCAGCCAGCCGGCGGTCTTTTTCCGCCGTTCGCTTTGGGAGAAGAGCGGCGGGCTGGACCTCACGTATCATTATTTATTGGATCATCATCTGTGGCTGCGCATGACGCCGGACGCGGGGATCGTTTATCTTCCGGAACCGTTAGCCGCGGCGCGGTTTTATTCCGAGGCGAAGAACCGCGCGAATACGGCTGATTTCGGGAAAGAAGCGCGCCGGATTGTCGGTTGGCTTTTATCTGACGAACGCTTTCGGACGATGAGCGAACCGATCGTGAAAAAGATTCGCGGCGGCGCGGCCTGGCTCGACGCGAATTACCTGTCGGTCGGGGGAATGAACGGGGCTGCGCTGCGGGCGTACGCGAAGGCGTTTACGCTCGCGCCGAAGCGGGTCATTGACGATTGGCGGAGAGTTCTGCTGACGGGGTTGGGTTTGGTTTCGCCGTCCGCGGCGGCGCGGATTTTCGAGCGGCAGTCCGCGAAACGACTGGAGGGACTGCGCGCGTATCAGGCATGGATCCAGGGGCCGGAGAGGAACTGAGTTGTCCGCGAGCGAAACGGTCGCGATGGGCCGGGAAGAAAATAAGATCAGGGTATCGGAAAGGATCAGGACGATTGTCGGCCTGATCCTGATCCTGTCGGTCGGATTTGCGCTTCGGCTTGCGGATTTCGACGATCCGCCGCTCGATTTTCATGGCACGCGGCAGTTAAGGTCGTTGATCCTCGCGCGCGATTTTTATGTTCGTTCGCTTCCGGACGCCGATCCGGCGCTGAGCGCGCTTTCGAGGGACCTTAGCGCGTTGGAAACGTACGAACCGCCGATCCTCGAACGTGTTCTGGCGTCAGGGTACCGGATGATTGGCCGCGAGGACTGGCGGTTAGGGCGCGTTTTCTCAGCGCTGTTCTGGACGGTCGCAGGATTTTTCGTCTGGCTCTGCGCGAGGCGGCTTGGCGCCCGGGCGGGGGCGTGGGCCGCGCTCGCGGTCATGTTTTTTTTCCCGATGAGCGTGGTGATGAGCCGGTCGATTCAGCCCGATCCGTGGATGTGCGCCTGGATCACGGCGTCGATCTGGGCCGGGCTGCGTTGGCGCGAAAGCGGGCGCCGGCGCGACGCGATTTTAACCGCGCTCCTCGGCGGGACCGCAACGCTGATCAAAGCGTTCGCCGGATTTTTTATCGCAGGGATTCTTCTGGGGGTCTTCGCCGCCCGGCTCCGCGAGGACGGATTTCGCGCGCGCGCGATCGAGACGGTTGGGGTCGGGCTGGCCGCGGTCGCGCCGAGCCTGATTTACGCTGCGGCGCTGACGCCGGGGCGGTCGGGGGATTTCCTGTCTTTCTGGGTCGTGTCGCTGAGCGGGATGATCCTGGATCCGGGTTTTTACGCCGATTGGCTGGCGATGCTGAAAGGGCTGATCACGCTGCCGGCGATTTTCCTGTCGGGGCTGAGCCTGCTGAGCGCGGAACGCGGGAAGGCGCTGGTGATCGGCGGGGCATGGGCCGGATATCTCGCGTACGGGCTGACCGTTCCGTATCAGATAACGACGCACGAGTATTACAGCATGATGATTTACCCGCTTTGCGCGATTTCGCTCGCGCCGCTTTTCGAGCTTCTCTGGAAGAAATACGGCGAGGGATCGCGGCTGCGGCGGTGCGCGGCCGCGGCGATCTGCTGCGCCGGGGCGTTTTATGGCGGGTATGTCGCGGTGGGGCGGCTCCGCGCGGCGGATTATCGCCTCGAGCCGGCGAGCTGGCGACGGGTGGGCGAAGCGGTCCCGGCTGACGCCAGCCTGATCGGGCTGACCGGCGATTACGGGATGCGGCTGAATTATTACGGCTGGCGGCGGTTGGCGTTGAGCTGGCGGACGGCGGGCGATGAACGGCTGTTCAGCGCGGCGGGGCGCGGCGAAAGCGATTTTGAGGCGCTGTTTACCGCGCTGACCGCGGGACAGGATTATTTTTTTGTTTCGGCGCTGAACGAGCTGGCGGCGCAGCCGGAGCTGCTCGAACGGCTTGAGGGATATGAAATTGCTGCGGAAGGGAACGGCTATATTCTTTACGACTTGCGCCGGGTAAAAGAGCCATGAACGAAACGCGACATCTTTCGATCGGTCGGTCCGGGCGGGCTGCGCTGATCCTGATTTTCCTGATCGGCGCTGCGCTGCGCTTTCTGGATTTTTCGAACCCGCCGTTGGATTTTCATCCGGCGCGCCAGCTGCATTCGGCGCTGATCGCGCGTGGTTTTTATCTCGCCGACGGCGGAACGCTTCCGGGCTGGGGGGCGGCGGAGCGCGAAGAGGCGCGGATCCGCGGGGAACAGGAGCTCTGGATCGAGCCGCCGGTCATGGAGTATATTTCGGCCAAGCTGTATGCGCTGGCCGGCGACGCGGATTTGCGCCTGCCGCGGGCGCTGGCGATCCTGTTCTGGCTGATCGGCGCGGCGGGGCTGAATCGGATTTGCCGCGGCTGGTTATCGGACGTGGGGCGGGCGGCCGCGTTTGCGCTGTATCTCCTCCTTCCGTACGGCGTTCTCGTCAGCCGCTCGTTCCAGCCGGAGGCGCTGATGACGGCGCTGACGATTTTCGCGTTGGCGACGCTGGGCGGCTGGACGGAGCGGCGGAGCTGGGGGGCGGCGATCCTGACCGCGGTCTTCGCCGGCGCGGCGGTTTA
The DNA here is from genome assembly GCA_001717545.1 of Anaerolineaceae bacterium oral taxon 439. Lineage (NCBI taxonomy): Bacteria > Bacillati > Chloroflexota > Anaerolineae > Anaerolineales > Anaerolineaceae > Anaerolineaceae bacterium oral taxon 439. The sequence continues at coordinate 2,882,663 of CP017039.1, read as the reverse complement.
CGTGAAACAGGTCATGATCTTTCCGATCGGGTTCGCGCTCGGATTTGCCATCCTTTCGACGTGTGGGTCGATCCGGAAAGCGTTCGCTTCGGCGCAGGTCTGGCTGATGGCGCTGATGATGGTCGGTCCGACCGCGGCGTATAATGTCTGGGGAGTCTGGATCGACGGCTTCCTTCGGCAGCAGTACCAGGGGCGATTCGTTTTCAGCGAATGGTTTTCGATTGGTTTTTATATCCGCTGGCTTCGGGAGATCGACGCGGTTTTTGGCATCGGGTTGATCGCGGCCGCGCTGATCGGGCTGGCGCTGATCCGGCGGACGGGTCTGCGATGGATCTGGGTCGGGTACCTGGTCGGGTACGCAGCGTATGGTTTCGCGCTGCCGCATCATATCGGGACGCACGATTATTATCAGACGCCGCTCTTTCCGCTGGCGTCAGTTGGGCTCGGGGCTTTCGTGGATAGCGTCGGGACCGTTGCCGCCAGAATCGAGCGGGCGCGCGGGCGGGACTGGCTGGGGCGGACGATGATCGCAGGAGCGATCGCGCTTGGCTGCGGCTGGATGATCGTCGACACGGCGACGCGGCTGGGGCGGACGGATTTCCGCGACGCTCCTGAGCGGTACCGGCGGATCGCGGAACGGTACGATCCTTATCCGAATCAGATTAACATTGTCGGCCTGATGGACGATTACGGCGCGGGGCTGATGTACTGGGGGCTGCGGACGGCGATGATCTGGGACGGGTCGGTCGAGGCGCTTCCGGCGGCGGAGGCTGACCGCGTTCTCCGGGAAACGATGAATAACCGTCAGTATTTTATCGCGACCGACATGGAGCGGTTTTATCAGCAGCCGCGTCTCCAGCAGTGGCTCCAGGCGCACGGCGAATTATTGGAACGCGAGGAGGGCGCTCTCGTGTTCAGGATCGATAATGGCGACGATGCGCCGGAGGAGCGGACGAATGAAGCCTTTTAGTCAGGAATTCCCGAAAGTGACGGTCGTGACTCCGTCGTATCAGCAGGCGGCGTATCTGGAGCGGACAATCCGGTCGGTTCTGGATCAGGATTATCCGAACCTGGAATATATCGTTATCGACGGCGGGTCGACCGACGGGAGCCGCGAGGTGATCGAGCGGTACGCCGATCGGCTCGCGTATTGGGTATCGGTTCCCGACGCGGGCCAGACGCACGCGATCAACAAGGGGTTCAACCGCGGGACGGGCGAAGTTTTCGCCTGGCTGAATTCGGATGATACGTATGAGCCGGGGGCGATTCGCCGCGCGGTTGAAGCGCTGCGCGCCGCGCCGGACTGCTCGTTCGTGTATGGCGATTGCAGCTTTATCGACGCTGACGATCGCGTTATCGGACGCTTCAACGCGAAGCAGACTGACCTGAACGCGCTTCGGCGCGGCTCGGTCCATATCCCGCAGCAGGCCTTTTTCTTCCGCGCCGAGCTCTGGGAGCGGGTCGGGCCGCTCGATCAGGATATCTGGTTCGCGATGGATTACGACCTGTGGCTGCGGCTGGCGGCGATCGCGCCGTACCGTTATTTTCCCGGCGCGGTATGGGCGAATTTCCGGCTTCATGCCGACGCGAAGACGATCGTTGCGGACGAGCGCTGCTGGCGGGACATGCTGACGATCCATTATCGTGATGGCGGAAAAGCGGTCAGTCTTCTGACGGCGAAGTACTGGATCCGGAAGGCGCTGGCGCCGCTGGTGACGCTGCGTCGGCGAAGGTTGGCTGGAAAATAAACCGATTGGTCCCCGCGCAGGCTGGGATTTTTCATATTCATTTTTATCAGGATAAGTTATAATTCTCGTATGGATATGACGTTTAATTGCGTTTGATTTGCCTGGAAACGGAGGAAAAGATGAAACGCGCAATAATATTCGTATTGGTTCTGGTGGTCGTTATGGCTTCGGTCGGATCGGCGCTGGCGGAAAGCGTCACGATCGAGGATGCGTATCAGGTTTTTGAGGCGTTATGGGCGAAGGCGTCGGAATTTTTTGTGCCTGATGGGTGGGTCTTCGTGTCGCAGGAGTTTTCGCGTCCGGAAGATGCGAAGGCGCTTACGCCGACGTACTATGTAAGCAAGCAATGGTACCATATCAATTCCGAGGGGTTCGTCGATCAGCGGGTTAACTACCGGGATACGTTTGAAGACGGAGAAGTTCTATCTGAGGTCGCGGTCGGGAAGATTTTCTTTTCGATCGCGGAAAAGCTGGTTGTCAGGGAATCGGATTGGTTTCCGTTAAAGTTCGATTCGGTTTATAAAGACAGGCTTGATTATGAAATCGAGAATCGATACGGACATGAAATTCGGATCGAGAACGCGGAGCTTGAGGGAAAGAAAGTCATTTTTATCGAGATGCTGTTTTACTGGTCGCCGGAGGATCGGGAAAGCTATAAAGAACGAAATGGTTTAGAGATTTTAGGCGATTATTTTCGGACCTGGTTTGATCCGGAAACGGGAGCGATGGTCAAATGCGACTCGGCGAGAATGAAGACGGACCGGACGTTGATTCCCGGCGGTTCTACTGCGCATGGTTATTTTATGCGCGTCAAAGAGGTTCCGGAAAAGGTTCTGAAGGATTTCGAAATGGTCAGAAGCGAAGATTTTGAAGGCTGGACGACGTATCGGGGAGCGGAATCTATCTCTATCGATTCGTCCGAATCTATCGAGCCGTCCGGCGCAAAGGAAGGGGCGTTTCAGACATTTCTCAGTCCGGCGGGAACGTATAATGGCGTTCGCTTTTGGGCGGAGGCCAGGCTGAATAATCGGACCAAGAGTTACAGCGGCGTGGCGAAAAGCGTCGCTTCGCAGTCAATCAATTCCATAGGCGGATATTATTTTGGTCTGAGGGAATATTGCAACGGTATCATGCATGGTAATACCCCTTATCCGGGATGGACCAGTTCACCGGGAAGTTCTGCCTCAGCGTCAACCGCTATTATCGATTGGTCGCCTAACTGCTCGGATAATCTTCCGATTGGATCCGGCATCGGCGGTAAATTTGTATTTAATTTTTATAATCATGAAGAGGACATTATTGGGGAATCGCCGGTATTCTGGCGATAATGATTGTATGAACGGGTTTCGGTTATGTCTATGTAATTGATCGCGTAGGCTGGCCGGAAAATAAGCCGATTGGTCCCCGCGCAGGCTGGGATTTTTCATGTTCATTTTTATCAGGATAAGTTATAATTCTCGTATGGATATGACGTTTGGCTGCGTTTGATTTGCCTGGAAACGGAGGAAAAGATGAAACGCGCAATAATATTCGTATTGGTTCTGATGGCCGTTATGGCTTCGGTCGGATCGGCGCTGGCGGAAAGCGTCACGATCGAGGATGCAGTGAAGCTCGTCAAAGAGTTGAACGAAAAGGCGAGAAAGATTCCGATTGGCGAAGAAGGATGGATTTTTTTTCAGGTTCGATCGCGCGTCGCGGAGAAGAATGAGGGTTACCAACTGCCGTATGATCATTATTCAGAAAGATGGGTGCATATCAATGCGGAAGGACTTGCGGATACCGAAATCTGGTATTATCGGACTGAAAAAGAAGGCAGAAAATTAATTTCTGTTGGCAACAGCGACTTTGAGTATTCGTATAAGGACCAGCGGGAAGGTTCTCCTATGAAGCCGTGGGAACATGTCGCGGATTTTTATTTCATTGGATTATTATCTGAATTGGGTGAGCCATTTTGCCAGGAGGTTGAAATAAGGGTTGAAAACGTCGAGCATATTGGAAAGAAATCAATTCTGATTGAGAACGTATGCCATCTTGGGTCTCAGTTTAAGGTTATGGTTGACGATCAAAATGGATGGGACGTTCTTGGCCCCTACGATCGACGATGGTACGACTCAGAGACAGGCGATTTTCTGGGCTCTGAGCATTATTGGATGATGGAAGATCGAACGGTTGATTTTTCAAGCAGCGTTTCAGAAGTTATCGAACGGAGAGTGGATCGTCTTCCGGAATCGGTCGAGAAGGATTTAGAGCGAACGAAGAATCGTGAATTCGAGAAAAACGGCGGCGGGATTCTTAATTTAGAAACCGGGAATCGTTCAGATTCAACGCCGACTTCTTCAAGGCAAACGTTTATTGCGACAGGTCCGACAGGTTCAGTTGGCGGTGTAGGCTATAGTACGTTTATCGATGTAAGCATTTATCAATATATGTTGAACGCTGCCGCCCGGAGTTATACAAATCAAAACGTCGATCGGATCGGCGGAAATTTCTTAGGACTTCGCGAGTATTGTCGCGAAACTATTGTTTGGAACAGTTCTTTTGGCGGATGGGTAAATTATGGGATGAATTCGTCAAGGCAATTTGGCTGGGCAAGTTGGCACGATTCGAGTTGTTCCTGGCAGAATCGGGGCGCGGGGGGAGCGGCGCGGTTTGATTTCAGCCATAACGGGGACGTCAAAACATTTGATTTTGAGACATCGAGATTTTGATGAAACGCGCGGTATTCGTTTGGATTGGCCCTGCGTCGGTCGGATCGGTTACGGGCAATTCGTCTCGGCGGTCAGCGGCGGGAGACCGTAGTAGCGGCCGATAATCCAGCCGTACGATCCGTACGGAATATCCGGAACGCCGGCTCCGTTGATCTCAACCGCGCAGGTCATAAAATCTTCTTTTTCGTCGAATTCCCCAGTCGCGGCGATTTCGGTCAGCCTTCGGTCGCGTTCGGTCCAGGTCCGGTAAATTCGATTCATCTCCGGCCGGATCGAAACGTAAAAGCTGAGCCAGAGGCAGCCGACGATCAGGAGCCCGGTCAGGATTGTCCCGCGGGCGTTCGTATGGGAGACCAGGCGCACCGCGAACATCGCGCCGGCGGTCAACGAAAAATATGCCGTCCCGATCCAGATCATTGTCAGCGGAACGGAGAAAACGCGCGATGAATAATAACCGAGAACTCCGTTGATGATCAGGCAGAAAAAAGCGGAAATCCATAACGCCAAAGCGATCGCAGCGGATTTCCCAAGGTTCGGTTTTGGAGCGTCCGCCTCCTCGGAGATTCGAATTCCCGTCAGGAAGCAGATCGCGGCGAGCAGGAGCAGGATCCGGCGCTGCGACCGGAGATGCGGGATGAGTCCGGTAAACGAAGCAAGAATCGCATTCCCGATCGTCTCTGCGGCGGATTCGAAGACGGCGCTGGTCTGGCCGTCGTCGAAGAATTGGGAGGCGTTAACGTAATTTCCAGGCATGGCGAAGGCGATCGCCGTAGAAAGGATCAGGACGCAGAAAAAAGCGAGCGCTGTTTTTCCCTGCCGGGGCGTGTAAGCCTTTTTATCGATCCGGATGCGCAGCGCCAAAGCTCCGGAAAGCATCAGCATCGCCAGGTTGATGAGCTGGGCGAATCCTGAGGAGAGAAAAGCGAGGAGGAGCGCTGCCGTCAGGTTTGTCCGGGTCGGTTTTTCCAGCGCGTCGCCGAGAAAAATCCATGCCGCCAAGGCGCAGGCAATCCCCCAGGCGTAAATCTGCCCGCCGCCGCCCCAGAAAAACGATTCCCAGATTTTCGTCTGGATCAGGTATATACCTGAAAGAAGGACGATCGAAAGGAAAAAAGCGTTCGTCCGCCCCGCCGCGAGGCGTTTCGCGATTCGGAAACAGCAGCCCAACAGCAGCAGTCCGCAAAGGAAAATCGTGATCCGGATCCAGAGGAGCGGCGGAAGGACAGCGTACAGCGACTTGATCAGGAAGGCCGAATACCGCCCTGAATTCGTCAGGAAGATGAACAGCAGGTAGTCGAAAAAGCCGCGGTGACGCGCTTCATAGATTTCCCAGTAATCGTCGCGGCGCAGGACCGTTTTCGCGGAAATATCGAAAAGGATCAGGAGGATGACGCCGGCCGCCGCGAGAACGGCCGCCCGGTTTAACGCCGGGAACTCCCGTTTCAGCGCAGCCGGAAAAATCACGGAAATCAGGAAGACGGCGGCGTACAGGATTTCCGCGGCCCGCGGCGGCAGGCCGAAGCCGGCGGAAATCCGGGCCAGGAGCGGTTGAATTTCATGGATCGTCAGAATACAGGCGGCGGCGAGGATCAGGACCGGCAGGGAACGGGTCAGGGTTTCGAGCTGCGGGCGAATTTGTTGTCGGTTCATGGGCGCTCCGTTGATAGTAGACGTAATTTCTGGATAAGTATAGCCTGAAAGTATGCGGCGGGACGGGCGTTCGTTCCTTACTTTTTCCCGGCTTGCTGTATAATGAAAAATGGGCGTAGTTTTACAGCGATTTTTCATTGAGAGGATGAGAAGGATGGAGATTAAACGCGACCTGTATTTGCAAAGACTGATTGACCGGATGCATAATGGCATGATCAAGGTGGTTACCGGAATTCGCCGCTGCGGAAAGTCTTATCTGATATTAAAAATTTTCAGAGATTATCTTTTCGGGATTGGCGTTGATCCGTCGCATATTCTTCAGGTTGCGCTGGATCTTCGGGAGAACGCCCCTCTTCGGGACCCTGACGCGATTCTGGCTCATATTCGTTCGCTTCTTCTCAACGATGGCCAATGGACTTATATTTTTCTGGATGAAGTTCAGCTGCTGCCCGAATTTGAGGATGTGTTGAATTCATTGCTGCATATTCCGACTGTCGACGTGTACGTAACGGGAAGTAATTCCAGATTTTTATCAAAGGACGTTATAACGGAATTCCGCGGTCGCGGAGACGAGGTCCATCTTTTTCCGCTCAGTTTTCGCGAGTTCATGAGCGTTTATACGGGCGACGTCTATCATGGCTGGGCTGATTACGTCTTATATGGCGGGCTGCCGATGGTATCGGGCATGCGAACCGAGGCGCAGAAGATCGGTTACCTGACAAGTTTATTCGAAGAGACCTATTTAAGAGATATTCTTGACAGGTATCATATCGAAAAGATTCATGAAATGAACGACCTGATCAACGTTCTGGCGTCCGGGGTGGGGTCGCTGACGAATCCGTCGAAGATTCAGGCGACGTTCAAGAGCGTCCTTCATTCAGATATCAGTATTAATACGATTCATAAATACCTCTCTTATCTGAGAGACGCGTATATTGTGGAGGAGGCGCATCGTTACGACGTTAAGGGACGCCGCTATATTGGCACGCCGCTGAAATATTATTTTGAGGATATCGGGCTTCGGAACGCGCGTCTTGGATTTCGTCAGACTGAAGAGACGCATCTGATGGAGAACGTTATTTATAATGAGCTGCGAATCCGCGGTTATCAGGTCGACGTTGGGGTCGTGCAGAGGAGCTTCCGCGGCGACGACGGAAAAACTGATCGGAGGCAGCTTGAAATCGACTTTCTTGCGAACCTTGGGAGTAAACGTTATTACCTGCAATCCGCGTACAGCCTTCCAGACAGAGAAAAGGTTTTGCAGGAGAAAATGCCGCTGATCAGCGCGAATGACGATTTTAAGAAAATCGTCATCGTGAAAGACGTTATCCGTCCGCAGCGCGACGAGCGGGGAATCGTGACGATGAGTGTGTATGATTTTCTGCTGAATGAGAACAGTCTTGAACTATGAGGAACGAGGAAATCAGCAGGCACAAGCGTCACGGAAAAAGAGGGAGCAGGTTGACAGGGAGAAGGTAGAGCGTATAATAGGGGACTGTTGCGCAGAGGGAAAGAGCGCGGACATTGAAAAAAGGAATACGGGCAGTCAGGCGGCGGAGCTGGTGAAGTCACGAAAAAAGCGATGGGGCTTGACAGGAAAAGAAAAGCCCGTATAATACTTACTTGCGCTCGGACGGAAGGAAGGGCGAAGTAAGGAAGCACTTTGACAATTGAGAAGCAGCAGAAATACAGAAGAAACCAGATAAATTCCGAGAGAGCAGAGAAGGAAAAGGCGGCCGAGAGGCCGTAAGAAGATCAGCGGAGAGTTTGATCCTGGCTCAGGATGAACGCTGGCGGCGTGCCTAATACATGCAAGTCGAACGGGTGCAGCGATGTACCAGTGGCGAACGGGTGAGTAACACGTTGGTGACCTGCCCCAAAGAGGGGAATACCGCTTGGAAACGAGCGACAAAACCGCATAAGCTATCGGGAGTCAGAGAGCCGATAGTAAAAGAGGAATCTGCTTTGGGAGGGGCCTGCGGCCCATCAGCTAGTTGGAGAGGTAACGGCTCACCAAGGCGAAGACGGGTAGGGGACCTGAGAGGGTGATCCCCCACAATGGAACTGAAACACGGTCCATACACCTACGGGTGGCAGCAGTAGGGAATATTGCTAAATGGGCGAAAGCCTGAAGCAGCAACGCCGCGTGAACGAAGAAGGCCTTCGGGTCGTAAAGTTCTTTTACGTGGGAAGAGGAAGGACAGTACCACGGGAATAAGTCTCGGCTAACTACGTGCCAGCAGCCGCGGTAAAACGTAGGAGACGAGCGTTATCCGGATTTACTGGGCGTAAAGAGCGTGTAGGAGGCAAAACAAGACGGATGTGAAAGCCCCCGGCTTAACCGGGGGAGGTCGTACGTGACTGTAGAGCTAGAGTGAGTTAGAGGTAAGCGGAACTCCGGGAGTAGTGGTGAAATGCGTAGATATCCGGAAGAACATCAGAGGCGAAAGCGGCTTACTGGGACTTAACTGACACTGAGACGCGAAAGCCAGGGTAGCAAACGGGATTAGAGACCCCGGTAGTCCTGGCTGTAAACGATGTAGACTGGACGTTTTCGGGGTAAAAGCTGAGAGTGTCGAAGCGAACGCGATAAGTCTACCGCCTGGGGAGTACGGTCGCAAGATTAAAACTCAAAGGAATTGACGGGGGCCCGCACAAGCAGCGGAGCGTGTGGTTTAATTCGATGATACACGAAGAACCTTACCGGGGTTTGACATACAGGTAGTAAGAAGGCGAAAGCCGGATGACCCTTACGGGGGAGCCTGAACAGGTGCTGCATGGCTGTCGTCAGCTCGTGTCGTGAGATGTTCGGTTAAGTCCGCTAACGAGCGCAACCCTTGTCGCGTGTTACAAGTGTCACGCGAGACCGCCGGTAGAAAGCCGGAGGAAGGTGGGGATGACGTCAAGTCAGCATGGCCTTTATATCCCGGGCTACACACACGCTACAATGGCCGGTACAGAGGGTAGCGAAGCCGCGAGGCGGAGCCAATCCTGAAAAGCCGGTCGTAGTTCAGATTGCAGGCTGCAACTCGCCTGCATGAAGATGGAGTTGCTAGTAACCGTAGGTCAGCGATACTACGGTGAATACGTTCCCGGGCCTTGTACACACCGCCCGTCACGTCATGGGAGTTGGCAACACCTGAAGCCGGTATCCTGACCGAGAGGAGGGAGCCGTCAAAGGTGGGGTTGATAACTGGGACGAAGTCGTAACAAGGTAGGGCTACTGGAAAGTGGCCCTGGATCACCTCCTTTCTAAATGGAGAGAGTCGGAGGTCCAAGGGCTGAAGACGATCGAAAGAAACCCTGAGGAAGCGGGAGCAGAATCAGGTCTCGAACGGGGGACTGGTGGGGTATTTCTGCTGGTTCTGAATTGTCAAAGGAGGGCTATTAGCTCAGCTGGTTAGAGCGCGCCTCTGATAAGGGCGAGGTCTCAGGTTCGAGTCCTGAATGGCCCACAAGGACGAGGAGGGGGATGTAGCTCAGCCGGGAGAGCGCTGCCTTTGCAAGGCAGAAGCGGGGGGTTCGAGTCCCCCCATCTCCACAGGGATTTGAGGGAGTTTTACTGAGCGAATCTGTGGATTCGATTAGTAAAAGTCTTTCAAAGAGGAAGACGGGCACATTGACAATCGAATACAGTATGTAGGCTAAATCAAACAGAAGAGAAATCTGAAAGATTTAACAAAAGTAACCAAGAAAAAAAGTCAAGGTAAAAAAACCGAGAACGAAGAAAGTAAGGGGAAGGGAAAAGAGCCCTGCTCCTTGCATCACGTAAAAGCTACTAAGAGCTCACGGGGGATGCCTTGGCGTTGAATGCCGAAGAAGGACGTGGGACACTGCGAAAAGCCGGGGGGAGCTGTGAACGAGCGCCGATCCCCGGATGTCCGAATGGAGAAATCCGGCTGAGCGAACCTCAGTCATCGACATATGAATATATAGTATGTCGAGGGGAACCCGGTGAACTGAAACATCTAAGTAACCGGAGGAAAAGAGAGGATTCCCTGAGTAGTGGCGAGCGAAAGGGGAAGAGCCCAAACCGATATGCAGGGATGCATAGCGGGGTAGTAGGATCAGCGAGAAGTGAAAAAAGCGAAGCAGAAGCAGAAGGGCGTGGGAAAGTCCGGCAGAGAGGGTGAGACCCCCGTAAGCGAAACTGCGGAGACACGAGCTGACACCTGAGTAGTGCCGTGCACGCTAATACGGCATGAAGCTGGGAAGACCACTTTCCAAGGCTAAATACATTCAGCGACCGATAGAGGACAAGTACCGTGAGGGAAAGGTGAAAAGTACCCCGAACAGGGGAGTGAAAGAGAACCTGAAACCGTGAGCTTACAAGCAGTCGGAGCCCGATGCGAAAGCGAGGGTGACGGCGTGCCTCTTGGAGAATGAGCCTGCGAGTTATTTGACGTGGCGAGGTTAAGGGAGAGGAACCTGGAGCCGAAGCGAAAGCGAGTCTGAAGAGGGCGAAGGAGTCGCGTTGAATAGACACGAAACTGGATGAGCTAACCATGTGCAGGATGAAGCGAGATTAAGCCCTCGTGGAGGTCCGAACCTTTCAATGCTGCAAAATTGAGGGATGACGTGTGGTTAGGGGCGATATGCCAAACGAATTCAGAGATAGCTTGTTCTCCCCGAAATAGTTTTAGGACTAGCGTGTGGGGGAAAACTTATGGAGGTAGAGCACTGGCTGAGTAAGGGGGACAAGGTCTTACCGAACTCAAACAAACTGCGAATGCCATAAGGGGAACCATGCAGTCGGACTGCGGGTGATGAGATTCGTAGTCGAGAGGGAAACAGCCCAGATCATCGGCTAAGGTCCCGAATTATATGCTAAGTGGGAAACGATGTGGAGCTACAGAGACAACCAGGAGGTTCGCTCAGAAGCAGCAATCCTTTAAAGAGTGCGTAAAAGCTCACTGGTCAAGTGGTTGTGCGCGGAAAATGTAACGGGGCTAAGCATATAACCGAAGCCATGGGATTTGTTGAAAGACAGATCAGTAGGGGAGCGTTCCGAGAGCGGGGAAGCGGTACCGGAAGGAGCCGTGGAGCGATCGGAAGTGAGAATGCAGGCATGAGTAGCGAGAAACATGTGAGAACCATGTTCGTTGAAAATCCAAGGTTTCCGACGTCAAGTCAATCTGCGTCGGGTTAGTCGGGACCTAAGGCGAGGCCGGAAGGCGTAGTCGATGGACAGCTGATTAATAATTCAGCACCGGCAGAGTGGAGCGAAGGTGAAAACGATGGGGGAGTCCAGCCGGTTAGTGGATTCCGGTGGATGAACGTCAGCCGAAGAGATCCGGAGTAAAAAGCACGGGTTGAGGTGAGGGAAGTCAGGAGGCGAAAGCCGTAACTGAGGCGGACCCTGTCGTCAAGAAAAGCATCTAAGCGAAGAAGCTAAGCCGCCCGTACCGGAAACCGACACTGGTGGATGAGTAGAGAATACTAAGACGAACGGGAGAACTATCGTTAAGGAACTAGGCAAAAAAGCCCCGTAACTTAGGGAGAAGGGGTGCTCGGAGGCTGAGAGGCTGACGAGTCGCAGTGAAAGGGCTCTAGTGACTGGTTAACAAAACCACAGGTCTCTGCGAAGTCGAAAGACGAAGTATAGGGGCTGACGCCTGCCCAGTGCCGGAAGGTTAAGGGGAAAGGTAAGAAGAAATTCGAAGCTTAGAACTGAAGCCCCGGTGAACGGCGGCCGTAACTATAACGGTCCTAAGGTAGCGAAATTCCTTGTCGGGTAAGTTCCGACCCGCACGAACGGCGTAACAACTGGAGCACTGTCTCAACGATAGACCCGGTGAAATTGAAATGGCTGTGAAGATGCGGCCTACCCGCAGCAGGACAAAAAGACCCCGTGGAGCTTTACTGTAACCTGGCATTGGATTTAGGTATGGTTTGTGTAGGATAGGTGGGAGACAGAGAAGGGAGCGCGCCAGCGTTCCTGGAGTCGGCGGTGAAATACCACCCTGATCATATTTGGGTTCTAACCATAGACCGTGAAACCGGGTATGGGACCGTGTCAGGCGGGCAGTTTGACTGGGGCGGTCGCCTCCAAAAGGGTAACGGAGGCGCCCAAAGGTTCCCTCAGACAGAATGGAAACCTGTCAGAGAGTGTAAAGGCAAAAGGGAGCTTAACTGAGAGACCAACGCGTCGACCAGATACGAAAGTAGGGCTTAGTGATCCCACGGTACAGAGTGGAATGGCCGTGGCTTACCGGATAAAAGCTACCCCGGGGATAACAGGCTGGTGAAGTCCAAGAGTTCATATCGACGACTTCGCTCGGCACCTCGATGTCGGCTCATCGCATCCTGGGGCTGAACAAGGTCCCAAGGGTCCGGCTGTTCGCCGGTTAAAGCGGTACGCGAGCTGGGTTCAGACCGTCGTGAGACAGGTCGGTCTCTATCCGCTGTGGGCGAAAGAGAATTGAGAAGAGCTGCCCCTAGTACGAGAGGACCGGGGTGGACAGACCTCTGGTGTGTCAGTTGTAATGCCAATTGCAGCGCTGAGTAGCCACGTCTGGCAGAGATAACCGCTGAAAGCATCTAAGTGGGAAACTCGCTTCAAGATGAGTTCTCTGGACAGAAATGTATAAGATCGCACGGAGACGACGTGCTGGATAGGTTGGATGTGAAAGGTCAGCGATGGCTTGAGCAAACCAATACTAATGATCGAAGGCTTAGACGTGATGGAAGGAACAGGGGTCTTTTCGGGGCTTCTGTAAGGAAGAGCTACATACTGTAAACGATTGAGAAGATGTTGGTGACGAAAGCGACGTGGGAATACCCGGACACATCCCGAACCCGGAAGTCAAGCGCGTCAACGCCGATGGTACTTGGAGGGCGACCTCCTGGGAGAGTAGGAAATCGCCAACGTCTTCTTTTTTGTTTTAACGGCGTCCCAGGTGCGAAGCAGTTAATTTGCCAATTTGCTTGTCCGCATAACCAAACTAACCACAATTCAGATAATGATTATTCTTGCAAATATGCAGAAGCTATGGTATATAAGATTGTTAGGATTCACTAACTAAGCGTTGGATTCTCTGTGAAAAGGTCGACAAAAGATCTTGCGAGAAATGGAAGGTCGGCGATAAAATCAGAAAATTAATATTATGAAAAGATGTCCGATATTACTTCCATATACGTTGTTAAAATATGCGGCAGGTTTTTTACTTTCAGTAAGGTAGAAGGAGGCAAATATGAGTATTATAGATTATTTCGCGATGAATGTCGTGCCGAAAATGTACCGCGGAAAAGGCGCGCTGCACCCTGCGGCCACAGGGGAGCTTGGCTTTGGGGTCCGTTGTGTCCGCGAATATGACGTCAACATCTTCTTTATTCAGGGAGATCGGCATCTTGTCGCCATCGACGCGGGATATAAAAACTACCCGCGGCTGGGGGAGAAATGCCGCAGGATCGGCGTCGATCCTGCGGATGTGACGGATCTGTTTCTGACGCATTCGGATCCCGACCATGCCGGCGGTCTTGATGCGCGGTGCGTGGATCCGTTCAAAAACGCCAGAATATATCTGGGAAAGCTGGAGGAAAATTATCTGACAAACACATGGCATCGCAAGAAAATTGGGCCGATCGGACTGAAAAACCCTGTGCGGATTTCAAAAGAATATCGGCTCCTTGAGGACGGAGAAACGGTGACGCTTGGTGATCTGAAGATCACGTCGCTGCTGGTTCCGGGGCATACTCTCGGGCATACCGCTTATCTTATAAATGACAGGCTTCTGTTTACTGGGGATTCGCTTGCTATTAACGAAACCGGCGGTTACTGCTTCTTCGATATTTTTAATCAGGACAGTGATCTGAACAAAAAGTCTCTGGCGCATCTGGGGGAGCGTATGGCTGGTTATGACCTGAAGGCCGTTTTCACCTCTCATAACGGATGGACAGAAGACGTGAAGGGAGCTTTTGCCCATGTGAATACTATCCCCGTCATTTCAAAAGCGAATCCCTTCGATAAGACAGCGCCGTACGATTGCTTTGAGGAGCAGGAATAAATCCGAAGGCTCTCAGCTCTGCCGCCTCAGGGTGCATTTACTTTATTAATTCTCCGAGAAGAAAGATTTTCAGCGATCTTCGGCGCGCGCCGCTTTTTTCGCATGGGAACAGGTATAATTCAGAGAGCGATGACTAACGTGAGCCCATGTCAGATTAAGACGGAATTGGAAGCGGATCGTATTGTCGAGCCGAACGCTGATCAGGGACTGGTCGCGAAAGCCGGGGAGATTTACGACCGGCTTTACGCGAGGTATGGCGATCCGGACGTCCCGATTCATCCTCCTTTGGACGAGCTTGTGAATACCGTGCTGTCGCAGAATACCAACGACCGGAACCGCGATATCGCGTTCGCGAACCTGACCGCTCGGTTCCCCTCGTTTGAAGCGGTTCGCGACGCGGACGCGGGAGCCGTCATAGAGTGCATCCGGCCGGCGGGTCTCGCGAATCAGAAAGGTCCCCGGATCCAGGCGATCCTGAAGGCGATTACCGCGGAGCGTGGGACGTTGGACCTGTCGTTTCTTCGCGAGATGAAGCCGATCGAGGCTCGGAGCTGGCTGACGCGGTTTAACGGCGTCGGGCTTAAGACGGCGTCGATCGTGATGGCTTTCAGTTTCGGAATGCCGGCGTTTCCGGTCGACACGCATATCTACCGTGTCAGCGGCAGGCTGGGGCTGCGTCCGGAAAAGATGAGCGTTGAGGCGGCCCATGATCATTTAGCGAGTTTATTTGATCCGGGCGTCTATCGCGCGGCGCATGTCAACCTGATTTATCATGGCCGGGAGACCTGCGGCGCGCGAAAGCCGGCCTGCGGCTTGTGTATCTTGAAGGACCTCTGCGACGCGTTCCGCGACGGCAGGGTGGAACCGGCGCGGCAATGGGGCTGATCATTCTGCTGATCCTGATCGGCGGGGTCCTGGTTATCGCGGTGGATCAGGCGCGTCCGGCGGCGCTGCGGCGGATCCCGCTCGGAAGCGCGGCCGAACGGGCGCTGACTTATATCGTGATAACAGCGCTGCTGACCTTGACGCTTTTCCTGTTTCTTTTTTTAGGCGTCGGACTGATTCAATATTTTCCGGCCGCGTTCGGCGAGGCGATCTGGCTGATCGTTACGGCGCTGTTGATTGGAATTGGCGCCGCTGGCGAACTCCTGTTGAAGGATCGCCGTCCGGCGTCGGTATCGCTGGTCTGTTTGATTTTGGGTCTGGTTTCGCTCTTCCTTTGGATAATCGGACGATTGATCTGAGCTGAGCGATTCGCGTTATAAAACTTTACCCTTCCCGGACACGGGAAGACAGCATAGGAGAAATTCATATGAAGGCAGTCATGATACGCCCAAACGTCTATTGGGCAGGCGTTAACGATCGGACCTCCGAGTTATTCGAGGGCCTCTGGTCGATCCGCGACAGCGGGGTTTCGATCAACAGTTACGTGATTCTGGACGAAAAGAAAGTTTTGATCGATTGTTCCTGCGAGATCTGTACGGAGCCATATGTCCAGATGATTGAGTCGCTCGTCCCGTTGAAGGAGATCGACTATGTCGTCCTGAACCATCTTGAACCGGATCATACCGGCGCGCTGATGTATTTGCGTCAGGCGAACCCGGATATTACGTATATCGGAACGAAGAAGGCCGCGGAGATTATCGCGAATTTCTATGAAATCAGGGATCATTTCCAGATCGTCGGGGATGGCGAGGAGCTCAGGCTGGGAGAATTCACGCTGAAATTTGCGGCGATCCCGTTTGTGCATTGGCCGGAAACGATGGCGACGTACCTGGTTGAAGAAAAGATCCTGTTCCCCTGCGACGCGTTCGGCGGGTACGGCGCGCTTCCCGGGACCGTTTTTGACGACGAATGCTCTCAGGTTGAAAAGTTCGAGCAGGATACGCTCCGATATTATTCAAATATCGTCGCGGGCTTCAGCGCCAATACGAAAAAAGCGATCGAAAAATTATCGGGGTATCCGATCGAGGTGGTCGCTCCGTCGCATGGTCTCGTTTGGCGGAAGCGTCCGGAACGGATCGTCGAGCTGTATAAAAAATGGGTCCAGTACGCGGAAAGCGGGCGCGAGAAGGCGGTTACGCTCGTTTATGCGACAATGTACGGGAATACGGCCTCCTTCGCCGAGATGACGCAGCAGGCGATCGCGGCGAAGGGCCTGCCGGTTGAGATGTTTAATGTGCAGACGACGGATATCGGCGAAATTTTAGCGTCGGTCTGGAAGAATCAGGGGATTGTCGTCTGCGCGCCGACGTACGAGGGGTCGCTCTTTCCGGAAATGGTTAACTTTTTGAACATGATGAAAATCAAGAAGGTTTTCTGTCGGACGTCGGCATATTTTGGCTCGTTCGGCTGGGGCTCAATGGCGAAGAAGCAATTCGAAGCGTATGCCGGGGAGTTAAAATGGAGCGTCGTCGATAATTATCAGTTCTATGGCAAGCCGAAAACGACTGACTTCGATCGTCTCCCGGCGTTCGCTGAAAAGTTTGCGGCGGAAATTCGCGCGGCGGCGTAACGACGGATAGGGCGGGTCGGGCGATGACTTTTATTCGGAAGACGGAGGATTTTATCTGCGAAAACTGCGGAGCGGTCGTCGTTGGGAACGGGTACACGAATCATTGTCCGGTCTGCCTTTACTCGAAGCATGTCGACCGGTCGCCGGGGGATCGGGCCGCCGATTGCGGCGGGCTGATGGAGCCGGTGGCGGTGGCGCTGAAACGGGGAGAGGTGATCCTGACGCATCGCTGCGTACGCTGCGGACATGAGAAGGCGAATAAGGCGGCCCCGGAAGATGATTTCGACCGGATCCTGGAAATCATGCGCAGCGCGTCGGCGGAGAAGCTCACGGAAAACCGCGTCCGGAACCGGCGCGCTTGACGATTCCGCGGAACTGCATATAATTATAAAAGTCGGTTCGGAAACACGTGCCGACGAGAGAATAAGCGGGCATAGTTCAATTGGCAGAACACCTCCTTGCCAAGGAGAAGGTTACGAGTTCGAGTCTCGTTGCCCGCTCAGGTTAATAAGCATCCCGGCGACGTGGCCAAGTGGTAAGGCGCGGGTCTGCAAAACCCTTATCACCGGTTCAAATCCGGTCGTCGCCTCTGAACTGGTTTTTTTTTATTCTTCAGCCGTTGACACGGCTTTTTTTGTATTTATCCCATGATCACCAGTTGGAGATTGAACATGTTTCGAGAGATGCGAAGGAAAAGACAGCTTTTATCCGAAGCGGAAACGATCCAAATCTTTGAACGCGGGACGTCGGGGGTCCTGGCGCTTTCCGGCGACGCGGGCTATCCATATGCCGTCCCGTTGAGTTACGTTTCAGCTATGCATCGCGCCGTTTTTAACGGTTCTTCTTTCCTTTTTTCTTCGGCGCTTTTTTATGCCCGATATATACGCCGAATTTGGGCAGCAGCCATTCCACCGTCAGGTAGATACAGCCCGTTACCGCGATCGCGATCGCGAACGTCAGGAGCGTATTCCCCAGCCGGTTCATCCAGGCGGGATTGACGATCATCACGATCGACAGCACGACCATCAGCGTTCCACTGAAAAGCTTCAGGATCTGGCCCTGCTCCTCTTTCATTCGGTTCGAGCGCATCGTGAAAACGGCGATCAGGAAGATTACCAGTTCGTCAATCTGGTACAAAACCATGTAGAAAACCAGCAGCGCGATAAACGTCGGCGTCGATACGCCGGCGCTGACGACCAGGTTCGACCAGACGACCGGGAACGCGGCGGTGCAGGAAAATTCGACGAGCGAAACACCGACGCCGAGGATAACCGTCGCCCCGATCATCGCCCATAAATTATCGCTCTTGTTCATGACGTCGCGGATGCGCTCGTAGATACCCGGTTTATGTTTTTCGTCGATCGTCAGGGAAACGCCCTGCTTGAAGAAGAAGTAATCTTTAAAATTGATGAGCCCCATGACGAGCGTGACGACGGCGACGCCGATTTGGATCCATTTCATGAAGCTGATATAGGACAGGATCGTAAAAACGCCCGTAATGAACAGCGCGTAAATCAGCGACGTAACTGTCAGAAAAACGAACCCGATGATCAGCGTTTTTTTTCGCGATTCGGTCCGGACGATCATCGCCAACAGGATTGTCAATACCCACAGAGAGCAGGGATTGACTCCGTCGACGATTCCGATCAGGAGCGTGCTGAGCCAGATCGATTTTCCGGCGAGGTCGACTTTCCCGAGAAGCGGGACGTCGATCAACGTCGCGGAATCGCCCGGGATCGTCGGGATCGCCGGTTCTTCGCCGTTGACGATCTGAAGCGCGTCGACGACGCCGTTCTGGATCCCGTCTTCGATTGCGGCCTGAATCGATTCGCGCGTTGCCGAGCTGAAACCGGTCCAGTGCTGATTACCGATAAACGTGACCGGAACGCCGGTCGGTTCAAACTCAAAAGCGGCGGCGAACTCCTCAAATTTTTTGGCGTTGTCCGCGTTGTACCAGACTTCGAAACTATGGATAACGAGCTGGTCGCCGTACGCTTCGCTCATCTCCTGAAGAAAAACGTTCTCATCGGCGCAATGCGGGCAGCCGTCTCCATTAAAGAAATAAAGATTAACGAGGTTCAGTTCCTCCGCGTTTACGCCGGATTGCGGCCCCGAAACGCAGACCAGCAGCAGGAAAATCAGTAGAATAATTCGAATACCCGGTTTCATTAGTTTTTATCCTGTTCCGTAGGTTTTTCGGATCAACCGAACGTCGCGGAAAAGTTCCGCGCACGCTTGAATTGTACCAAATCTAAATCGGATTTAATTATCCGAGCGTTCGAACGATTATCGCGCCTGGCGAAGGATCCCGCTGCGCAGCACGGTCCCGTCAGCGCGGATGATCTCTTCGTGAAGTGGAAGGTCCCGAAAATCGTCCGCGTTCAGGCGATCGGTCAACGAGATCAGTTCCTGATTCGCTGATGGCAGGAACCGTTCGTAGTCCGGCGCATTTTCCCGCCGGAACGGGCCGCAGAGGAGCGCGTCGGGCTGGTCGGGGCGTCGTCCGATTGCATAGCGCGAATCCAGTTCGGCGAAGGTATAACCGCTGAAAACAAAAAAGGTTAACCGGTCGTTCCGACGTCGGACGCGGCGGATGAGTTCGAAAACCGCGTCCGCCTGATCGAAGGGTTCGCCTCCGCTGATCGTTACGCCGTCGATCCTGGGCGCGGCGAGGATTTCTTCGGCGACGGCGGCGACGGCGCGGAGCTTCCCGCCAAGGCGCGACTGAAATTCAGCGTTGGCGCAGCCGTCGCAGCGCCGCTCGCAGCCCTGGAGCCAGAGCGTATAGCGCGTCCCCGGTCCGTTGGCGCGGCTGTCGGCGAGGACGGCGGCGACTCGGAACGTCATTCCCCGCGTTCGGATCGGATCCGGACCGTTCGCGGCGTCCGCGGCGCGTCGTAAAATTCGGAGGTTTTGACGCGCTCGCCGGAAAGCGCGCCGATTTTCTCTTCGAGCGCGGCGGTCAGCGCGACGCAGTCCGCTCCCGGGACGCCGCGGACCTGAACGCGGGTTCTTCCGTCAGGGTCGATCGTGATTTCGATTTCTTCGAGATTTGTCATGCGGGTTTTCCTCCTGTTCATTATTTCGGGACTTCGTCCTCAGAATCGTTGGACCAGATCGTTCGGCGCTATTTGATTTTCAGGATAAGCGGACGACCGGCTCCCGATTCAGGACGCGGCGTCCGCTACGCAGGTCGATCGCGCTGACGATCAGGAAGCGGTCTGCGTCGATCGCGAAATCGACGGAAAACCGCGCTTCGCCGCGGCTTGCCGGCGGGTCGGCTTCAAGGAATTGCGCGGCGCGCGCGTTGAGGAAG
Organism: Anaerolineaceae bacterium oral taxon 439; assembly: GCA_001717545.1. Classification (NCBI taxonomy): domain Bacteria; kingdom Bacillati; phylum Chloroflexota; class Anaerolineae; order Anaerolineales; family Anaerolineaceae; species Anaerolineaceae bacterium oral taxon 439. The sequence continues at coordinate 2,862,720 of CP017039.1, read as the reverse complement.
ACGGATTCGAACGCTTCGGACGGCTGAACCCGGTTCAGGATCCGGACTTCTCCGTTCTCATCAAACAGCAGTTCATATGGGTCGGTCGCAGTCGCGCCCGGCGTCAGGCTCCGTTCATAGATCGACAGACCGAAAAGCCGCTGGCCCGGGCGCGTCGCTTTCAGCCGCAGCGTTTTCACGACGCCCGCGCTTGGGAAAACGGCGCCGGACGGGACGATTGTCTCAAATTTGGCTTCGCCGCTCTGTCCGTCGCGGTAGCGGATCGCGTAGGAATGCGTCAGGATATCGCGGAGCGGCGTCACCCCGGATGTGGCCGCCCGAAGCGCCCCGATCGCGACGGACGTCGTCGGGTCGGTTTCGACGAACGATGATTCCGGAAAGACAGACCGGATCGCCGCGCGGATCGCAGGGATCCGGACCGAGCCGCCGATCGCGAAAAGTTTTCGGAGCGCGGACGAGTCGACGCCGTTCGCGGCGGCCGCGTTCCGAACGTCGCGGATCATGCGTTCAAGATTCAGAAGGAAATCGTGGCGCCTGAGGATTGTTTCCAGCTCCTCGCGCGTCAGCTCCATTCCGCCGAAGGTTAGCCCGCCGGGATCGTCTTCCGGCTCGAACCGCGCCGTCTCCCGCTCGCTCAGCGCGATTTTCAGCCGTTCGCAGCCGCGCAGCAGCGCGGCTCCCTGCGGGCGGAGGCGGGCGTCCTGAAGCGGGATCCCGATCCGGCCGCAGAGTTCTTCGAGGATCCAGCGATCGATATCTGCGCCGCCGGTCGACCGGCCGTCTTTGCCCCTGACGCGTATCGTTCCGCTTGAATCGTGCGCGGCGACGAGAGCCTGCTGCGTCGTTCCGCCGACGTCGAGGACGAAAAACGGTTCCCCGGATTCAAGGCGGATCCCCGCGTCCGCCGCCGCCGCGCCGGCTTCGTCAAGAACGCGGACGGCGAGATTGGGAGCCTCGAACGAACGCTTCAGCCAGTCGCGGTAAAAGTCGAAACTGTCGGTTGGGGCGGTGAAGATGAGTTCGGAGACGGTCCCGGGCGCGAGCGCAGCCTCGATTTCGATGAGCGTTTGTCGAAGAAAGCGGACCGCCGCCTCTTGCGCCGTGACGCGTTCGCCGCCGGCGCGGACGCGGACCGGGCTGTTCAGCGCGATATACCGTTTCATCCAGCGGAACGTCCCCGGCGCGGTCAGCAGGCCGGCCCGCTCGACCGGATAACCGGCGAGCGGCGTGCCTGAATTCGCGAACGAAATAACCGACGGGATCAGGAACGTTCCCGGAAGCGACAGCCGCGGAATCGGGAGCGGCGCGATCGTCCCGTCCGCGGCTTCTACGGCGGCGACCGTATGCGTGCTGCCAAAGTCGATAGCGATGCGCATGCCCGGTTTAATTCTCCTTTCGCTTTCGCTCGTTCAAGATTTTCCTGCAATTGTACCAATCGATCGCGGAGAGGAGTAGATTTACGCCTGAACCCTCGCGTGATGATAAAATGAATTTAAGAATGATCAGGAGGTTCGCCGGAATGAAAGGAAATCGGACATGCTGAATCGTATTATTGAAGCTTTCAGGGAAGCCTACGGCACTGCGCCGGATTATGTCGTTCGTTCGCCGGGACGTGTCAACCTGATCGGCGAGCATACGGATTATAACGAAGGTTTCGTTTTCCCGATGGGGATCGTTTATGATCAGTGGCTGGCGCTCCGGAAAAACGGTCGCGACGAAGTCCGCTGGTATTCGCGCGACGTGGATTCGAAGGACGCGTTTTCGATTCGCGACTTTTCGAAGAAGAAACGGTCCTGGATCCAATTCCCGCAGGGCGTCGCCTGGGCGCTCCGCGAACAGGGTTATCCGTTAGCCGGATTTGACGGTTATTCGATGGGGACGATTCCGATCGGTTCCGGGCTTTCGTCGTCGGCGGCGCTTGATTTGGTCAGCTGCGCCGCGTTTTCGCGGGCGGCGGGGTTTGACTGGGACCCGGTCGCGATGGCGAAGGTCAGTAAAGCCTGCGACAATCGCTGGATCGGATTAAACAACGGGATCATGGATCAGCTGATCTCCGCGATCGCGGAGGAAGGAAAAGCGACGCTGATCGATTGCCGCGACCTGAGTACCGAGACGTTTTCGCTCCCGGGCGAAACCGTTATCGTTATCCTGAATACAAACGTCAGGCATTCGCTTGTCGGATCGGAATATAACGATCGGCATGCGGAATGCCTCCGCGGGGCGGAGGCGTTCGGGCTGGCGTCGCTGCGCGATCTGTCGCTGGAGCGCTTTGAGGCGGAAGCCCCGGCGCTCGATCCGGTCGTGCGCCGCCGCGTCCGGCATGTTTTAAGCGAAAATCTTCGGACGCTGGAGGCGGCGAAAGCCATGGCGGCGAATCAGCCGGAGCGTCTTGGGCTGCTGATGAACGAAAGTCATGAAAGCCTGCGCGTTGATTTTGAAGTTTCCTGCGCTGAGCTGGATATCATGAGCGAGGAAGCGCGGCGGCAGCTTGGCTGTTACGGGGCGCGCATGACCGGCGGAGGCTTTGGCGGGAGCGTCGTTGCGCTTGTCCGCGCGGACGCTGCCGGGGAGATGATGGCGGGGGCAGCGGCCGGATATCAGGCGCGGACGGGCATCCAGCCGACCGTTTTCGCGACGCGGCCCTGTAAAGGAACCTCGTTTGAGCTGAATTAACGCGCGCTTCTGAATAAAAAGACCCCGGGATAAATGAATTACCCGGGGTTTCTTTATACAATCGATCGGTTTTACTCAGCCAGATAAGCGGAAATCAGTTCGGCTTCGATCACGTCCGGCTCGAGTCCGAACCAGCTGTAAAACTTCTGCATTTCGGCTTCGAGGTCGATATCCTCGCTGAGCTCCGGATAGAGCGTTTTGACGGTCCAAAGCAAGCCCAGCCCGCGGCGCGGACCGGCGCTGTCCCAGGAGAGGGTATCCTTTCCGAACGGGTAAATTTCGCCGTCCTTAACCGCGCGGAGCTCTTTCCAGGCCTCGTCTTCCTTCAGCATGGCGACGTTGGCTTTCGGGTCGTCGAAGTAATTGACGATCAGCAGGACGTCGGGATCATACGCGGCGATCTGCTCAAAGTTGACGTCCATCCATTTATTCGTATTCTCGGCGTCGGCTTTCCAGACCGGATCGCCGCCCGCGTCCTCGACCATGGAAGTCTGGAACCAGTTCGCCGGGGCGATTTTCAGCGCGTACGCGCCGTCGGCTTCCGCGAACTGAAGCAGGAGGACCTTTTTCTTCGTCTCAACTCCGGCGGCGATTTTCGCGACGCGTTCTTCGATCTCGGCGTAATAGGCAAGAATTTCAGCGGCGCGTTCCTCTTCGCCGAAAACCTTTCCAACGGCGGCGACGTCGACGACGTAGTCGGCCGGGGATTCAAGGCTCAGGTAGATGACCGGGATCCCGGTTTCTTCGAAAGCGATGCCTGCGTCTTCGCGGGTATAGCTCTTCAGGAAGATGACGTCAGGCTTCATCGCGGCAACGGTTTCGACGCTTCCGTCCTCTAACTCCGGCGTCTGGATATCCAGGAGCGACATGAATTTCCCTTTATCCTGCCCGCCGCGCCCGGTAATAACGGACGTTCGCCCGCTTTCGAACATGAACGGTAATTCGACGATCGTCCCGGTTTTCTTTCCGGCGATGACGGCCGAAGCGGCCGGGGCATTGAAGGTAACTTCGCGGCCAAGGACGTCGGTCAGCGTAGCTTCTTCCTGCTCGACGACCGTAACGGCGTCGGCGGCGATTTCCTGCGCGGCGACGGCGAAAACGCCGAAGCAGAGCGCAAGGATTAACGTGAAAATCAGACTGCGATAAATGTGTTTCATAGGAGGCCTTTCTTAGAATGAATACTTATTGAATAAGCGAAGTTTGAAGTAAGTATACTCTGAATAGCGAATCTGTCAATTCATTGGATACGGGATTTTCGTCGATTCGAGAAATTTATGGGCAGGCGAAGCCGTCGATTTCAATCGGTTCAGCACGGGGAATCAGGATCTGCACGCCCTGTTCCGGGAAGGTTTCGGCCGGCTCATAGTAGCAGAGCGTCGGGACGGAAACGTAGCGGACGAACAGGTCGTTTTCTTCACTGAAGTTCAGGTCGGCGCCCTGGAATTTAACCTGAAGCGGTTCGCTGATAATCGCGCGGAAGCGCCGGGCTTTCAGGTCCATATAGTATGGCGCGAACCATTCGGCGTTATTCGCCATCGCCTCGTCCATCATCCATTTCTTCTCATAGTCCGCGATCAGCTCGGTTCTGGGGACAGAACCGAACGTCAGCAGCTGTCGCTGGTCGATAAACAGGACGTCTTCGCCGTCCGCAGCTTCGATCGCTGCCTGAATTTTTTCGAGCGCGTCCCGCGTCGTTTCGGCGTCTGGATAGCGCTTCGGCGTCAGCGAAAACACGATCGACACGGTTGGGATCAGGATTGTCGCCGCGATCAGGAGCGAAACGGGGCGGTTCCCCCGGACGCAGCCGCGCGCCCAGCCGCCGAAGCCGTCGTTCCAGGCTAACGCAGCGACGACGAGCAGCGCGATCAGGAACATGTCGAGGTTATGCAGATTGGATCCGCCGCCGATCTTTACCGAAATCAGCAGCCCGACGGCGCAGAATCCAGTCAGCATTAACGCGATTAAACCGCGCGTTAACCGATCGATCCGCCAGCGCCGTTCCCGGTCCCAGACGGTTAGCAGCGCGATCAGCGGGAGAACGGCGATCAACAACGCGAGCAGGATTCCCGGCGCGAACGTTTCGTTCGGGAAAAGCCGGCTCAGGATCAGAGGCTGGCGGGTCAGCGAATATACGACCCATTCCCGCGTGAACATCGGCGGCGCTTCTTCGCCGTTCGGTTCCGTCTGCGTCTCCGCCGGAGCGGATCCGGGCGGCGCCGATGAAACGGCGGCTCCGGGCGCGGCGGACGGTTCGCTACGGGGAAGGAAGTTATCATGGCTCAGGTACAGCGCCGCGCCGAGGAGCGCGGCGGCGGCGAGCAGGAACGCCGTCAGCCAGCGCGTTCGGACTGGCTTCCTGGACTCGACGAAATCGATCGCCGCCGCCAGGACGGGCGGCGCGATAATCCAGGTCGAGCGCGACAGGACGGCGAACGCGCCGGCGGCCATGAGAAGCGGAAGCTGAACCCAGCGCGGGGTTTTTCGTGCGGCGGCGGTGAGCGCAATCGCGAGAACGAGCGGCGTATAGATAGGGCCCTGATTCAGGAAGAGCATCGTGAAAACGATCGGCGGGAGCGCGGCGTTTCGTTCCCACGATTCCGGATTTCCCTGTTTTCGGAGGAGCGCCCAGCCAAGGAGCAGGTACGGCACGGTAAACAGGACCGCGTTCCACGCGCGCATCATCGTAATTGTGACCTTCGGAAGCAGGAAAATCGCGCCCCATAACCCCTGCCGTCCCAAGTCGATATACGCCGGAATCGGACCGTCGCTTCGCCAGTCGTACAGGCGGCGTCCGAACAGGACGGAATAATCCCAGAAGCGGTTCCCTTCGGACCAGCCGACGCTGAACGGATAGTTATTAATCGTTTGGAGCCGTTCCGCGACGAGCGCGGAAACCGAGAAAATCAGCGAAATCCGGACGAGCGCGGCGGCGGTGAATCGTTTTTCGCGATCCGAAAGCCAGGTCGCGGCGAGGATCGCCAGCGCGAAAAGGTACGCGCGGATCCAGAACGCGCCGAACGGCTCGCTCCATGGGAGAAAGCCGTAAAGGACGAGCGGAGCAGCCGTTATCAGCGCGGCAAAACCGCGGCTCAATATCGGCGCTTTCTCTTTCAGCGGCGCGATCCGTCCGGGGGCCCAGATCAGGAAAAATACGAAGAGCGTCCCGAGGAGAAGCGCGGCGCCGATCGCGAGGAACGAGGGGACGATCCGTCCTTTCGCGAGAAATTCGGCGTAGCGGAGAAGAACCGCGCGCGACGCCAGTCCGGCGAGCGTCAGCCAGATCGCGCTGAGCCCTGTTAGGAGCGGAATGGGTTGCTGTCCGTCCGGTTTGTTCATTGCGCCGTCCGTCCTTTTCCCGCGGCGGAAGCGCGCGGCTCAGGAAAAATGATAGAATTTGTGGCGGGGTTCGCGCGGGACGTTCCGGCGGATTGACGGTCAGGGACTAAATGAAAATATCTTTGTTTCATTCCATCAATTCTAACCGAATCGCGGACGGATTTCCCGCCCGGCGGCGGAAGGTCTGCGTTGAAACGAGCGGGGAAGGAAAACAGTGGCGGACGGATTGACAGAGGTTACGATTTATACGGACGGCGCCTGCTCCGGGAATCCGGGCCCGGGCGGGTACGGCGTACTTTTAATTTCAGGAACGAACCGAAAGGAGCTTTCGGGCGGCGAGGCGGAGACGACGAATAACCGGATGGAGCTGACGGCGGTTATCGTTGGCCTGGAGGCGTTGAAACGGCGCTGCGTTGTAACGCTGTATTCGGATTCGAAGTATGTCGTCGACATGGTCGAGCAGGGCTGGATGAAACGCTGGCGGGCCAACGGATGGAGACGGTCGAAAACGGAAGCGGCGAAAAACGCAGACCTTCTCGAACGGCTCTGGGCGCTTCTCCAGCGGCATGAAGTCAGATTCGTCTGGGTCAAAGGCCACGCGTCCAACCCGATGAATAACCGCTGCGACGAGTTGGCGGTCGCGGCGTCCCGGTCGGCGGCGAAGAAATAGCGGGAATCGTGTAAAATAGTCGTATGATTGAAAAAATGATCGTGTACGGCGGCGGCGGTCACGCGAAGACCGTGATCGACCTGATCCGCGCGATCGGACGGTACGAAATCGTCGGGATTATCGACGATGAGATGGCTTTGGGGACGGAGGTCATGGGGGTCCCGGTTATCGGCGCGTCATCCGATCTTGTCCGGCTCCGCGGCCAAGGCGTGCGCTGCGCCGTGAACGCGGTCGGCGGAATCGGGAACCCTTCCGTGCGCTGGGCCGTTTTTGAGCGCCTGATCGAGGCGGACTTTGACCAGCCTGCGCTGGTTCATCCTTCGGCGGTGATCGAGCCTTCGGCGGTGATCGACGACGCGGTTCAGGTTCTTGCCGGAACGTATATCAGCTCGGATTCGCGCGTCGGCTTCGGAACGCTCCTGAACGCGGGTGTGATCCTGTCGCATGACGATCGGCTGGGCCGCTGTGTGAACTTGTCGCCGGGCGCTGCGCTGGGCGGAGCGGTCCGAATCGGCGATTTTACGCAGGTCGGAATGCGCGCGACGATCAATTTGGGCGTGACGGTTGGTCGCAGCGTCCGGATCGGCAACGGCGCGACTGTGAAAGACGACGTTCCGGACGGAACGCGAATTTTCGCCGGGGCGGTCTGGCCCGATCGAGCGGGTCGGGACGCCGGATGGAAGACATATCGAAAAATCGCCTGAATATGGGCGGGCTTTCCGTTTGGACAGCGTTTTTTTGCGTCAGGTCCGGCGGTCGGCTTTTGGGCTGAAATCAATGAAGTGAGGGGAATGAGCGAATGTTCCGGCGCAATCCGCAGGCGCAGAATACCAACCAGCAGCAGGCCGCGTCGAGCGACCGGGTCACTTCGATTTTAGGCGCGGGGATTAATTGGCGCGGAAACCTGCGCGGAAGCGGCGGGATCCGGATCGAGGGAACGTTCGAAGGCGAGATTCAGGTTCAGGGGATTATCGTTGTCGGCGAGACCGGGAGGGTATTTTGCAACAATATTCGCGCCAATACGGTCGTCGTCGCGGGGACCGTCCGCGGGAATATCTCGGCGGAAAAGCTCGAAATCCGATCGACGGGCCGGGTTTGGGGCGACGTTTACGTCGTCGGATTCTCGACGGAAGAAGGCGCTTTTTTGCGCGGGTCGGTTCGGATGGAGGAGAAGTTCGTTCTCGATCCGAGCCAGCCGCCGCCGGCGCCGTATAATCCGAATTCCGTGAGTATGTATTGAGTGGAAAATCAGGAAGTAGAAAATCGAGCGGAAAAGCGGCGGAAGCGTCCGTAAATCGAGAGGAATCAGGAGTTGCGCAGATGGATTTTCGCATGAATTTTGAAGTGCCGATGTCATCGCCGGATATCAGCGAGGCGGAACGCGCGGCGGTGAACGAGGTGATGCGCGGCAATGCGCTCAGTATGGGGCCGTTTCAGCTGCGTTTTGAAGCGGCGATCCGGGAATTCTGCGGCGCGAAACATGCGATTGCGGTGAATTCGGGGACCTCGGGGCTGCATCTGGCCGTGCGCGCCTGCGGATGGAGCGACGGGGATTTCGTGATTACGACGCCGTTTTCGTTCGTGGCCTCGACGAACGTTCTTCTTTACGAGCGGATCACGCCGATTTTCGTCGACGTCGATCCTCAGGTCGGGAATATCGATCCGGCGCTGGTCGCCGAAGCGGCGGCGGATTTTAACGCGGGCGGACGCCGTCGGGCGCGATGGCTCCCGGAACGCGGTTATCGCGCGGACGGGAAACTGAAAGGGATCCTTGCGGTCGATGTTTTTGGGCAGCCCGCTGACTATGACGCGCTGAATACGATTGCGGCAGAATCCGGATTATCGGTGATCGAGGACTCCTGCGAGGCGCTGGGCGCGGGATATAAGGGACGTCCAGCCGGGCTGGAAGGGGCGGCGGGCGTTTTCGCGTTTTACCCGAATAAGCAGATGACGACCGGCGAAGGCGGCATGATCGTTACTAACGACGGCGAGCTGGCGATGAAAATGAGCGCCATGCGCAATCAGGGACGCGCGCCGGGCGATACCTGGCTGGAGCATACGTATCTGGGGTTTAATTATCGGATGAGCGAGCTGAACGCCGCGCTGGGCGCCGCGCAGATGAGCCGGATTGAAACGCTGCTGGCGAATCGGGAACGCGTCGCCGGCTGGTATTTCGAGGAGCTGGCGGACCTGGATGAAATAACGCTGCCGGCGAAAGCGGCGACGACGACGCGGGACAGCTGGTTCGTTTTCGTCGTCCGGTTGGCTCGCGGGATCGACCGCGACCGCGCGATCCATCAGCTCAACGCGCTGGGGATTCCGGTTCGGCCTTATTTCGCCCCGATTACGGACCAGCCCTATATCCGCGGCCTGTTCGGGTATGCGTCCGAACGATTTCCGGTCGCCGTCGATTCAGGCCGGCGCGGTCTGGCGATTCCTTTCTCCGGCGTCATGACGCGGGAACAGGTCGCGATGGTCGGCGCTGCGCTGCGGCAGGTCCTTCGAAAGGGCGGGTGAGGCGGCGATGATTGGCGGCGCGGCGGCGAAACCGAAAAAACGAAGCGACAGGCTGCTTTTTCGTCCGGCGCTATTCGAAGGATGGGCGCTGAATCTTGTTTTTTCAGGCGTCTGCCTGGCGGCGATGGCGTTCTGTTTCAGCTTTTTTTCAGCGCAGCAGCCAGGTCCGTTGTTTTTCCTGTCGTTTTTAGTCGCGATATCGCTGTTTTTACCGATCGGGTTTTTCGCGTACCGGCTGTACGCGCTGACGACCGCTTCCTACGTTCTGACCCGGAACAGCCTGCGGCTGCGCTGGGGGCTGCGCAGCGAGACGATTCCGTTGACAGATATCAGCTGGATCAAGACGCCGGCGGATCTGAACCAGGACATCCCCTGGCCTTTTTTACCGACGCCCGGCGCTTACGCCGGGAAGGTGACGCTGGGCAATGGGGACGAGGTCGAGTTCATGGCGTCCAGCCTGAAAACGATGCTGTTTGTTGGGACGCCGTCGACGATTTACGGGATTTCGCCGCGGCTCCCGTCGCTGTTCATGACCGCTTACGAGCGCATGCTCCAGCTGGGGATCCTGACCGAAGCAGAGCGGCAGACGGTTCGCCCGGCGGATTGGTTCGTCGCGTCGTTCAAGAATCGGATCGCCCGGTTTTCGGCTCCCGCGTCGCTGCTGATGATCGCGCTGCTGGCGTTATGGCTCGGGTTCCGCCTGAACCATGCGCAATTCGTTCGGTTTGGCTGGACGGCGGAGGGAACGCTGCACGATCCGGTCCCGGCGGGGAACGCGATGATCCTGCCGATCCTGTCGGGGGTCTGCTGGGCGGTGAATTTTGTCGCAGGGGTGCGGCTGTACCGGTTTGATAAGCTGAAGCGGACGGCGGAGATGATCTGGGGCGCGTCGGTTCTCGTCTGCGCTGTTTTCCTGCTGTCGGGGTTTTTTATCGTCTGAGGACGGAGCGAGGGTAGGCTTGAAGCGTTTATCTGAGAGGAAGATTGTTCGCGGCGGGTTTCTCGCGGTTTTCGCGGCCGTCTATTTTCTTTACCTTTATTTCGCGTTTTCCGCGATCCCGATCGATTCCGATTGGGCGTCGCTGAACCTCGAAGCGGCGGACATTCTGTCCGGGAACGTGCTGCTGCGCGGCTGGAATTTTACCGGCGCGACGTTCCTGTTTACCGAGCTCCCGCTGTATCTTCCCGGGGCGGCGCTTTTCGGCGTTTCGACGGCGTCCGTCCTTCTGGCGATTGCGCTGGGCGGGACGCTGATTTTTTTCGCCGGTTTTTTTCTCCTCCGCCGCGGATTATCGGGCGATTCGTTCTGGATCTCGTTTTTTTTCTACACGGCGCTGACCGGGATCCCGACGCTGCCGCTGTTGAAAACGCTGCGGGCGCATGTCGGCGTGTTTATCCTGTTTTTCCCGCTGATCGCGCTCGCGGAACGGCTTCGACGGGAGGAACGGATTTCGAAGCGCGCGGCGGCGCTGTATTTCGCGCTACTGGCGCTGGCGGCGGCGAGCGACCTGTTTATCGTGACGTTATTCGCGGTTCCGGTTCTGGTTTTTCTGGGCTGGACGGCTCTCGGGGAGGACGCTCCGGCGCGCCGCGACGGTTGGCTGATGGGGTTGACGGCTGCGGCGGCCGCGGCGGGGAAGCTGATCGAAAGGCTTTATCTCGCGGCGGGGAATACGCCGCTGAACAGCCGCGTCGGACTGGCGAAATGGGCAGGGGAAACGGTGATTCTCGAGTATGCCCGGAATTTTGTCTTTGGCTGCATGAAGCTTTTCGGCGCGTCGGCGGGCGAGACGGCGATTTTTTCTCCCGGGTCGGCGGCGGTTATCCTGAAGCTCTGTGTCTTTCTGATTGGCGCCGGGATTCTTGGATGGAACCTTGTGCGGTTTTTCCGGCGCGAGTGGACGCTGGGTTTCTTTTCAGCGATTTTATCGTTGGCGATCGTCTGTCATGGGGCGTGGGTCGCGGCGGGCGGCTTTTCGCTGAATATGGAGAATACGCTGCGGTATTACGCTTTTTTCCCGTACGCGTTCGCGGTCCTGATCCTTCGCGCGGCGTTTCGCTCCGATTTTTTCTCGCGGAAGCTTCGCGGCGCCGTCAGCTTCCGGACGCTGGCGATCGCTGGCTGCGCGCTGATCGTTGCGCTGACGTTCCGGCTTCCTTCGACACGGCGCGTTATCGCGCCGCAGGACCGGCTCGCAACTTTTTTATATGAATCCGGGTACACGAGCGGCTACGGCGATTTCTGGACCGCGTCGCAGACGGTTGTCAGCTCGCGGAACCGCGTTGCGCTGCGCGCGCTGAGCGCCGAAGAGGGTGCGGGGAAAACGATCCGGCCATATCTCTGGTTCAATCGGACCGACTGGTACGACGATCCGAACGCCAATTTCATCGTCGTCAACCTTAATCAGCCCAGCATGTTCATGAGCGCGGAGACGGTCCGGAATTTCTTTGGTCCTCCGATTCGTGAAAAGCGATTCGACGACTACCTGATCCTCGAATACCCGAAGGGTCTGAATCGGCGGTTCCCGCGATGAAACGGTTCATCTTATCCTTACGGGAGAAAATAACCAGCCGGCCCCGTTCCGGGAGCGTTGGGTTTGCGCTGCTGCTGGCGCTGTTATCGGCGCTGTCTTACGGGACGTCGATTCTGAAATCAGGGATTTACTGGGACGACTGGGCGTTTATCTGGACTCGGCTCGCGGTCGGATACGCGGGACTCCTCCGTCATTTCAGCTTCAGCCGTCCGCTCGCGGGCCAGCTCCATAATCTTGCGATCCTGCTGACCGGCGGCGATCCGATCCGGATTCAGCTCTACGCTCAGCTTATGCGCATATGCTGCACGCTCGTTTTCGCCGCGCTCCTCCGGACGCTTTGGACGGGAAGCTGGATCGTTCCGTTCGCGGCGCTGCTTTTTTTTTCATATCCGGGATTCACGATGCTCCCGATTGGAATCAATTTCGGTTTCTCTTACCTGCTGATGGCGATGCTGTTCGTTTCGCTGCTGCTGTCGATTCGGGCGCTGCGCGGCGAAGGCCGGGGCTGGATCGGGACGGCGGCGGCGCTGCTGCTGTCGGCGGTGAATTTATTCGCGTCGGAGTATTTTTTCCTGCTGGAGCTGATCCGGCCGGTTCTGTTCTGGATCGCGCTTTCGGAGGATCGCGCCGATCGCAGCCGGGCATCCGAGCGGCGCGAACGTTTTGCCCGTGTTTTACGCGCCTGGCTCCCGTATGCGGCTGTGTTTGGGATGGCCCTGATCTACCGGCTTTTTTTTAACCGGACGCAGACGCTTCACTACGAATTCGATCTCGTCGCGCAATTCAGGGTTGATCCGGTCGCGGCGGTTCTCTCCTACTTCGGGTCGGTTTTCGCCGACCTTGCCAAGGTCGCAGGCGCGGCCTGGACGGAGGTCTTTCAATTTCCGGATCCGGCGGTGGTGGGAGAACGGACCGCGCTGATCTACTGGCTGACCGTCGTCGGGTCGACGCTTGCGACGGGCGTGTTCTTCGCGCTGGCGCTGCGCGGGGAACGCAGGTCGGAGAAGCGGTCCGTTTCCATGGCGCTGGCGGCAATCGCCGTCGGGCTGGCGCTCCTTCTTCTGGGGGGGCAGCCGTTCTGGCTGACGGGGTCGCATCTTTCGTTGATTTTCCCGAATTCCCGCTTTACGCTTCCGTTCCTGCCGGGAATGGCGCTGGCTTTGGGCGGCGCCGCGCTCCTGACGGACGCGCTGGGGCTTTGGCGGACGCGGATCGGCGGTGCTCTGGGACTTCTTTTCGCGGCGGTCGTTTTCGGTCTCGCGACGGGATTCCATTTTCTCAACGCCGTCGAATACCGGCGCGATTGGACGCTGACGAAGGATTTCTTTCGTCAGCTGAGCTGGCGGATCCCGGCGCTCGCGCCGAATACGACGATCGTCACGAATACGCTTCCGATCCGGTTCAGCACGGATAATTCGCTGACTGCGCCGTTGAACTGGATTTACGCTGATCCGGCGCTTTCCGAACCGGGGCGGATGGGGTATATGATGTACACGAATACGAAGCGGACGCGGACGCTTTCGGATTTCGCTCCGGGAAAACGAATCGAGCAGGAATACCTGACCGCGCGCTTCGCCGGCAATACGTCGGACACGGTCAGCGTTTACTATCGCGCGCCCGGCTGCGTCCGCGTTCTCGACCCGGAAGTCGATATCTTTAATCAGACGGTCGGAGAGATCGACCGCACGGCGGCGCTTCTCACGAATGAAGCGCGGATTCTTACCGAGGCCGAGGCGAAGACGCTGGATCCGACGATTTTCGGGGCAGAACCGGCGGTGAAGGGCTGGTGCTGGTATTACGAGCGGGCCGATTTAGCGCGTCAGCGCCGCGACTGGGCGGCGGTCGCAGAACTTGGCGACGCGGCTTTTTCTGGCTCGGATTACCCGAACGATCCGATCGAGCGCTTCCCATTTATCGAAGGGTACGCGATGCAGGGGAGATGGGACGACGCGGCGGCGCAGTCGGCGGCGGCGTTGGCGGTGACGCCGGTCATGAACGATCCGCTATGCGCGCTGTGGGCGCGGATCGAGCGAAACGCTGAAGCTTCAGACGCGGCGGGTGCGGCAATCGCGGCGGCCCGTGCCGGGCTGGACTGCGGATTTTTGGAAGGAATGGGTGAGGATGAAATCGGGAATTAAGGTGCTCTGCATTTCGCTGGCGCGGCGCGGTGGCATGCTGCATTTTCATGACAGCCTGATCGAGGGGCTGGCTGGCGTCTGTACGGTCGGATCGCTGACGGCGGAGAGCGCGGATCATCGCGCCCGGATCGCCGTGCAGCGCGGCGTACGTCATTATTTTGTCGATACGGGTGTCGGGAGCCTGGGAACGGTCGGGAGACTCTTCGCGCCGTCGACGCGCCGGGCGATCCAGTCGGCAATCGAGAACTTCTGTCCCGACCTGGCGCATGTAACCGGCGCGCAGGAATGGAATCCGGCGCTGGGTTCGGCGCTTCAGAAACGCGGGATCCCGATCGTTTATACGGTTCATGACGTGATCCATCACGCGGGAACGCCCGGATATTTCCGGCTGACCGAGGCGATTTTCCGGCGGATGCCGGACGGGTTCGTCGTTCTGACCGCGGAAGCGAAACGGGAGCTTATCGCGGCGGGAAAGCCGGCGGCGAAGGTCCGCGTCATTCCGCATGGCGTTTACGATTTTTTCCGTGACGCTGACGCTGACGCTGACGCTGACGCTGACGCTGACGCTGACGCTGACGCGGCGCGCGAGGGCGAGCGGAAAGAGATTTTATTCTTCGGGCGGATCGAGCCGTATAAGGGGCTGCCGATCCTGCTGGACGCCTGGGCGGAGCTGGCGCCGCGGTACCCGGATTGGAAACTGGTCATTGCCGGGGGTGGGGACGTCTCCGGGCTGGGCGAGCGGCTCAACGCGCCGCGGATCGAGCTGATCAACCGCTTTGTCAGCGACGAGGAGGTGGGGGGACTGATGCGCCGTGCGGCGATCGTGGCGCTTCCGTATTTATCGGCGACGCAGAGCGGCGTGATTCCGACGGCGTTCCCGTTCGAAAAAGCGATCGCAGCGACGGCGGTCGGGGGAATTCCCGATCTGATCCGCGATGGGGAAACCGGGCTGCTTGTTGAACCGAATAACGCCGGCGCTTTCCGAGACGCGCTGGAGCGGCTGATGACCGACGCGGAGCTGCGCGCGCGGCTGGGGAAAGCGGGCGCGGAATTCGCGCGGAAGGAACTGAACTGGGGAGCGATCGCCCGGGCGCATCTGGCTTTTTATGAAGAAATCCTGGCGGATCGGCATGCGTATAGCTGAGTTCGGGAGCGCTGAAAAGGACAACAGGAGGGTTGATGATGCAAACTGTCTTGTCTACGAGATCGTGGCTGGGGAGATTGTTATGAAATCCTGTAAGGGACATTATGAGAATTGACCGTCATTCCGGATGAAAATGCATCCTGTCGATCTATGGAACCGGTTCGCGCGCGCGCGGCGGCACGCGGCGGCGGCCGAGGGCGATTATTGGCTTGAGAAAGCGGAAGCTTATTCCCGGCGATTCGATCAGCGCTGGGCGGAGGGGGACGACGAAACGCGTGATTATCTTGTCCGGCTTTTCGCCGGGCGATCGATTGGGTCGGTCCTGGATATTGGCGCGGGAACCGGGCAGTGGTCTTTATTTTTCGCCCGGATGGGCGCGGACGTGACCGCGCTCGAACCGTCCGCCGGTATGCGCGCGGTCATGCGGAAAAATATCGAGGCTGATCCGGCGGCCGCGAAGCGGATCCGGATTGTCGATGGACGCTGGCCGGAGCGAGGCGCGGAACGGTATGATCTTTCCTTCTGTTCGCACGCGATGTACGAGTGGGACGATCTTGCCGGGGCGATTGCGGTGCTGCGCGAGCGGACGCGGCGGCGGGTCGTGCTTGCGATCAGCGCGCCTTACGCGGACGACTTTTACGCGCGGCTGGCGGCCCGGATCCGGCCGGAGGCGCCGTATTCAGGGATGGATTTTCCGCTGCTGTACGCTGCGCTGTTTGAGATGGGGATTCTCGCCGACGTCTGTTTTGAGAGCCGCGAGACGGGTCATGTCCGCAGGTTTGATTCGATCGACGCGGCGGTTTCCGTGATTCGGGCCCGTTTTGACGCTGCCGCTGACGCCGCGACGATCCGCGCGTTGATTCTTTCGGAAGGGTACGCGGACGAGCGCGGCAGGGTGAAGATTCCGATGCGTGGAAAAACGGCCTGCGTCTCTTTCAAGCCGTGAATCGACGCTCTCCCCGATCTTGTCAGTATAAAATTGTCTATGGCTGCGATAAAGAATCGGAGACGCTGTCAAGCGCCTGAAGCCCGGTCAGGTTCCGAACTGTCCAACCATAGGTATCGAGGTCGCCGCCGCTGAAGTCGCAGGCGGACGTCGCGTTCACGGTCGGATGGACCCCGTCTTCGCGCAGTCCGTGGTTCGGGAGCGGGTTCATCGCGCGCCACAGGTTCCAGAGCGGCAGCTCGTAATCGAGCGCGACCTGTGCGATCGCCTGATTAAACGCGCCGTCAGCGTCGAGCTCGTCGGCCTTGGTCACGAGGATCGGAACGATCATGAAGCGGTCGATCGATTTCTCGACGAGCGAGCGCAGGTGCTGATCGAAGTCGCTGACTTTCATGAAAACGTCGTTCGTCCCGAGCGCGATGATCGCGATGGACGGCTGCCACAGGCGGTATTCGCAGGTCGTCGCCGATTCGTAAGGCCAGCAGATATCGTCGTCGTACCAGTGGTACATGTCGAGGTCGAGCGCGGTTTTTCCGTTTTCGGCCGCGCGCGAAAGCCGGGACCAGGACCAGCGGAACCGCTCGACCGTCGCGGCGAGCGAGGTATACGGACCGAGATCGTACGTTTCGCTGAAATCGAAACAGGCGAAAAACGCCGGCGAAACCGTGTTGCTGTCGCCGACCTTACTGAATCGGTCGGGGTCATTTCCGGCCTCGATTCCGGCGGCGTAAAGTTCTTTCATTTTCGGGCTGACCGAGCCCGGGATAACGTCCCAGTCGCGCCATTGCGCGGCGCTCAGGGTCGGAACCGCCGTGGGAACCGGCGTTTCGCTGGGAATTGGGGTCGGTTCGATCTCGGTCGCTTCAGGAATCGCCGCGGCGGTCCCGGTCAGGATCATCGGAACGAAATCTTCCGCGCTGACCGCGCTTGCTTCGGGCTCCGCGGTTGGGAGCGCTTCCGGCGAATGGCGCATGAGGCAGCCGCCGGTCAGTCCGGAAAGGAGGAGGGCCATGGCGGCGGTCAGGATACGGACCCAGCGGCGCATCGTTACAGGCCGAAGCTTCTGCAAACGAGAATCGCGATGACGATTCCCAGCAGCGCGCCGGCGTAGACCTGACGCGGGGTATGGCCGAGGACCTCTTTCAGCAGCTCGTCGTCGATCTGCTGCCCCGTGAAAAAGTCGCGGATGAGCTGGTTGATTTTCTGAGCCTGGAGCCCCGCCTGCCAGCGGACATGCGACGCGTCATAGGTGACGATCAGGACGAGGGCGACAGCGACGCCGAACGTTGGGGAGTTGAACCCCTGCCAGATGCCGATGGTCGCGGCGACGGAGGTCACGAGCGCGGAATGCGAACTGGGCATGCCGCCGCTTTGAAAAACGAGGAACCAGTTCCAGCGCCGTTCGATACAAAAATTCACTACCGGTTTTAGCGCCTGCGCGACGAACCAGCTGAAAAAAGCCGCGATAATCGCCGGGTTGGTAAAAAAATCCGCCGCCTGTTTCAAGATCGATTTTCCGGCTGCGTTTCAGGTTCGGAACCGGCGTCGGCCGCGGCGGAATGAATCGTTTCCATCCGTACTCTGGCTTCGTTCAGCCGCAGCGCGCATTGATCCGCGAGCGCGGCGCCCTGCTGGTACAGCGTGAGCAGGTCCTCTAACGGGAGCTGTTCCGATTCTAATTTCTGGACGATCTTCTCCAGCTGGGCGATCGCTTCGTCGAAAGGGACGGGCTGATCTTCGGTCTTCTTCATCATTCTTTCCGTTCTTTTTCCGTTATCCGCCTGTTCTAACGTTAAATTTTCCTTTATTCTAATCGGTAATCCGCGCTTCTCGAACCCCATCCTGGAAAATCAGGCGGACGGACTGGTCGGCGGTCAGTTGGCGCTGGCGCGCGATCGGACGTTCTTCGCTGTCGGTTACGATCGCGTACCCACGTTTCAGGACCGCGGTCGGGCTCAGCGCGTCCAGCTGGAGCCGGAGCGCGGTCAGGCGGTTTCCCGCGTCCGCGGTCCGTTGACGCGCCTGAAGGTCGAGCCGGTTTCGGAGCGCGTCCAGCGTTTCCGTCCGCCGCGCGAGGACCGCCTCCGGCGAGGTCCGCGATAAGCGCGAGCGAAGCGCGGTCAGAGCGTCCAGATCCTCTCTCAGCGTCCCTTCGCAGCGCCGGCGCATGCGTTCGACCGAACGGTCCAGCGTTAAGAGGAGTTCGTTCCCGTCAGCCGTCGCGCTGACCGCCGCCGCGGTCGGGGTCGGGGCGCGGAAATCGGCGGCGAAATCGACGAGCGTGAAATCGATTTCATGCCCGATGCCGGAGATGACCGGGATCGGGGACGAAGCGATTACGCGGACGAGCGTTTCGTCGTTAAACGCCCAAAGATCCTCGGCGGAGCCCCCGCCGCGCCCGATCAGGATGACATCGGGGCGACAGGTCACGAGACGGCGGAAGGCGGCGACGAGTTCGGCGGGCGCTTCGATCCCCTGGACTGAGGAAGGGGAGAGAAGAACTCTTGCGGTGCAGCGGCGTTTTTCGAGCGTCTTCAGGATATCCTGAAGCGCGGCGCCGCCGGAAGACGTCACGATCCCGATCGTCCGCGGAAATCGCGGGAGCGGCCGTTTCCTCTCCGGCGCGAAAAGCCCCTCGCGGTCGAGTTTCTCTTTCAGCGCCAGAAATTCTTCGTAGCGTTTCCCCGCGCCGACTTTTTCGGCCTTCTCCGCGTAGAGCTGATAAACGCCGGACGGTTCGTAGACGCCGATCCTCCCGGTCGCAATAATCGACGCGCCTTCTTTAAAAACGTTTTGATAGCGGGCCGCCGCCGTCTTCCACATCACGCATTTCAGCGCGCTGGCCGCGTCCTTGAGGGTGAAATAGATATGTCCCGAAGCGGGCCGCGAAAGGTTGGAGATTTCGCCTTCAACGCTCAGGTCTTCCAGAATCGGGTCGCTTTCCAGGAGCTGCTTTACCTGCCGATTGACGGCGGAGACGGAAAGCGCAACCGGCGCGCTTATTGCGGAGAACGTCTTGAACATGGGAGTAGTATATCACGAGGGACATTTTTATCGCTTCGGTCATCACTTAAAACCTCTTTTTTTGACCGATCGCGAAAAACATGGTTAAATAAACTGATTTTTTGAAGCTCATACGCGACAACGGAAAAGAGTACCCATGCAGCGCCCGTATCAGCGACCCGGGGATGGTGAAAGCCGGGCGGGGCTCACGGTGAAAATCGTTTCCCAGCGACGAACCGAACGCGAATAGCCAGTAGGGGAACCGGTTGACCCCCGTTAATGGGTCTTGAGCGTCCGTGCCGGAAACGGCATGGGACAAAGGGTGGTACCGCGCGGAAATTTCCCGTCCCTTTGGGGGCGGATTTTTATTTTTTGAAACCGGAGGATAAAGGATGTTTAAACCCGTTTCACCGAAACTTAACGTCAATGAAATGGAAGAAGGGATCTTAAAGTTCTGGAAGGACGAAGATATCTTCAGGCGATCGACCGAAAATCGAAAGGGCGGACGGGAGTACGTCTTTTACGAAGGCCCGCCGACGGCGAACGGGAAGCCGGGCGTGCATCACGTTATTTCCCGTTCGGTGAAGGATGTCGTCCTGCGTTACCGGACGATGCAGGGCTGCCATATTATTCGGCGCGGGGGCTGGGATACGCATGGGCTCCCGGTCGAGATCGAGGTTGAAAAGAAGCTCGGTTTCACGAATAAACAGCAGATCGAGGATTACGGGATCGATAAATTCAACGCGCTTTGCAAGGAGTCTGCGTTTACCTATATCCAGGATTGGGCGCGGCTGACCGAGCGGATCGGCTACTGGGTCGATCTGGATACGGCGTACGTGACGTATAAAGACGAGTTTATTGAATCGGAATGGGCGATCCTGAAGAATTTCTTCGACCGAGGCCTTCTCTATCAGGGGTTCAAGGTCGTCCCGTACTGCCCGCGCTGCGGAACGCCTCTGGCGGATCATGAGGTCGCGCAGGGATATAAGGATACCGACGATCCGTCGATTTTTATCCGCTTCCGGCTCGTCGATTCGGACGATACGTCGTTTCTGGTCTGGACGACGACGCCCTGGACGCTGACCGCCAACGTCGCGATCGCCGCGCATCCGGACGTCGATTACGTTAAGGTCGAACGCAAGGTGCATCGGCATGGCGCGGACGGCGGCTGCGAAGTGGGGAAGGAAAAGCTGATTTTAGCCGAGCCGCTGGTCGCGAAGGTATTCGGCGACGAGGAAGTGACGGTTCTTGAACGCTGTAAAGGGCGGGACCTCGCCGGGCTCCGCTACGTTCCGATTTTCGACTTCGTCAAACCGGAAAAGCCGGCGCATCGGGTTATTTTGGGCGAGTACGTCACGACCGAAGACGGGACCGGCCTCGTCCATACGGCGCCGGCGTTCGGCGCGGAGGACATGGAGGTCGCGAAGGCGAACGGTATCCCGTTGATCCAGACGGTCGCGGCGGACGGGACGTTCATCCCGGAAGTCACGCCCTGGGCGGGGGTTTTCGTTAAAAAGGCCGATCCGCTGATCCTCAGGGATCTCGAAGCGCGCGGGATTCTCTTCCGTCAGGGTAAAATCCGCCATTCGTACCCGTTCTGCTGGCGTTGCGACACGCCGCTCCTGTACTATGCGCGGCCGACCTGGTATATCCGGACGAGCGAATTCAAGGACCGGCTGGTTGAGCTGAACGAGGGAATCAACTGGTACCCCGGTCATATTCAGCACGGTCGTTTCGGCAACTGGCTCGAAAATAATATCGATTGGGCGCTGGGGCGGAACCGTTACTGGGGAACGCCGCTGCCGATCTGGGTCTGCGATTCCTGCGGTCATCAGGACTGTATCGGGTCGCGCGAGGAGCTGAGCGCGAAGGCGGGGAAAGACTGCTCCGCGATCGAGCTGCATCGTCCCTACGTCGACAACGTGACGTACCGTTGCGAAAAATGTGGCGGGGCGATGCGCCGGGTTTCCGAGCTGATCGACGTATGGTTCGATTCGGGCGCGATGCCGTATGCGCAGTGGGGCTACCCGCGGTCGAACGTCTCTGAATTCGAAGCTCAGTTCCCGGCGGACTATATCAGCGAAGCGATCGATCAGACGCGCGGCTGGTTCTATTCGCTCCACGCGATCAGCACGCTGTATAAGAATTCGATCGCGTTCAGGAATGTGATCTGCCTCGGCCTGATTCTTGACGAGAAGGGTCAGAAGATGTCGAAGCGATTAGGGAATATCGTCAATCCGTGGGACGTGATCGCGATGAACGGCGTCGACGCGATCCGCTGGTATTTGTTTACTTCGAGCCCGATGGGTCAGGAACGGCGATTTTCCGCGAATCTCGTTAACGAAGTTTTGCGGATGTTTACGCTGCAGCTTTGGAATACGTATTCGTTTTTTGTGTTGTATGCGAATTTAGACGGCTGGAAGCCGGACGCGACGGTCCCGTTCGTTCCGAGCGAGCTCGATCGTTGGATCCTGTCGTCGCTGAACGCGCTTGTCCGCGATATCACGGATGCGTATGAGCGCTACGACGTTAACGCGGCGACGCGGCCGATTTCGGCGTTCGTTGAAACGCTGTCCAACTGGTACCTTCGTCGGTCTCGCCGACGTTTCTGGAAGGGCGAAACCGACGCGGATAAAAACGCGGCGTATATGACGCTGTACCGGGCGCTGGCGACGATCGCGAAGCTGATCGCGCCGGCGATGCCGTTTATTGCGGATGAAATGTATCGGAATCTGGTCTGTTCGGTGGATCCGGACGCGGTCCCGTCGGTGCATATGGCGGATTGGCCCAGGGCGGAAGAAAGCCTGATCGACGAGACGTTGAACGCGGAAATGAAGCTGGCGATCGATCTGGCGTCGCTGGGACACGCCGCGCGCAACAAGGCGAATATCAAGGTGCGTCAGCCGTTGGCGGAATGCGCTTTTTCGGTGGGAAAAGCCGACCTGCGGCCGTGCGTCGCGAAGTATGCCGACGTGCTGGCCGAGGAGCTGAACGTTAAAAAGGTCCGCCTTCTTGACGCAGCCGCGGAAGCGATGACGTTTACGCTGTCGCCGCTCCCGAAACAGCTCGGACAGAAATACGGGAAGCGTTTCCCGGCGATTAAGGCTGAGATCCTGAAATTAGACCCGATGACGGCTGGGAGGACGCTCCTCGAAGGCGGCAGGGTCCAGGTCACGGTCGACGGTTCGGCGCTCGAAATCCAGCCGGACGAGGTCGACGTCCGCGCCAACGCGCACGAGGGGTTCGTCGTCGCTTCGGAAGGCTCGAATATCGCTGCGCTGGTCACGTCGCTGACGCCGGAGCTGATCCGCGAGGGACTGGCGCGCGAGTTTATCCGCCGCGTTCAGGATCTTCGGAAGGGGGCGAATTTTGAGGTTGCCGATCGGATCGAAATTCGCTACCGGGCGTCGGCCGAGCTGACCGCTGCGGTCGGCGAGAACGAAAGCTATATCGCGAACGAGACGCTGGCGGCCGCGATTGGGAGCGGCGAGCTTCCCGAAGGCTGGGCGACGGCGGAGGATACGTTCGACGGCGAGACGCTGGCGATCGCGATCCGGGCCATAAACGGCTGAACGCGGGGCGATTCAAAAAAACGGGGTCCCTATGAGCGGGGACCCCGTTTCGGTTACGCTGCCGGATGGTCTGGATGAAGTTGGGATACCTGGATTCGAACCAGGATCCACGGATTCAAAGTCCGGTGTGCTGCCGTTGCACCATATCCCAAATACGCCTTTTCGAAAGACACTGCATTATATCACAGGTTTTCGCGAAACCGCAAAGGGGCGAAGGGGACGCCTTGCCAGGCGCGGTTCGTTTTTTCGTCCGATCCGATGTATAATCCGACGCATGGCAGAGCATACGTATCGCGTCGAAACGAGTTTTCCGGTTTCTCTTTTCACCTGTCCGCTGGATTCGCTGACGGATTTCTGGCTCGATTGGCGGCCGTTCGATCAGGGGCCGGGGATTTTTCGCCTCAACGCCGGGGAGGCGCTCGGCGTCCGGGCTCAGGGGTTTACAGACGCGGACCTGATCCTGCTGGCCCGCGAGCTGGCGCCGGTTGCGGCGCTTCGCTATCTTTACCTGGCGGAAAACCGGAACGTTACGAACCGCGGCGCCGCCGCGATCGCCGCGCTGCCGCAGCTTCGCTACCTGAATCTTTCCGCCTGCGACCTGAACAGCGAAGGTCTGGAGTTCCTGCCGGCGCTGGTTAATCTGGAAACGCTGGATTTAAGCTTCTGCAACCGGGTTTCGGGCGCAGGGGGAAAATACGTTCAGCAGCTGCCGAAGCTGAAAACGCTCCTGGTTCAGGGGACGACGAAGCTCAATACGGCGGGCCTGAAGAGGTACGAAAAGCGCGGGCTGGAAATCCGAACCGGAAAGTACTCCTGACGGCGGCGCGGGGGCGTTTCGGTCCTGAGGAGGCCGCCGGGGGTTTTCGGAGGGCGATAAAATCGGATTTACGCTGATTTCTTCGATATAATTTATTTTATGGAAGAAGGCGAGAATGGCAGGGGATAAAAAGCCGGTTGATCCTGAATCGAATCGACCGTCTGGCGAGAAAGCGGAGCGGAGCGAACGATCCAATCTTGGGACCGTTCGGAAGGACGCGTTTTTAACCGTTGTTGTCGACATGGCGACGTCGATCGGCCGCGCGGGCGTGACGCAGGCCGCGGCGGCGATCTCATATTATTCTTTATTTTCGCTTTTCCCGCTGGTTCTTTTTCTGGTTGTGATCTTTTCGTATTTTGTCGATGTCGCCGCGGTAAAGGAACTGATTCTTGACCTGCTGGGGACGATTGGTCCGGGTGTCGATACGATTATTGTTGAAAATATTCAGGGAATTTTTGAGAAGCGGGCGACGACGTCGATTACCGCCGCGCTGACGCTGCTCTGGTCCGGATCGGGGGCGTTTTCGTCGATGATTCAAAACGTCCATAACGCCTGGCCGGAGTCGAAGGGGCGCGGCTTTCTCGTGAACCGCGCGCTGGCGATTACGGGAATCCTGTTCACTATCCTGATTTTGGGGACGCTCCTGATTTTTTCGTTTATTAATGACCTGTTTGACTGGGCGCGGATGATCCCGATCCTGCGTTACGCGGTTGTGCGCTGGATTTTTGCGTTTCTGACGCGTTATTTTCTGCCGTTCCTGCTGCTGTATCTGGTGTTGTACATGCTGTACCGATATATTCCGGCGGTGGAGGTGGACCGGTCCGCGGCGCGGATCAGCTCTTTCAGCGCGATCGGGATTCTGACGCTCTTTACGAAGTTTTTTTCGGCGTTCCTGATCAGCCCGTTTAATAAGTACGACGCGGTTTATGGCTCGGTAACCGTGATTATTATTTTGCTGCTGTATATTTACGTCATGGCGTATATCGTTCTCTGCGGGGCGCATCTCTGCGCGGCGATTACGCATTACCGGCGGAAGCGCGGCGCGGCGAAATCCGGCTTGCTTCGTTCCAGTTCGCCCCTCTCCGGGCGGAACGGGGTGAAATCCAGGTCGGCGGTGAAGAAGGAAACCCGGGCGCAGCGCGCCGCGGCGAGTCTTCGCGGATGGGTCCGCGACCGTCGGTTCGGCGGACGTGAATTCGAGAAACGCTGGATCGACCGGCTTGTCAGGCTGAGGCAGAGCGATGCCTGGCAAAAATTCGTAACGGTGGTAAAAAATATCTGTTCGAGTTTATTCCGCTGGAAATAAGAGGAGGAAAGCTGTGGCTGGGCAGGACGCGAAAAATATCTGGCAGGACGAAGACGAGCTTCGCCGCATGATAATTGAAGCGGAGGAAAACGAATTCTGGCGTGTGGAGCCGGCGGACGAGATCGCCGGGGAAGCGAACGGAAATCGAGCGCCGTTCAACGCCGCGGCGCTCAGGCTGCGCGCGTGGATGAACGCCTCGGCTTCGGATTCTGGGCCGGCGGACGTCGAAGAAAAATCTATTCAGGATGGAGAATAAGAGAATGGGTACGAAAATTATTGGTCGTGAAAAAAAATACGCCGCGCATGTTTTTGACGTGTATTCGGTTAAAGTCGAGCTTCCGAACGGGAAGGTCCGGAGCTACGACCTGGTTACGCATGTTCCGGCGGTCGTTATCGTCCCGGTTACCGCGGACGGCAGCATTCTTTTCGTCGAGCAGTTCCGCATGGGCGCGGAGGACACGCTTCTTGAATTGCCGGCGGGCATCCTGAACGGCGCGGACGGAAGCGAAGACGCGCTCGAAGGGGCGCGGCGCGAATGCCGCGAGGAGACCGGATATGACGCGGAGCGGATCGAACGGATCGGCGGCTTTTATATGACGCCGGGGTACTGTTCGGAGTATATTCATGTCTATCTGGCGCAGGGTCTGAAGAAGAGTCCGCTCCCGCAGGACGAGGACGAGTTCTTGAATCTCGTATCCCTCCCGATCGCGGAAGCGTACCGGCGCGCCGAGGACGGCGAGCTGAACGACGTGAAAACGATCGCGGCGCTGACGTTAGCCCGGGGACGGATCCGAGCGGCGTAAGTCCCGCCGGCCTTTGATCGCGGCCGGCGACAACGCGCGATCGGAAAATCAGTTTTTTGAAAATCGCCAAAATTCGCTGAATCCGTGTAAAATGGGGAATCTAACCTGTTTTAGGAATGGAGCGAACGCATGGAAAATATTTGGGAATATATCAGGACGTTGCCATCCTTGCTGTATGTCGATTGGTTTTTCCGAATCTGCTTAGCGGCGGCCTGCGGCGGGCTGATCGGGTTTGAGCGCGACCGGCGCTATAAGGAAGCGGGCGTCCGAACGCACATGCTGGTTTGCCTGGCGAGCGCTTTGATGATGATTACGTCGAAATATGGTTTTGCGGATTTGGTGGATCTCCCGGGCTATGGGATCGATCCGAGCCGGGTCGCCGCGCAGATTATCAGCGGGATCGGTTTTCTGGGCGCAGGCTTGATTTTCGTCCGCAACCAGTCGGTCAGCGGGCTGACGACGGCGGCTGGAATCTGGGCGACGGCCGGTCTCGGGATGGCGTTCGGTTCAGGGCAGATCAGGATCGGCGTTTTATCGACGGTCCTGATCCTGACGATTCAGATTTTCGGATCGCGTTTTGGCGCGCTGATCGGCGTGAAGGGACATGAAACAATCGGGCTGCGCGTCAAGGACGAGAGCGGCGCGATCCAGGAGGTTGAGAAGATCCTTTCCTATCATGGCGTTCGGGTCGTCCGCTACGAGATTCAGCGGATCAAGCGCGGGATCCAGCTGGACGTTATCCTCTACGTCGCGTTTAACGGGAAGCTGAATTTCGATACGCTGTACCGCGATCTGGCGGAATGCGAACAGGTCCTCACCGTTCGTCAATAGCCGGCGGCGGCGCGCTTTTTCCGCGCGGCGATCCGCGACAGGAGCCATTTTATGATCAGGATGACGAACAGGACGATCAGGCCGGAAACGCTGATCACCGTTCCAAGCCAAAGCAGCGGCGGTTCGTAGCTCAGGCGCAGCGTTCCGCCGTTTTTATTTTCAATTCGCACGCTCATCAGTCCGCCAAGAATCGGCCCGGTCGCCACGTCTTCTCCACTGAGCGTCGCGCGCCAGCCGGCGTCATACGGGATCGTCGTCATCAGCACGCGCGCGCCCGAATCGTCCGGCTTGATCTCAAAGGTAAACGTTCGCCGTCCGTCGTAGCGGTAGCCAGGGGCGTTTGCGCGGACGGATCCGGCGATCCCCGCTAACGCGCGCTGATTCAGCCGGTAGACGCGGACGTCGTCGTAATAATCTTCCGTTCGGGCGATTGAGAACGCGATTGAATGCGGCTCGTTCGCCTCCGAGACGATTGTGGTCAGGAAAGGCGCGTAGGACCCGTGGTCGGTGTGCGTGATTTCGCCGTCGATTGCGACCGTGTAATTCAGGCTGACGTTCGGCAGGTAAACTACGTAGACGCCGGCTTTCCGAAGCTGGAATTCATAGCGCATTTCCGCTTCCGTATTCGGATCGGAACGGAGCCAGCGGCGTCCCGTCCCGTCGCCTTCGTCAGGGCTCAGGTTGTCCGGGACGCCGGCGGGGAGCTCGATCCGCCGGTAGATGGGCGCCGATCCCGGCGCGATTGCCTGCGCGAGCTGCTGATGGAATTGGATCGGATCGTCGGCGAAGGGGCCGGCGAACGCGCCGGCGTCGACGAAGAAGGCGGGCGGGAACGCGTCGGGGTTCTCATGGACAGTCGGGGAAACCTCCCGATAGGGCGCGTTGGCCGCCCCGCCGGTCAGCAGGTAACGGATCCCCAGAAGGCTGTCCGCGAACGGGTTCGCCGCACGATAGGAACACCAGGTCGCGTAGCAATCGTATCCGAGTTTCTTGAGAAACGCGGTCTGCGCGACCGAGGAAACGGAGCTGAACTGGCCGATTCCGGGATAACCGAGCGCGGCGGCGTCGTTATAAGTTCGGACATCGGTTTTTTCGATTCTGTAGAAAGCGCCGTTTTTCGGACCATATTCCGCGATATCGGCGGCGAAACGGTCATGAAAGCTTTTATAATCGGCGCGCGTCGTGTATTCGCGCTGGTATCGGGAAAACGTGGTCCATCCGTTCAGGCTCAGATCGACGATGACGAGGACCGTCAGCCAGACCCTGAGCCAGCGGCGGCCGGGGAATCTCCGGCTCAGCGGGATCAGGACGGCGAAAACCGCGATCAGCGCCGCGTTCAGGTAGAAAAACGCCGGGCTGACGCGGTTGGGTTCGAGTTTCCAGATCAGCGCAAGGTAACCGATCAGGAGCGCCGCCCATCGGACCAGCGGGCCTGATTCCCGGTCGGACTCGTCCGGACGCGGTCCGTTCAGCGCGGAAGCGGCGAGCCAGATCAGCGCGAAGGGAAAGACAAAGGCGTAACGGAACGGGAACCATGAGGGATGGTCGAACGCGTGCCAGGCGAAATTCAGCGGGGCTAAATGGAAGCTGAGCCCGAGGAGGAGGAGAACCGACGCCCCGACGGCTTTCTTTCGTTCGGGAACGCGCGGGGAGCTGAAAAATAACGCGGCGGAGACGAGCGGGAGGAGCCCGCTGTACAGGAACGGGAGCGCGTCTTTATAGCCGTCGAACGTGCCGGAAAAGAGCTTCCAGGGTAAATCGATCAGGTCGAACAGGACGCGGAATTCGGGCCGCGCCTGACCGAAAAGGCCCATATTATTGGCGAGGACGTACGCGGTTGGCAGGATGAACGCCATGTTGATCGCGGCGGCCAGGAGAACGGCGGCGATAAACCTGAAGATCAACCCGGCGGTCGGCGGACCGGCGTTGGCACGGGCGGGCTCTCGCTCGATCAGGCGCGCCAGGAAGCGGACGCCGAGGAACAGCCCCGCCATGTAGCTGACGTAGAATCCGGAGAAAAAGAGGATCGTCAGCGACAGCGTCAACGGAAGGAAGCGATTCTTTTCGACGAGCCCGTCGACCGATCCGGCGGCGAGCGGAAGAAGGAGCCAGCCGTCGAGCCAGATCAGCGAGAACGAATAGCTTATCGCGTAGCCGCAAAGCGCGTAACAGATACCGAGGAGCAGCGACCAGTCATCGCGTTCGCCGTCAGGGACCGTCCGCGCGAGGAACCGGGTCATCAGGAACGCGGCGGCGGCGATTTTCAGCAGGGTCATCAGCGTGATTCCGTCGAGGAGATACGCTTCGGGGACCAGCGCGAGGAGAAGGTTGAACGGCGAAGAAAGGTAGAAAACGAAAATTGCCAGCGTGTTCAGCCCGATCCCGGCATGGAACGAGTAAAAAGGATCGGCGCGTCCCTGAAGGACCCGCTGGAGCTCGGCGAGAAATTCAGCGTAGATCGAATCCATATCGCTCATCAGCAGCGTCAGCTTCCCGAACGGAAAGACGCCGGTTTTCGCGAAAAGCGCGGCGGCGACGGCCGCGCTGAGGAGCGCGGAAAGGAGGGGCAGGGTACGTCTTCGTAGGGTTGCGTTCAATTTCTTTCCTTCTGCTTTCTGGCGGCTTCGGGTCAGTCCGGAACGGCGACGGGGTTCGCGCCGGAAAGCTCGAGCGCCGCGAAAATTCCCGCCAGCCCGACGTCAAACGCGTAATCGACGTTGATTTTTTCGTAGGTGTCGCAGGGTAAATGCCAGCAGTCGGTCCGATCGATCCCGACGCAGCCGCCGCCGGAAAGCGTCGCATCGGTCAAAAAGTTTTCCATCAGCGTTACGGCGGGAACGTTATGTTCCCAAAAGGGGCGATGGTCGGCTTTGTCGTACGCGTTCGTCGTCAGGACGTCATAGGTCAGGTTCAGTCCGTAGCGGCCGATGACGTCGATAATCAGGTTGGCGAGGCCGAGCGAGCCTTCGAGCGTCCCGACGTACATTTCGAAACAGCGGTCTCCGTCCTTGTCGGTTCCGTACATGTCGAGATTGATCACGCCGATGATCCTGTCGTCCAGGTGCTGCTGGATATAACCGGCGGAACCCTCCTGAAAATTTTCCTCGCCGCTGAAAAAGATGACCTTCAACGTCCGCTCAAACTGCATTTTCGGTAAAAGCGGCAGCAGCTCGAGGATCGACGCGACGCCGGTCCCGTTATCGTTCGCGCCGGGAGCGGCTTCGAACGCGTCGCCCATGAAGACGACGACGGAATCGTAATGCGCCGAGAGGATGACCTGCTCTTCCGGGAGCGATTTTCCCGGGAACGTCAGCACGATATTCTGCCACGTGTTCGCGCCCATACCGTCGACGTACTGGAACGGTTCGACCTGGATATTTTCCTCGGGGATCCATTGGCGGATTGTCTGCATCAGGTATTCGAACCCTTTGGCGTTCTCCTTCCCGGTGAACATGGCGTAGCTGTAGCGGGTCATGATTCGGGCGGGCGCGCCGCCGATCGTGACTTCGACGTCGCCCGAAAGCTCGCGGATATAGCGGAGATAGCTTTCCTTATCCGCGTTGGCGCGGAAATATTCGGTCGCGGGGACCGTTTTCGGCGTCGGGCTGGGTTCTGCCGTGGGGGGGACGGCTTCCGGGGCGGCGGTTGGGGAAGCTGCTGCCTGCGATTCGGGTGCGGCTGTCGCTGCCGGAACCGGGTCGGGGATGGCGTTGGGGGTCGTGATCATAAACGGAAGGGTGATCAGGATGAGCGCGGATATGGCGACCGCGGCGATCAGGATCGTTAAGCGAGAATCTGGATGTTTTCGGACGGGTTTCATGAAGGATATTATAGTTGGGTTTATTGTGTTATGATGAAAAAGGTCAACAAGTAAAAACAGTGTTGAAGCAGGGTTTTCCTGCTTTGAAAGAAGAAGCTTTATGGTATTGCAGAGAGATCAACTCAGCCGCATTAAAATTTCCGGATATAAGTCCATTCGGGAATGTGACCTTGAATTAAAGAATATTAACGTTTTGATTGGGGCGAACGGATCGGGAAAATCCAACTTTATTTCGGCTTTTTCGTTTCTTCAAAGCGTTTTGACAAAGGGCCTTCAGTTGTTTGCAGCGCAAAGCGGTGTTAATTCCTTATTTTACGAAGGAAGAAAGGTTACGGATCAAATTTTTTTTGAAGCCTTTTTCGGACTGAATTCATACGGTTTCGAATTAGTTCCTACGGATGATAACCGTCTTGTCTTCAATAAGGAGTTTTTCGGATATTATTATAATGCAGACTGGCAAAGCGAAATCGCAAGGGGAAATTTTGAATCCAGGTGGAATATTGGCGTTGGAAATAATTCAGATCTGATCCAATCTGCGGCTGTCGATTCTCAGCTTATCGTATCGACGCAATCGGTCGACCTGTTAAATGAGTTCGACGCTGAAGACGTTATTGTCGCGAACCGGGGTTCACGGGGGACGGAGTTGATGCGTCTGCCTGCTGAATCTCTGAAAGTCTGGCTGGAGGACGATTACAGTCTGGGCGATCTTTGGAATATGAACCTGCTCGGAGGCCGGCCTGCGGCTGAGCCCGTTTGATATGGTTAACGTTTATATCCTTTGCGAGGGTCAAACAGAAGAGCAGTTTGTAAAGCAGGTTCTTTCTCCGTCCGTCTCAAGAATTCAGGCGATTCGTACCGCGTATCCGTCTCCGGAGTTCATCGACGATTCGCCCGATACAGCGCCCTCGAAACGAATAAAATCCCTGATCCCTGCGTATAAAAAAGTTGCGGATGGAATCGTTTTAGCCGAACGAATCGGAATCGACCGAATTCTTCAGGAATGTTCGCATTTCCGCGCATGGGTCGGAAAAATCAGAGCCCTGACAGGGTAATTCGTTTCCCTGAATCAGCTGACTGATTTTTTTCAGGCGGATCTCACATTTTTATTCGTATTTCCTTACGAAATCAGGACAAGCTGTGCTATAATGAAGCAGTTTGATCCGATAGATGCCGGATCAGATTAATCACGGGTCAAGAACCGGCGAACTCCGGGCGCGACAAAAATTCCACTGGCGAGACGGGCGCGGTTGACTGATCTGTGAGCAAGATGATGCAGCGAAGCCCATGCTGACAATCTTGTACAGGGCCGCGCAGAGCGGCCGGCGATATGTTGAAATCAATAGGAGAGATACTGAATGTTCAAAGGGCTACTTGGCAAGAAAATCGGCATGACCCAGATTTTCGATGACAACGGCGTTGCAATTCCGATCACCGTCATTGAAGCTGGGCCTTGCTATGTTACCCAGCTGCGCACGGCGGAAGCCGACGGTTACAGCGCGGTCCAGATCGGGTTCGACGAAGTTAAACCTTCTCGGATTACGAATGGCGAGATGGGTCATCTTAAGCGGAACAACTTGCCTCCGCTTCGCTTTTTGCGCGAATTTCGTGCGAAGGATCCGCAGGTCGCCGAAGGCGACAAGGTAACGGTGGATCAGTTTGCCGTTGGCGAGCTGGTCGACGTCGTCGGGACGAGCAAAGGCCGCGGTTTTCAGGGCGGCGTTAAGCGGTACAACTTCGGCGGCGGTCCGAAGACCCACGGTCAGTCCGACCGTCACCGCGCTCCGGGTTCCCGCGGCGCCGGTACGACGCCGGGCCGCGTTTTTAAAGGTTCCCGAGGCCCCGGTCATATGGGCAACGAGCGTGTTACGGTGAACAACCTGACGGTCGCGTACCTGGATCCGGAACGGAACCTGATCGGCGTCAAAGGCGCGATCCCGGGCGCTCGCGGCGGTTTGGTTATGATCAAGGGCGCTCGCAAGAGCTGAGGCACGACAGGGAGCAAAAGCACTTATGAAAATCGATGTCAGAAACATGAAGGGCGAGATCGTCAGCGAAGTTGAACTTCCCGAGGCGATTTTTGCCGCCCCGATTTATGTCGACCTGATGCATCAGGCGTACATTCGCCAGATGGCGAACGCCCGGCTCGGCACGCATGAGACGAAAGTCCGTCATGAAGTCGCCGGCGGCGGACGCAAACCGTTCAAGCAAAAGGGAACCGGCCGCGCGCGGCAGGGTTCGACCCGCGCCGCGCAGTGGAAAGGCGGCGGGCGCGTCCATACCCCGCACATGCGCGATTATACGCAGGATATGCCGAAGAAAATGCGCCGCGCCGCGCTCCGCTCCGCGCTCAGCGTTAAAGCCGGCGATTCGCAGATCGTCGTCGTCGACGAACTCGTCATCGCGCAGCCGAAAACGCGCGTCATGGTCGAAGCGCTGAATAAACTCGTCGGCGAAAGTACGGCGCTGGTTCTCGTTCCGGACAGGGAAGCTTCGGCGGACGTTATCCGCGCGACGCGCAATATCCCGGACGCGAAAACCTTGAACGCGAACTATTTGAATATTCGCGATCTGCTGCGTTTCGATAAAGTCGTGCTGCCGTTGGCGGCGATCGAAACGATCAGTTCGTACTTAGGCTAAGGGAGGAAATCGTGTCGACGATTTACGAAGTTTTACGACGACCGCTCGTAACCGAAAAAACGAATGACCTGCTGCGAAAGAATCAATACGTTTTTGAAGTTGAGAAAAACGCGAACCGTACGCTCGTGAAGGATGCCGTTGAGAAGCTTTTCAACGTTTCCGTCGTTTCGGTCAATATGATCCTGACCCCCGGTAAAACGAAGCGCAACATGAAGAGCCGCCGCACGACGGTCAAGAAGCCGGTCATGAAGAAGGCGATCGTTACGCTCGCCGAAGGCGACAGCATCAAGTTCTTCGAGGGAGTTGAATAATGGCAGTTAAAATTTACAAGCCGGTTACCCCCGGGCTCCGGAACAGGACCGGGTACACCTTTGAAGAAATCACGAAGTCGAAGCCGGAACGGTCGCTGATCGTTTTCCGAAAGAGCACGGGCGGCCGCAACAACCTCGGCCGCGTGACCGTCCGCCATCGCGGCGGCGGCGTCCGCCGTTTCATCCGGATTATCGACGTCAAACGCAATAAAACGAACGTTCCGGCGAAGGTCGCCGCGATCGAGTACGATCCGAACCGGACCGCGCGGATCGCGCTCCTGAACTACGTTGACGGCGAGAAGCGCTATATCCTCGCTCCGATCGGGTTGAAGGTCGGCGATATGGTCGTGTCCGGTCCGAACGCTGAAATCCGCGTCGGGAACGCGATGCCGATTGCGAATATCCCGGTCGGTTCGACGATTCATAATATTGAACTCAAGCCCGGAAGGGGCGGACAGGTTGTTCGCGCCGCCGGCGCCTCGGCGCAGCTCGTCGCGAAAGAAGGCGATTACGCTCAGGTTCGGCTCCCCTCCGGCGAAGTCCGGATGGTATTGCAGGTCTGCTACGCGACGATCGGCCAGATCGGCAACGTCGATCACAGCAATATCAAGCTTGGAAAAGCCGGACGCAAGCGCCATCTGGGGATCCGTCCGACGGTTCGTGGGACCGCGATGTCCCCGCGCGACCATCCGCATGGCGGCGGCGAAGGCCGGCAGCCGGTCGGTATGGCCGGTCCGAAGACCCCATGGGGGAAACCTGCGTTAGGGTATAAGACGCGCCGCAATAAGAAGACAGATCGCTTTATCGTTCGTCGCCGCAACGCGAAGGGCGGGCGCTAATCAGAAGAGGTTTAGAAAATGTCACGATCATTGAAGAAAGGCCCATTTATTGAGCCGAAGCTTTTAGCGAAGGTCGAGAAGATGAACAGCGCCGGCGATAAGAAAGTTATCCGAACCTGGAGCCGCGCCAGCGTCATCTTCCCGCAGATGGTAGGTCATACGATCGCCGTCCACGACGGACGCCGCCATATCCCGGTTTATATCACCGATAACATGGTCGGTCACCGCCTGGGCGAATTCGCGCCGACGCGTTTATTCCGCGGCCACGTTTCCGAAAAATCGACGAAGAGGTAAGACGAGATGAGCCAGGAAGTTAAAGCAAAATTGAGCAATCTCGGCGTTTCCGCCCAGAAGGTCCGTCTGGTCATCAACATGGTCCGCGGGAAGAAGGTAACGGACGCGTTGAATATCCTCAGGTTCACGAATAAAGTCAGCGCCGAACCGGTTTATAAGCTGATCGCTTCCGCCGCCGCCAACGCCGAAGAGAACTTTGGCCTGGATCGGAACGACCTGATCGTTCGGGCGATTTACGCCGACGAAGGAGCGACGCGGAAATGGCGTTATTTCGGAGCGCGCGGACGCTTTAAGCCAGTGCTGCGCCGTTCGTCTCATATTACCGTCGTTCTCAGCGAGCGCGCGTAAGAAAGGGTTGATCGGAGAAAATCATGGGTCGTAAAGTACATCCTATTGGATTTCGATTGAATATCAACAAACCCTGGGACGGGCGTTGGTATGCAAGGGGTAATGATTACGTTGATCAGCTTCATCAGGATCTCAGGATCCGCGGGCTGATCCACGCTGAAACCGATAAAGCCGGGGTTTCGCGCGTCGAAATCGAGCGTTACCCGGGTAAAGTCAAAGTCGTCGTGAACACGGCGAAGCCGGGGATCCTGATCGGGCGCAAGGGGCAGAAGGTCGCGGCGCTCCGTCAGAGCCTTGAAGCGCTGACCGGGCGGAAGGTCGATCTTGAGATCAAGGAAATCAAATCGCCGGATACGGACGCTTATCTGGTTGCGATGAATATCGCCGGGCAGATCGAACGGCGCGTCGGTTATCGCCGCGCCATGAAACGCGCGATCCAGCAGGGCCTCCGCCAGGGCGCGCAGGGCGTCAAGGTTCAGGTCGGCGGCCGGTTGGGCGGCGCGGACATGGCGCGTTCGGTTACGCTTCGCGAAGGCCGCGTTCCGCAGCAGACGCTGCGCGCGGATATTGACTTCGCGCACGCGGAAGCGCATACGACGTATGGGAAAATCGGAATCAAGGTTTGGATTTACCGCGGTATCGTGCTTTCCATGAGCGAAGAGGCCGCAACCGCGGCCGCCGCCGCGACGGACGGCGTCTACGTCAGCGAATAACAGATTGCTTCGCCGTCTGGCGCCGCTTTTGCGGCGGCTGACGCGGGTCGAAAGAGAGTTTTGAAATGTTAATGCCAAAACGAGTAAAGTATCGAAAGCAGCAACGCGGGCGGATGAAAGGGAAAGCGCTCCGCGGGGCCGAGATTTCGTTCGGTGAATACGGCTTAATGGCGCTGGAACCGGGTTGGATCACAGCCCGGCAGATCGAAGCCGCCCGCCGCACGATGGCGCGTGAAATGAAACGGCGCGGAAAGATCTGGATTCGGATTTTCCCGGACAAGCCGTATACGCATCGTCCCGCCGAAACCCGTATGGGTAAGGGAAAAGGGAACGTGGAATACTGGGTCGCGGTTGTGAAACCGGGCCGGATTATGTTCGAGGTCGGCGGGCTTCCCGAAGAAGCCGCGCTGGAGGCGCTGCGCCAGGCTACCTACAAGTTTTCGATTAAGACGAAAGTCGTCGCGAAATACGCGTTGGGTTCCGGAGAGAGTGAATCATGAAAGCGGAAGAAATTCGAAAATTATCAGGCGCAGAAATTCGCGCGAAGCTTGCCGAGCTGCGTCAGGAAAAAATGAATCTTCGGTTCCAGGCGGTTACCGGTCAGCTGACCGATAGCAGCCGTCCGAAGGAAGTTCGCCGCGATATCGCCCGATTGGAAACGATTTTGCGGGAAATGGAAATGAAACAGGAAGGTGTTCGATGAATTCACGGCGACGTATCATGGGTACCGTAACGAGCGATAAGATGGATAAAACGGTCGTCGTGGAAATCAAGCGATCCTACCGTCATCCGCTCCTTGGCAAAGTAGTTCACGACCTGAAGCGGGTCAAGGCGCATGACGAGAATAACGCCTGTAAGATCGGCGATAAAGTCATGCTGGTCGAGACGCGCCCGATTTCCCGCGATAAGCGCTGGGCGGTCGAAGCGATCGTGAAAGTCAACGAAAAGGTTGAAACGGAACAGGGAGCGTAAGCCATGATTCAAAAAGAGTCACGTCTCAAGATCGCCGATAATACCGGCGCGAAAGAAATCCTTGTGATCCATATTGTCGGCGGATCGGTCCGCCGGTACGGGGCCGTCGGCGACGTCGTCATCGGTACGGTTAAATCCGCGAACCCGAACGGTTCGGTTAAGAAAAGCGAAATCGTGAAATGCGTCATTGTGCGCTGCGCGAAGGAATGGCGCCGGGAAGACGGGTCGTCGATTCGGTTCGACGATAACGCTGCGGTCGTTCTTGACGCGAACGGAACCGATCCCAAGGGAACGCGTATTTTCGGGCCTGTCGCTCGCGAACTTCGCGAAAAAGGGTTTACGAAAATCGTCTCATTGGCGCCGGAAACGATTTAAGACCGGAGAGATGGAGCAGGAATGAAATTAAAGATTCGCAAAGGCGATACCGTTGAAGTGATCAGCGGCCGCGCCGAAGATAAAAAGAAACGCGGCGAGATACTGCGCGTGGATTTAGAGGCCGGACGCGTCGTCGTTCAAGGCGTCAACATTCGCGCGCGTCATCAAGGTCAGACGCAGGCCGGACGGCGGCAGATCGACGCCGGTATCGTCAAGTTTGAAGCTCCGATTCATAATTCGAACGTGATGCTTGTCTGCCCGAAATGCGGGAAGGCGACGCGCGTCGGACTGAAACGGATCGACGGAAAAGCGGTTCGCGTCTGTAAAAAATGCAGCGCGGAAATCGACGCGGAATAAGCGGGGAGTAAATCATGAACCATTTACGAGAGAAATATCTGAACGAAGTCGTTCCCGCGATGAAAACCGCGTTAAATCTGGAAAACGTCATGCAGTATCCCCGGGTCGAGAAGATTGTCGTGAATATCGGTTTAGGGGAAGCCATGGATAACCCGAAGGCGTTAGAAGCCGCGATCGGCGATCTTCGTTCGATTACCGGCCAGAAGCCGCTCGTTACGAAGGCGCGGGTTTCGATCGCGAACTTCAAGCTTCGCGAGGGCCGCGAGATCGGCGCGAAGGTTACGCTGCGCGGCGATAAAATGTGGTCGTTTCTGGACCGCGTGATGAATATCGTGCTGCCGCGCGTTCGCGACTTTCGCGGGATTTCCCCGGACGCGTTCGACGGGCGCGGAAATTACACGCTCGGTCTCAAGGAACAGACCTTATTCCCGGAAATCGATTATGAAAAGGTCGATAAAGTCCGCGGAATGGAAATCACGATTGTAACGACGGCTGAGACCGATGATCAGGCGCGGACGATGTTGGCGCTGCTCGGGATGCCTTTCAGGAAGGGTTAATATGGCGAAAAAATGTATGGCTTATCGTGAATTACGGCGAGAATACCCGAATCAGGTGCGCAATCGCTGTAAAATCTGCGGTCGGTCGCGCGGTTATATGCGACGGTTCGGCTTGTGCCGGATTTGTTTCCGTGAATTAGCGCTGAATGGCCAGATTCCCGGCGTTACCAAGTCATCCTGGTAAGCAGGAAGCAAAGGAGAACAGAAGATGGTTAATGATCCTATTGCCGATATGTTGACTCGGATTCGCAACGCCATGATGGTTGGTCAGACCGCGGTTGCGATGCCCAGTTCGAAAATCAAAGCGGAAATTGCGCGGATTCTTTTGGAAGAAGGTTATATCGAATCGTACGAGGTCGTCGAGGGCGAAAAACCGACGCATCTGACGCTGAAAGTTAAAATTAAATATGCGGGCGAACGCCGTGAGCGCCGGCCGGTTATGAGCGGGATTGTCCGCGTCAGCCGCCCCGGGCGGCGGGTTTACTCGCGCCGCAACGATATCCCCTGGGTCTTATCCGGGTTGGGCATCACGATTCTGTCCACGCCGAAGGGGATCATGACGGGTCAGCGCGCCCGAACGATGGGCGTCGGCGGCGAAATCCTCTGCAAGGTTTGGTAGGAAAGGAACTGGAAGGCGATGTCTCGAATTGGACGTTTACCGATTACCATTCCCGCCGGTGTTAACGTGGACATTCAGGGGAGTGAAGTAAAAGTTAAGGGCCCGAAAGGCGAATTGAAGCGCCTTTTCTCGCCCGTCGTTAAAATTGAAAAGAACGCCGATACGATTACGGTGACCCGGTCGTCGGACGAAGCTTCGATCCGCGCGCTGCATGGAACCAGCCGGGCGCTGCTGAACAACATGGTTGTCGGCGTGTCGACGGGGTTCACGGTCGTTCTCGAAATCGACGGCGTCGGGTACCGCGCTGAAATGAACGGGAAGAACCTGGTTTTGTACGTCGGTTATTCCGCCCCGGTGACGGTTGAGCCGGTTGAAGGCGTTTCTTTCGACGTAGATACGAAAACGCGGCAGGTAAAAGTCATGGGTCATGACCGCGAGGTCATCGGGCAGGTTGCGTCG
Organism: Anaerolineaceae bacterium oral taxon 439; assembly: GCA_001717545.1. Classification (NCBI taxonomy): domain Bacteria; kingdom Bacillati; phylum Chloroflexota; class Anaerolineae; order Anaerolineales; family Anaerolineaceae; species Anaerolineaceae bacterium oral taxon 439. The sequence goes on along the minus strand of CP017039.1, from coordinate 2,824,129 downwards.
GATATCCGCGCGATCCGGCCTCCGGAACCGTATAAGGGAAAAGGGATCCATTATCTGGGCGAGAAGATCCGCCGCAAGGCCGGTAAAACCGGGAAAGCTAAGAAATAGGGGTAAAAGATGGCAAAATTTTCTCGAAGAGAAGCTCGCATTCGCCGTCATTTGCGCATTCGCAAGAAACTTGCCGGCACGGCGGAATGCCCGCGCCTTGACGTTTATCGCAGCCTTGAGAACATCTATGCTCAGGTTATCGACGATGATCTTGGCGTGACGTTGGTTGCGGCGTCGAATATCGACAGGAAACTCCGCGGCGAAATGGACGGAAAGAATAAGTCGGAACAATCAAAATTAGTCGGTAAGGCGATCGCTGAACGCGCGCTCGCGGCCGGAATTACGACGGTCGTTTTTGACCGCGGCGGTTTCCAGTATGTCGGACGGGTTAAAGCGCTCGCCGACGCGGCGCGCGAAGCCGGGCTGAAGTTTTAATGGGAAGGGCAGACTCAAAAACCATGGAACAAAACGAATATTCACAGGAAAATCAGCTCGACGAACGAACGATTGAAATCGCGCGCGTTGCCAAGACGGTTAAAGGCGGCCGGCGCATGCAGTACCGCGTCACCGTTGTCGTCGGCGACAACAACGGCAAAATCGGCTTAGGCATCGGGAAAGCGTTAGCGGTCCCGGACGCGATGAAAAAAGCGTCGGACCGCGCGCGGAAGAACATGCGCAAGGTGAATCTCTATAAGACGACGATTCCGCACGAGGTTATTTCGACGGTTTCCGGCGCGAAAGTTTTACTTCGCCCGGCCTCCGAAGGTACCGGCGTGATCGCCGGGAGCGGCGTCCGCGCCGTTCTCGAAGTCGCCGGCGTCAACGATATTCTGACGAAATCGCTGGGAAGCGCCAACTTGCTCAACATTGTCAAGGCAACGTTTGACGCGCTTGATTCTTTGAAAGATATTGAAACGGAAGCGGCGCTCCGCGGTAAATCGCGCGACGAGCTGCTCCCGTTCTGGGATCGAGGTCGATAATCATGGCAGGCGAAACCAAAAAATTGCAGATTACCTGGTTCAAGAGCGCGATCGGCTATTCGCAGCGGCAGAAGGACACGATCCGCGCCTTAGGGTTGCGGAAGCTGAATCAGACCGTTGAAAAAGAGGATAACGCGGTAACGCGCGGCATGATCCATAAGGTCAGCCATTTAGTCAAAGTAGTGGAGTCAGGGGACTGATTATGAGATTAGATGAATTAAAACCTAACGAAGGCGCGAGGACGCGGAAAAGCCGCGTCGGCCGCGGTCATGCCGCCGGTCAGGGGAAAACCGCCGGTAAAGGTACGAAGGGTCAGGCCGTCCGGCAGGGCGCCGGCGGGGCTCTCTACCGCCAGGGCGGGAACCTCCCGTTTTATCGCCGTCTTCCGTTTATTCGCGGCGAAGGCTTTACCCCGCCGAATCAGGTCGAATACAACGAAGTCAACCTGAGCGCGCTGGACCGATTCGACGGCTCCGTCGAAATTACGCCGGAAGTCCTGCATGGGGCTAATCTCCTCAGCAAGAAAAACAATCCGGTCGTGATCCTTGGGAACGGGGAAGTCACCCGCGCGTTGAAACTCAAGGTGCATCGAATTACCAAGGGCGCTCGGTCGAAGATCGAAGCCGCCGGCGGCAGCGTCGAACTGATCGATTAGATCGTTCGGCGCGTGAAACGAAAGGAGAACTAAATCATGAAACGATCTCCATGGCGTTACGTCTGGACCTCCCGGGGGATCCGCGAGAAATTGCTGATGACGTTGGGGATCCTGGTCATCTATCGCTTGATCGCGAATATTCCGGTTCCCGGATTTAACGCTGAAGTCCTCCAGGCGTTCAGGAACAATCAATCGGCAGCAGGCGATCTGCTGTCGATTTTGAACGTTCTTTCCGGCGGTACGCTGTCGAACTTCTCGATTCTGGCGATGGGCGTTTACCCGTATATTACGGCGTCGATTATTCTTCAGCTCTTAGGCCCGATTATTCCGGCGATTGAAGAGAAAATGAAGAATAACCCGCGCGAGGGCCGCCAGTGGATGGAAAAATGGACGATGTACCTGACGATCCCGATGGCGTTTGTTTCCGCGTTGGGTCAGATCGGCCTGTTCAATCAGATCGTCCCGGGAATGACCGTGCTGAAGGATTTTGGCTGGAGCGGTTCGAACCTGATCCCGACGCTCGCGAACGTGTTGACGATGATGGCGGGAACGATGATCGCGATCTGGCTGGGGAATATTATCTCTGAATACGGTATCCAGCAGCAGGGTCTGTCGTTGATTATCTTTTCGGGTATCGTGTCGCAGGTTCCTTCGAACCTGGTTCGGATTTTAGCCGATCTTTCGACCGGCTGGTACATCCTGATCATCTCGATCGTCGTGCTGCTGGTCGCGGTCTTCGCGATCGTTTATATTCAGCAGGGAACGCGCAATGTTAAACTGATGATCCCCGGGCAGCGGATCGGTTACCGCAATATCAAATCAGGCGGATCGACGAGCCTCCCGCTTCGCGTGAACAGCGTCGGCATGATCCCGCTGATCTTTGCGCAGTCGCTCGTGACCTTTCCGGCGTTGATCGCCAGCTTCTTCGTCAATTCGCAGACGGTCTGGGTCAAGAGCGCCGCTTCGTGGATTCAGAGCAACTTCGGCGGGTCGAGCTTCCTGTATATGGTTCTGTATTTCATTCTCGTCGTAGGGTTTACCTACTTTTATACGAGCGTGACCTTCATGAACAACGACTATGGCTCCAGCCTGAAAAAACAGGGCGCGATCGTCCCCGGGCGCGCGCCGGGCGCGGAAACGCAGGCGTATCTGGCGAAAATCCAGAATCGGATTACGCTTCCGGGCGCGGTTTTCCTGGGCGCGATCGCGATTTTGCCGAATATTCTTGGCCTGATCCTGGGAAGAAGCTCGACGTCGACGATGATCATGTCGTCGTCCGGAATGCTGATCGTTGTCGGGGTTGTCCGCGATATTCTGGACTATGTTCAGAGCGAACTCAGTCAGCATGGATACGACGAGAAACTGATCCGATAAGGATTCTCTGAACAGCGATTTTTATTTAGAACGGAGGAGAAAGCTATGGCGAAGTATTATGTATTGTTAGGGCCTCCCGGCGCCGGTAAGGGGACGCAGGCGAAGCTCATTTCCGAGAAAATTGGCGTTGCGCATATCAGCACCGGCGATCTTCTCCGTGAAAACGTCAAAAACCATACGGCGCTGGGCCGCGAGGCGGAGGGGTTCATGAATTCCGGACGCCTCGTTCCCGACGACCTGATTATCTCGATGGTCCGGGAGCGGATCGGCGAGCCGGACTGCGCCCAGGGTGCTCTGATGGACGGGTTCCCGCGAACGGTCGCGCAGGCGGAAGCGTTTGATCGAATGCTGGGCGAATCGTTCGGCGCGAAGATCAGCTGCGTTCCCTGTATCGACGTTCCCGCGGTCCTGCTGATCGAGCGGCTGAGCGGGCGGATGATGTGCCCCAACGGGCATGTCTTCCATCAGGTTTTCAACCCGCCGGCGGCGGAAGGCGTCTGCGATGAATGCGGCGCTGCGCTTTATCAGCGCGACGACGACAAGGTCGAGACGGTTACCAGGCGGATCGAGGTCTACGAAAACCAGACGGCGCCGCTGATCGCTTATTACGAAAAAGCGGGAATCCTGGTGAAGATTGACGGAAAGCAGCGTATTGAAGGCGTCACCGCGCAGATTTTTCAGGCGCTTGACGTCGCGTAATTCGGCGGTCCGTCGAACGAACGAAAGACGAGGGTCAAAAAACGATGAGTTGGGACAGGCAGATATCGATTAAATCGAAAGAGGAACTGAAGCTGATGCGCGAGGCAGGCGTGATTAACGCTGAAGCGCTGCGAGCGGCGGCGGAGGCCTGCGTTCCCGGCGCGTCGACGTATGACGTAAACGCGGCGGCGGAAAAGGTGCATCACCGATACGGCGTGACCTCGCCGTTCCGCGGCGTTCCCGGTCCGATCCCCTTTCCGGCGAATACCTGTACGAGCGTGAACCATGTTCTCGTACATGGGATCCCTTCCCGGAAGCATATTTTAAAAGAAGGGGATATTATCTCGGTCGACTGTGGAACGCTTTTTAAGGGCTATGTCGCGGATTCGGCGTTTACGACCGGCGTTGGAAAGCTTACCGACGAGGCGCGGAAGCTGATCGAGACGACCGAGTCAGCGCTTTACGCCGGGATCCAGCGCATGCGCGTCGGGTATCATACCGGCGACGTTTCGGCCGCGATTCAGGAGTACGCGGAAAGTCGCGGATATTTCCTGACGAAACAGTACACCGGCCACGGCGTCGGGCGGAAGATGTGGGAGGCGCCTCAGGTTCCGAACTACGGGATCGCGGGGCAGGGCGTCCGGCTGAAAGCCGGAATCGTGATCGCGATCGAGCCGATGGTCCTGATCGGGACGGAAGCGACGAAAGTCCTCGGCGATGGCTGGTCGGTCTCCTCCGCGGATCATAGCCTGACGGCGCATTATGAGCATACGATCGCCGTGACAGACGAGGGCCCGATGGTGACGACGCTTCTGGCGGACGGGAATCCGCCGGTTACCTCGATCGGCATGACCGCCGAGCGGTTGTCACGGGAACTGGCCCAGGGGCTTTGACCGATTCGGCGAAGCCTATTATAATTGGCAGGATTTTAGTTAATTACTCGGGTGATCTATCCGAGGGGGAGTTTTGTAAAGATGAAAGTTACGTCATCCATTGGGAAACGATGTGCAAAATGCAAAATCGTAAAGCGATCTGGGCGTTTGTACGTCATTTGTGAAAATCCGAAGCATAAACAGCGACAGGGGTAAAACGGACATATGGCTCGTATTGAAGGTGTTGATCTTCCGCGGAATAAACGGATCGAAGTTGCGTTAACCTATATTTACGGGATCGGCTTGCCCCGCGCCCAGCGAATCATCGCGGAAACGGGCGTCAGTCCGGACGTTCGCGTTCGCGATCTCTCTGATACGGATGAGAACCTCCTCCGCGAGTATATCGCGAAGAACTTTACGGTCGAAGGCGATCTTCGCCGCGAGGTTCAGATGAGTATCAAGCGGCTGGTGGAAATCGGCTGCTACCGCGGCCAGCGTCATCGACGTAATCTGCCTTGCCGCGGGCAACGGACGCGTACGAACGCGCGTACGGCGAAGGGGCCGAAAAAGACGGTCGCCGGTCGCGGTCGTCGCCGCGGCGCAACGAAGAAATAGAGTTGTCAGTTAGGCGGGAGCTTTGCTTGCAGGTTTGGGTTTCCTTTCAACCTGCGGCTGCCTGCGAGCAAGGCTTCCCTGCCTTGAAGGACAGCTATTTCAAAGAAACGTAAAGTAGTAAGAGGAAATATGGCTCAAAATGTACGCTCTGCGCGTCGCGCCGGTTCGGCGCGAAAAGTAAAGCGCACGCTGGGCGCGGCCCAGGTGCACATTTTTGCTTCCTTTAATAACACCATTATTACGGTCACGGACGCCATGGGGAATCCGGTTTGCTGGGCGAGCGGCGGAACCGCCGGCTACAAAGGCTCCCGGAAGTCCACGCCGTTTGCCGCGCGCGTCGCGGCTGAGCAGGTTATCAAAACTGCTCAGACGATGGGAGTTCAGGAAGTTGATTTGATCGTTAAAGGGCCCGGACCGGGCCGCGAATCTGCGATTCGCGCGGTTCAGGGTGTGGGGATGAAAGTCCGGACGATTTCGGATATTACGCCGATTGCGCATAACGGCTGCCGCCCTCCGAAGAAACGCCGCGTCTGATCTGGAAGGAAATATTTAAAAATGGCTCGATATATCGGATCCGTTTGTAGGCTTTGCCGACGGGAGAATGAAAAATTATATTTAAAAGGCGAACGGTGCTACTCTGCGAAATGCGCTTTTGAAAAACGCGCGTTTGCGCCCGGGGATCATGGTAAATCCGGGATGGGACGCGGCGGCGATCGGGCTTCCGACTACGCCCGGCAGCTTCGCGCGAAGCAGAAGATCCGCCGCGTGTACGGCGTTCTGGAGCGGCAGTTCCGCCGCTATTTCGGTATCGCTGATAAAAAGTCGGGTATGACTGGTCTGAACTTGCTCCAGATTTTGGAATCCCGTCTGGATAACGTCGTTTTCCGCCTTGGGTTCGCCGAGAATCGGACGCAGGCGCGGCAATTCGTCAATCACGGTCATTTCATGGTCAACGGGGTGCGCTGCGATATCCCTTCGGCGATTTTGAAGCCGGGGGATGAGGTTACCGTTCGGGAATTGTCGAAAAATAAGGCGATGTTCCGGGATATTGCGGAAGTGGCTGAAAAGCGGGTTTGTCCTCTTTGGCTGGGTCGGGATACGAAAGCGATTTCCGGGCGGATGCTGCGATTGCCGGAGCGAACTGAAATCGGTGAGAACCTTTCTGAACAGCTGGTTGTCGAGTACTATTCTCGGTAAGGAACGAAACGGCGACGGCTACCGGTTTTTATGATGCCGAAAGGGGAATAAATTGGCTACACTCAGCAACATGGTAACACCCAAGGTGGAGATTGAACGGGAAGGCGATAAATACGGAAAGTTCCGGATTTATCCGCTCGAACGCGGCTATGGCGTGACGATCGGGAACGCTCTGCGCCGGATTTTACTGTCTTCGTTGGAAGGAGCGGCGATCACGTCGATCAGTATTTCTGACGTTCAGCATGAATTCAGCGCGATACCGGGTGTGCGAGAGGACGTTTTACAGGTCATGCTGCAGGTGAAACAGGTTCGCCTCAAGCTGCATGGGGTCAACTCGTCCCGCGTTACGCTGGAGGTTACGAATGAAGGCGAAGTAACCGCGTCGGATATCCAATGTCCATCGGAGGTGGAGATCCTCAACCCCGAATTGTATCTTTTTACGGTTGACAACCCGAACGCCAATTTACGAATAGATATGACCGTTGAACGCGGACGGGGGTATTCCGCCGCGAACGATCGCCCGAATTACCTATCGATCGGGGAAATCCCGGTGGACGCGATTTTCAGTCCGATCAAGCGCGTTAACTGGAACGTTGGTTCGGTATTGTACGATCGAAGCACGAACTATGATAAGCTCGAATTGGAAATTTGGACGGATGGAACGATCCTGCCGGAGAAGGCGTTGAAGCTTTCGTCGAAGATCATGATCGAGCATCTGCGTTTCATTTCCGGGATCAGCGAAGAGACGATCGAGCTTCCGATGGCTTACGAAAAACCGATTCACCGCGCCAGCGAGATCAACGAGACGACGATCGAAGGGCTCGATCTTTCGGTCCGCGTTTTCAACTCGCTGAAGCGGACTGGCGTTCAGACGGTAGGCGATGTTCTGGACATGTTAGATAAAGGTGATGACGCTGTAAAATCGATCCGCAACTTCGGGGAGAAGAGCCTGGAGGAGCTGCGTGAGAAATTGCAGGAAAAAGGTTACCTGAAGAAAGATAAAACTACGGAGTAAACATGCGGCACTCAGTTGCAGGCTATAAATTAAGCCGAAATAAGAATCAGCGTACCGCGCTTCGGACGACGATGGTCCGTCAGCTCTTTGAACACGAGCGGATTACGACGACCTTCGCCAAGGCGCATTCGGTCCGCAACCTTGCAGAAAAATTGATTACGATCGCGAAGAAAGGGAACGGCGGGGATACGATTGATAAAATGAACGCGTCCCGCTTAGCGGCTTCCCGTCTCGGCAACGACCGCGATCTGACCAGGAAGTTGTTTGACGATCTCGCGCCGCGCTTCGAAAAACGGAGCGGGGGGTATACGCGGATAATCAAATTAGGGCCGCGTAAGGGCGACAGCGCCGAGATGGTCGTCCTCGAACTTGTCGGCGAGTAATCCGCCGCTGAACGACGCGGAAGCGTCGGGCGGCTCGTCCGAAGCACATTACAAATTTACAGTCTCGTACGATGGAACGTCTTTCAAGGGCTTCCAGCGCCAGACAGACGGAGTCCGAACGGTCCAGGGGGAGCTTGAGAAAGCGTTCCGCTCGGTCGGTTGGACGGGGACGGCGATCCGGGGCGCGGGACGGACCGACAGCGGCGTTCACGCCAGTGGGCAGGTTATTTCTGCGCGCCTTTGTTGGAATCATCCGCCGGCGGCGTTGGTTGGGGCGCTGAACGTCAGCCTTCCGCCCGAGATCGCGATCCAGGACGCCGAACGGGTCCGGTCCGATTTCGATCCCCGGCGCGACGCGGTTTCGCGAACGTACCGTTACCGGATCCTGATTCATCCGATTCGTCAGCCGTTGTCGGAAAGAAACGGATGGCGCCTGAGCGCGGTTCCGGATTTTGAAAAGCTTCGGGAGACTGGAGCTGTATTTCTCGGGACGCACGATTTCGCGTCGTTCGGATCTGCGCCTGAAAAAGGCGGGAGCACGGTTCGCAGGATCTACCGCAGTCGCTGGCTGCGTTCGGCGGAAACGCCGGAGAAGCTGTTTTTTTATGAGGTTGAGGCGAACGGGTTCCTGTATCGAATGGTCCGACGGCTGGTGTATTTGCAGGCGATGGCCGCGCTTGGGTTCCTTCCGGGGGATTCGCTCCGGGAAGCGCTCGAAAGCGGGCGTCCGCTCCGGGCGGGATTAGCGCCGGCGGCGGGATTGACGCTGACGAACGTGAGTTATCCGGCGTGGATTTACGATAGCGACGAGACTGGAAAACAGGCAGAGATATTTTAGTCAGATGGATGGAATGGAGAATGACTGTGGAAAAGACCTACGTCATTAAAGGTGAACCGCAAAATGATTGGCTGCTCGTTGACGCGAACGGTCAAGGCATTGGCAGACTCGCGACACAGATTGCGAATTACCTTTTAGGGAAGCATAAGCCGACGTTTACGCCCGGCGTCATGATGGGCGATTTCGTCGTCGTCATTAACGCGGCGCATATCGCGGCTTCTCCCAAGAAGATGGTTACAAAAATGTACTATCGGCACTCGGGTTATCCGGGCGGCTTGAAAGAAGCGTCGTTGAAATTCTTGCTGCGAACGCGGCCGGAACGCGTGATCCAGAGCGCGGTTTGGGGGATGCTCCCGCATAACCGGCATGGACGCGCCTTGCTGCGCCGACTGAAGATTTACGCTGAAAACGATCATCCGCACGCCGCGCAGAATCCGACGAAAGTCAACTAAGAGGAGCGAATCACGATGGCAGGACAGTATTTTGAAGGCGTTGGTCGCCGAAAAGAGAGTATCGCCCGCGTCCGCGTCAGCACGGGCAGCGGCGTTTTCGTCGTCAACGAAAAGCAGATCGCGGCCTATTTCAACCGCCTGGGCGACGTGGAGTCGATTCTTCGCCCGTTCGCGGCGGTCGATAAGGATCAGGCGCTGTTTGACGTGACGGTTCATGTTAACGGCGGCGGCGTCACCGGGCAGACCGAGGCGGTCCGCCTTGGCCTTGCGCGGGCGCTGATCGAGATGGACGAGACGTTGAAACCGTCGCTGAGCCATGCCGGCTTGCTGACGCGCGATCCGAGAATCAAGGAACGGAAGAAGCCGGGCCTGAAGCGGGCCCGAAAGGCGCCGACCTACACCAAACGTTAATCGTTTCCCGGCTTCCGGTCTGATTTTGGGGGTCGGTAGAATGGCGTCCGGAATTCGTTTTTACGGATTGTGGCTGACGTTTAACGGATAAAAAGCTACGAGCGCTCTCCCGCTGGGGACGGCGCTCGCTTTTTTTTTCAGATAAAGGCGGCGACCGCTCATTTCAAGGATTCATTTAACAATTTTCACGCGAGGATGGGAAATGCTTCATTCTGGACTTTTGGTTTTTTTCGGAATTCCGTTGAAATGGGACGGGATGCAACTGTTTCGCGGCGCCGGACGATTATGCGCGGGCTGACGGCGCATGATTAATCGCGCGCCGCCATGCGGGAGGGAAAAAGCTTGATAGACTTAATTCATGAGGCGACAGACGATAAAAGAGGCCGACGGAGGATCGATGCGGGAACCGGAATGGGACATGGATTACGCTGACAGCTATGAAAACTCGATTCGAAGGGACGTCCTTCGGGACCGTTTCCCGTACGCGGGTTATCTGGATTTATTAAAGTTTATTCAACGCGGCGTCGAACAGGCCCGCGGCGCGAGGGTTTTGGACCTGGGCGCGGGTACGGGGATTCTCGCGGAGCGTTTTTACAGCTCGGGTCATCCGGTTACGACGGTGGACCGGTCGCCGCGCATGGTCGAAATTGAAAGCGAACGGATGCGGCGCGGAAGGCAGATCTGCTATGATCTGAAACTCGGGATGCCGCCGGAGCTGGCGGGAGAGCGGTTCGACGCGATCGTCTCGACGTACATGATTGCGGAATTTCGCGACGACGAGCTGATCCGGCTGATCAGGTCGCTTAAAAATTATCTGGAACCGGGCGGGAACGTTTACCTGGGCGGCGTCATGTTTCGGACGGCGGACGAGCGCGACGCCTGTCGCGCGGAGAATGGGAAAAAGTGGGTCCCGGGAGAGAATTACCTCGTTTTCGAGGAGTTTGAAAGGAAGTCGGCGTTGGCGATGACGTTTCGCAGGATTTCGTACTGCGCCGGAGTGATCATTTTAACTGAGTAGCGCCGTTTCCATCCGGCAGCCGGTCTGGTCGGAAGGCGGTTTTTCCGCTCGCCGTTTCCGGTTGTTGATCCATGTAATGCGGCCGATCATTTTTGAATGCGTTCCCAGTCGTTCCCGGAAAAAAATCTTTGTCGTTCGTTCTGCCTGGACGGTATAATTATCGAGGAACGAAGGGAATTTTCGTATGACGATTCACGTTTTAGCCGACGACGTCATCTCTAAAATCGCCGCGGGCGAGGTTATTGAACGTCCGTCGTCGGTTGTTAAAGAATTGATTGAAAACGCGATCGACGCGGCCGCGTCGGAGATCCGGATCCGGATTGACGGCGCGGGAAAGCGGTTGATCGAGATCAGCGACGACGGCTGCGGAATTGCGAACGAAGAGCTGCGCTTCGCGGTCACGCGGCACGCGACGAGCAAGCTCCGTGTCGCGGACGATTTATTTCGTCTTGGGACGCTCGGATTCCGCGGCGAGGCGCTCGCTTCGGCGGCGTCGGTATCCAGGCTGACGATCGTTTCCCGGACCGCGTCCGAGCCGGTCGGGAGCCGGATCCAAGTCGACGGCGCCAGGCTCGTTTCGCAGCAGCCGGCCGCGGCGCCGCGGGGAACAACAGTTCGCGTTGAGGATTTATTTTATAACGTTCCCGCGCGGCTTAAATTCCTTAAGAGCGATCGAACGGAACTCAGTCAGATTTCAACGCTGATTACCCGCTACGCGCTCGCGTATCCCCAGATTCGTTGGGAGCTGATCGTCGAAGGCAGGACGCAGCTGCAATCGGCGGGAAACGGCGAAACGCGCGAGATCCTGAGCGCGGTTTATGATCTGGATATCGCGAAACGGCTGATTGAGATCGAAGAGGAACGGGACGGTATCGCCGTTTCAGGCTATATCAGCCCGATTGCGCTGACGCGGTCGAATCGCAGGGAAATCAATTTTTTCGTTAATGGACGCTGGATTCAGGATCAGCAGCTGGTCGCGGCGGTTAATCGCGCTTACCAATCGCTGATTATGGTCGGGCGCTATCCGATCACGATTCTTTTTCTAAAGCTCAGTCCGGAGGAGGTCGACGTCAACGTTCATCCGTCCAAAGCGGAGGTTCGCTTCCGATCCGCGGAGACGGTTTTCAGCGCGGTTCATCACGCGGTTCGCAAGGGTCTCCAGCTTCAGGCCCCGATCCCGGAAGCCCGCCCGACGTTAGGGTGGGCGGCGGCGCAGCAGCTGGCGCCGTTCGACGCTTCCGCCTGGGACGCGCCGGAACGTCCAGCCTGGCGGGAGGGGTATTCTGAGCCTGCGTCCGACGCGGAGCCGGCGATCGCGGTTCAGCCGCCCTCCATGCCGGAAGGCGGCGTTCCGCCCGTTTCGTACGAGACGCCGTCGTTTATCCCGCCGCATACGGATCGATCAGGCGCGGTTTTTCCGCTGCTGCGCTGGATTGGGCAAATCGGCAATACGTATGTCTTAGCCGAGGGGCCGGACGGTTTATACTTAATCGATCAGCATGCGGCGCACGAACGGATTCTGTTCGAAAAATGCATGCGCCGGCCGGAAGCGGAGCTGATATCAATTCCGCTTCTGGAACCGGCGATCGTCCGCCTCCAGCCGCATGAAGTCGCCCTGTTGGAAGAACATCGCGGGATCCTGACGTCGCTGGGATTCGAAATCGAAGCGTTCGGTCCGGTAGATTTCCGCGTTTACGCAATTCCGGAGATTTTTTCAAAGGGAAATCCCGCGGCGGCGGTTCGGTCGCTGGTCGAGGATTTCGAGGAGGATGAGACGCCGCTGATGAACGTTGTCGCCGAGCGGATTGCTGCTCGCGTCTGTAAGCGAATGGCGGTTAAGGCGGGGCAGCCGTTATCAGAAGCGGAACAGAAGCAGCTCATCCGCGAATTGGAAGACTGCGAATCGCCGCGGACCTGCCCGCATGGTAGGCCGACCATGATTCATTTGCGCTTCCAGAACCTGGAGCAACAATTTGGCAGAAAGGGCAAGCTGTAACAGGCTTGAGAAAGAACAGAGGGTGTAAAGATGATCGAAATTGTTACGGATTCAGGATGTGATCTGCATGAAAGCCAGTTTGCGGGCTTACCGGTGACCTTCGTTCCGCTGAATGTCTCGATCGGAGATGAATCGTTCGATCGGGATAACCCGATTTCGCCGGTGGAATTTTACCGAAGGCTCAGCGAAACGCTCCAGTTCCCGAAGACGTCGCAGGCTGCGATTGGCGATTTTGTCGAGACGTATCGCACGATTGCGGCGCGCGGATCGGAGATTTTATCGATTCATATCGCCGGGGCGCTGAGCGGGACGATCCGGGCGGCGCGCGCCGCCGCGGCGCTCGTTCCTGAGGCGAAGGTGACGTTTTTTGATTCGAGGACGCTGACCTCCGGGTTAGGTTGGCAGGTTCAGGCCGCGGGACAGGCGATTCTCAGGAACTGGGGGATAGATCAGATCCTTTCGCGGCTGGAGCTGATCCGCGATCAGGTCGACGGCCAATTCACGCTCAAGGAGCTTCGCTACCTGATCGCCGGCGGGAGGATCAGTCATATCAAAGGAATCCTGGCGCAGGTCCTCAATATCAAACCGATCATCCTGGTCAACCATGAAGACGGGCATTACGAAGATGGGGGCAAGGCGATTTCGTTTCAGCGCGCCCTTGATCAGATTGTCAGATTAAAGGAAAAGAAATTCGGATCCGTTCCGCTTCGGGCACAGGTCGTCCATGGCCAATGCCCGGAGGGTGTCGCATACCTGATCGAAGCGCTGAAGAAAAAGCTGAATGTCGTTTGCGAAGAGACGCTTCCGGTTTCGCCCGTTCTCGGGGCGCATACCGGCCCGTCGCTTGTCGGACTGATCATCGGTCCGCTTTCGCTGTTTAAGGAGCTGATTCCGGCGTGAGTCCGCGGGATCGGGCTTTACCGACGTTCGCGCCGTCCGCCGGGGAAACGCTGATCGGGCTGGACGCGCTGAGAACACGGATGGGCGTCGTTCCGCCGGATCGGATCGTCGTTGGGACGAGCGGCGGCGCCGATAGCCTGACGCTGCTATTGACGCTGCGAACGTTGGGGTTCGACGTGATCGCCGCGCATCTGGATCATCAGATTCGCGCGGAATCGGCCGCGGACGCTGATTTCGTTCATGCGTTCTGCTCGCGGCAGGGAATTGCGTTTACGCTCGGGGCGGAAAACGTCCCAGTCGAGGCGCGGCGGACAGGCCGTTCGATCGAGGATATCGGGCGGCGGCTCCGCTACCGTTTTCTTTTCGACGTCGCCGGACGGGAGCGCGCGGCCGCGGTTGCCGTCGGCCATCATGCCGACGATCGGGCGGAAACCGTCCTGGCGCAGCTCATCCGCGGGTCCGGCCTGGACGGATTGTGCGCTATGGCGGAATGGAGCTGTCCGACGGAATGGTCTGCGTCGATCCCGCTGATCCGTCCGCTGTTGACGCTGCGCAGGGCGGAAATCGAAGCCTGGCTCGCGGCGCGGAAAATTTCCGCGGTCGTCGATCGGACCAATTCTGACCTTGCGTACACGCGCAGCCGTATCCGCTGGGAGCTCCTGCCGTCGCTCCAGGCTTCGTTTAATCCGAATATCGTCGAAACGCTGAATCGCTGTGCGTCGGCGCTGGGGCCGGATCGGGATTACCTGAATCAGGCCGCGGAGCGGGCGTTCGCGCGGATCGTCCGTTTTGAAACGGCGAATACTGTCGTTTTGGATCGGGAGAAGTTCCGGGCGGAGATGGGCGCGATTCAGGCGCGCCTGATCCGGCGGATGGCGAAGCTGTTGGGCGGGTTTGAGGACGGCCTGACGCAGCCGCTGATCCTTCGCGCGGCGCGGTTCGCGGATATCGACGAGCCTCCGGGCGGATTTCGCCGGGAAGACTGGACCGGGGGAAAGACGCTTTTCCTCCGTGGAAATGCGTTCGGAATCGCTGATGCCTCGGTTCCGACGGGCGCGCTGCCGATCTGGGACTGGGCGGCGATGGCAGCGGCAGATACGGCAGCGGTAGTGGTTGACGGGGACTATCCGGTCGGGAATATCCGGCTGCGCTTCGAATGGCGGGAAGTCGAGAATGCTGCGGAGATCGCGGCGCTGATTGAGGAAATGAAACGCGATCCGGGAACCGTCTATCTTGACGTCGGCCGGATCCAGGGGACGCTTCGCGTTCGTCCGCGGACGAGCCGGGCGGAGCGTTTCGTTCCGTTTGGGATGAACGGGACAGAGGTTCTTTTGGAAAAGTTCCTGCTGAACCGGAAGGTTCCGGCAATCTTTCGGGACGGCTATCCGCTTGTCAGCGACGACGAAGGGGTTCTCTGGGTCGTCGGGCTGCGCGCGGCGGAGCGGGCGTCGCTCGCAGCGGGTTCGCGCCGGATTCTTCGGATCCGACGGCTTCGTCCTGATACAGGTGGATCCGCATGATCCATTCTTCGTCGGTCTCGCGGAACGGTTCAAAGCCAGCTTTCCGGTACAGCCGCAGCGCCGGACGGTTTTCTTTCTGAACGGATAATGACGCATGGCGGAAGCCGGCGGATTTCATTTCGTCCGTCAGCGCGCGCAGCAGCCGCGTTCCAACCCCTTTCCCGCGCCATGATTCTTTCAGAGAGATTGCAACGGACGGCGTCGCGTCGTCGATATAACCGAAATCCCGGATGAGCCGCGCCCAGGCCATGCCGACGATTTCGCCGTTGGATTCCGCGACGAAGCCATGATCGCCGGGGCGCGTTCCGAAATCGCGGATATAGATCGCAAGTTCGGGAAGGCTTGTGACCGTTCGCGGCGGCGGTACGGCGCCGGGCGGGAGAAAGATCGCCAGATAAAGGAATTCGTCCATGCGGGTGAACTCGGACGGACGAATTTGGCGGATTCTTGGGCTGTTTTCTGGCTTTGGGGCCATTCAGCGCTTCTCAGGCCGGCCGCCGGCCGAAAAACCTCCGTTATTGGAGGTTTTCCACCGGGTCTTCGATATTGCTTTCTTCATTCGTTTCTTCGGAAGCCGGAGCTATCCCGGCGTAGATCGGTTTCAGCTTATGAAGCTTCTGGGAGATTTCGCGCCATTGGACCTTGGAGACGCCCAGCTTGCCGCGGATCGATTCTTCGTCGATATTGATATACAGGTCGTGAACGGCGCTTGTCCAGCGGCACATATTAAACGACAGACTTTTCTTCAGGCCGGCCGCTTCCCCGATATCGCGCAGCAGGTATTCGAGCCTGCGCGCGGAATATGGGAAGATCCGGTCGGTCGGCTTTTCCTGATCGAGGAGTTCGTTATAAACCGGAATCCAGTCGATCGGCAGGTCGATCTTTCGTTCCTTGAAGCGCTGTTCCCCGCGGTTGTAGCGGACGTAGAGAACCGGGTGGTCCGGATCGTCAGCGTCGATATGATTCGGGGCGATCGCGAGCGTTTCGTTTTTCTTGATCGCGGTCGCGAGGAGAAGCTGGACCAGCGCCATCGGGCGCGCGTCGCTTTTTTCCTGGAGACGGAAACCGTTCGCGGCTTCGAGAACGAGCGGGAATTCGTCGACCGTCAGGATTTCGGGAAGCGGCGCGTAGACGGTTACCTGAAGGACCGATTCGGCCGGGTCGATATCGATAATTCCGAACGTTTTCAGCCAGCGGAAAAAAGACTTAAACGACGTCACGCGGCGCGAATATGTCTTCGGCGAACAGGGGACATCACGCTTATGTTCCATCCAATACAGGAAGTCGTTCAGATCGGCGGTCGTAATCGAGCCGACAGTCCGATCCGGCCGTAGCTTCGACGAAAGCAGCTGCACGTCGCTGATGAAGGCCTTGATTGTATTGACAGTCCGGCCTTCATTCGCCAGATAAATTTCCCAGGCATGGATCGCGGCGGGAAAGGTCGTTTCGCTGCTGATAAATTCACTGATGGCTGATTCGTGTTCCATAGATTTTCAATAATAACCCTGTTTCCCTTAATTCGCAATCTCACGGATCCCAGGAATCTGTCTCGCGAACAAAAGGTTATGCGAATGTGATGATTATAGCATAATTTAAGGCTGAGTCACAGGCGATGAAAAAAATCAGCTGGTAAACACGAACTGGACGAGAATCATGTACGCGATCAGGCCGCCGCCGATCGTCAGGATCATCTTCCGCGTCAGTTTATAGATCAGGACGAGAACCGCGCTCGCGATCCATTCGGGAAGCCCGTAGGGCGGCGCGAACGGGCGGACGTCCTTGAAGCAGTAGACGATCAGCATTCCGATCATGGCGAAAGGCAGGACGCGTTCAAGGTAGTCGACGGTCTTCGGAATTTTTTTGCCTTCGGGAAAAATCAGGAATGGCAGGAAACGTGTTGCGAACGTTGTCAGCGCGATAATAATCACGGTCAGGATGATCTGCTGCGTTGTCATTTCGCGCCTCCGGGCCCGGAATCCGCATCCGCCGCGTTTTCGGCGCGCCCTTCGTCCGCTTTTCTCCCGCGGATCGCCAGCAGCCCGGCCAGGATCAGGATCATCGCGGGGATGATAAAGTTCGCGGGCCCGAAAATCCAGATGCAGACCAGCGCCGAAGCAATGCCGATCAGGTGCGGCGCGTGGTCGCGCTGCGATTCCCACTGCGTCAGGAAGATATAAAGGAAGAGCGCGGTCATCGCGAATTCGACGCCCTTCGAGTTGAAACGGAGAAACGCGCCGAAAAGCGCGCCGAGCGTCGACCCGAGGACCCAGTACGATTGGTCCAGCGCGGAAACCCAGAAATAGAACCAGCCGCGATCGACGTTTTCGGGAATGTCGGCGGCGACGAGAAGCGAATACGTTTCGTCGGTCAGCGCGAAAATCAGGTAAGGCTTGATTTTCCCAACGTCCGCGTAGCGCCGCAGCATCGACAGGCCGTAGAAAAGCTGGCGCGCGCTGACAGCCAGCGTCAGGATCACGGCTGTCAGCGGACTGAATACGGTCATCAGCGATCCGACGGCGACGAATTGAACGGATCCGGCGAAAATCGTCAGGCACATGATCGGCGCCCAGTACCAGTCCAGTCCCGCGCCGATCAGCAGGATACCGAAGCTGATCCCAAGAAAGAGATACCCGAAAAAAACGGGGATCGTCCGGGGAAACGCATGTTTAAAAGCGGCGGTCATGATTCAAAAAAGCTCGCAGTCCTGATTTGTCCGGCGAATCCCGCGCGGTCCCGGCGGAAACGTTGGGGCGGGGGACGCAGACGCGTTCGATTGTATGACGAAACGGTGGGGCTGCTTTGGACCCGAGGCGCATTCATGACAATCCTGGAAACGGCCTGAATCTTCTCGACTTAACGTAAATTTAAGATTCGCCGGCGCTGTGGATTTTCTCGGAAATACGAGGAGAATGTCTGCATGAGGACAGATCGCGCAAATTTATTCGCGTATTCATTTTTTTTGAAATTTGTTGTATAATATAGATTGCGCGTAGGAGTAAGCTGATTGTCCGATGAGTTGAACGGTCTTTTCCCGGCGAAGACGCTGGGATCCGGGTAGATAAATCAGGCAAGGGACGTTAAAATCGTTAGAGTCAGCTTTGTTTTGTCGGTTTCAGGGAACATAATTCACAGGATGACCCGTGAAATCGGAAACATTGGCATAGCATTTGCATAATAGTGGATAGGGAAAAAAAGGAATTTGCTGCCCGGATGTTTTTTGGGAGATCGGATCCGATCCGGAAAAGCGTTCGGGAAGCAGGTCCCTATTGGAAAAGGATTTTCCGCGGACGGCAGGGAGATCCTGAATTAAGGAAGGATGAAAAATATGAACAGAGCATTTCGAAAAAGTATTGTTTTAGCGTCGTTGATGACCGTATTGCTGTTGATGATAGCGGTCCCTTCGTTCGCCCAGTCGACTTCGTCGCGCTTCGAAAGACCGCGCACGAAATATTTAGGCGACGTTCGGGCGACGATGAAGCGAATCCAGGAGCTTCCCGGGATTATGGATAACCTGCTTTGCGAGAATGATCCGGATGGGTACATTGTTGAGCGGCAGCGGTTAGCGACGGAAATCGAGAATTTGAAATGGCTGTTGGTTCAGATGGATATCAAAAACACGCTCGATTTACAGAGTATTCAGGGCGCGGTGAATTTTTACGCAAGCTGCGGCGAGGGGAAATTCGCGACAGGGATCGCCGATCGCGAGGCGAATAAGCTGAGAAGAATTCTCATCCGCTACGGGCTTCAATAGTTCCGCCGTTATCGCCGCCGGTCCTGCCGCTTGTCCGTCCGGGAAAAGCCTTGGATCGGCGTGCCGTTGCATGAGGCGGAATCTGACGACGCGAGCGTCTCAGAACAGTTCTGTGATCATAATATTCTGGTCAGCGTGTCGAGCGTCCCTCACTTGCCAGAAGGTCTGTTTCTATGCGCTGCGCGCTGGGACAGGCGGGAGCTTAATGCGCTGACTTTGGGTTGTTTTATTCGGAAGCCGGTGATTTTCCCCGGCTTCTACGTTATCTATCCCCTGTTTGAGCGTCGTATGGCGAGGGCGGGGACGAGCGGTGGAAATGGGAAAACATGCGGCGGCTGCATAAAAAGGGTTACCGGCTTTTGAGTTATCCTGGAATCGCGCTGATTTTCGGACTGGCGTTTCTCTTCAGCGTCCGATCCGTCGGCGCCGGACGCGAGGTTACGTTCAGGGTCGGTCCGGATGGCGATTACGCGGCGATCAGCGCGGCGTTGGAAGCGATTCCGGACGACGCTTCTTCGGTCCGGATCCGGATTGCGCCGTCGCTATTGCCGGCGGAACGCGACGCGGAGCTGTCGGTTCCGGACGCGCCGTCGTTGGAGCGCGTGACGTTCGAGGCAGACCTCGAAGTAGGCGCGGCGCGGCGGGTCCGCGTTTTATCCGTCTGGCGGATTTTCGCGAACGGGGTTGCGCTGACGATCGGACCGGGACTCGAATTTCCGAACGCGTCGGTTTTCGGCGGGTCGCTGGCCGCGGATCGCAGCCTGGCGACGGTCCTGACGACGGAGCTGACGATCGCGGGGATGGTTTCGAACGTTTATGGCGGCGGGCTCGCGCTCGCTGGCGGAGTTTCGATCGTCCGCGGCGCTTCGTCGGTGAAGCTGGCGGCTGGCGGCGAGGTCATCTGGCAGCTCTGCGGCGGAGGCGCGGCGGAAGGAACGAACGCGTACGCGACGATCGGCGACACGGACGTCAGCGTTTCCGGACGTGCGGCGTACGCTTTCGCCGGGGGCGCGGCGCGGGGCGGTGGACGGTCCGAGGTCGTCGGCGTTTCGCGGATCGCGCTCGAAGCGGAAGGCGCGTCCTCGGTCGCGCTGTTCGGCGGCGGGTTGGCAGAAGGCGACGCATCGGCGTATCGAACGGAGGACAGCGTGGTTTCTGTGGCTGGGACGGCAGCCTGGGTTTTTGGAGGCGATTACGCGTTCGGACGGGGCGCGGCGAAATTGAGCGGAACGGCGTCGGTTACGATCCTGCCCGGCGCGTCGGTTGCGGAGCTGTACGCCGGATCGTTCGCGACCGACGAAGGAAGCGTCGCGGAGATCGCCTCTGCGAAGATCGCTGGTTCGGAGCGTGCGGAGCGATACCGACCTGGGAGCGTCTCGTCGAAAGGCGGGTTCGCGGAGGACCCCGAGATCGGCGGTTGAGGAATGACCGGGAAAAGGCTGGCGCCGGTATTTGCTTCGTTCCGAATTTGGGTCGATTGGCGGAAATAATGATATATTAAAAGAGACGGATCGTTGTCCGTTGCGCATATAGCGACACGAAAGAAGAGGATTTTACGATGGAATATAAAATTGAGGGAACGCCCTTACCTGCTGTAATCTGCAATTTGCGAAATGGCGAACAGGTTGTATCGGAATCGGGAGCGATGTCCTGGATGACGCCGAATATCAACATGGAAACGTCTTCGCGCGGGGGGATCGGAAAAGTCTTTTCACGCGCTTTTTCCGGAGAATCGCTGTTCCTGAACGTCTTTACGGCGCAGGGCGACGGCATGATCGCGTTCGCTTCGTCGATGCCCGGGATGATCGTTCCGTTTGAGGTTGCGCCGGGGCATGAGATTATCGTTCAGAAGTCGGGCTTTCTGGCGGCGACCGCGGGCGTCGAATTATCGATCGCGCTTCAGAAGAAGTTGGGTTCCGGTTTCTTCGGCGGCGAAGGCTTTATCATGCAGAAATTATCGGGTCAGGGAACGGCGTTCGTTGAAATCGACGGTCACTGTAAGGTTTACGACCTGAAGCCGGGCGAGACGCTCGTCGTTTCAACGGGCTTCGTCGCGGCGATGGACGCGACCTGTACGATGGACGTTAAGATGGTTTCCGGGCTGAAAAACATGTTCTTCGGCGGCGAAGGGATGTTCAATACGTACGTGACGGGCCCGGGACGGGTGTATATTCAGACGATGCCGATTATCGAGCTGGCGCGCCGTATCGGGACGTACGTCGTAAAGAGTTAAGCCTTTTCGATTTTGTGTTTCTATTTTGAGCAATTATCATTAAAAATTAAGTTCCCCTTCGGAAACCGGAGGGGAACTTTAATACCGTTCTTTTTTTTAAGGATCGGCGACCGCGTTTTCCGTTGAATTATTCGTATGCGTCCGTGTCGGGGCGATGGTGAAGCGTGAAGCTGCTGCGGTTGAATTCAAGGACGCCTTCGCTCTGAAGTTTACTGATCACCGCGGAGAGCGCGGTCCGATCGACGCAGAGATAATCGGCGAGTTCCTGACGGCTGAACGGGATGACGAAGCTATTGGAATGATTCGCTTTGGCGACCGCGGATAAATAGCTCAGGACTTTTTGACGCGTCGAGCGCTTTGAGACATGCTCGATTTTCTGGATGAGCCCCAGGTTTTTCTTTGCGATGATCCGGATCAGGTTGCGGATGAGCGCGTAATGATAAGCGCAGTTCTGCCCGCAGGTCGTCAGGATCGCGCGATAGTCGATCAGCATGAGCCGGCTCTCCTCGGTCGCGATGACGCTGAGCGGGAGCTCGTCGAGCTCGGCGGCGGCGAACGCCTCGCCGAAAAGTTCGTTCGGGCCGACGTTGGCGATAATATTCCGCGTCCCGAAATAATCCTCTTTCAGGATCTGTAAATTTCCGCTCAGGACGATCCCGACCCGGTCGGCGGGGTCGCCTTCGAGGAGGACGAATTGATTCTTCGCGTATCCCCGTGTCCGCGCGTTCAGGCAGATGAACAGGGTGGCCAGCTCATGGCGGGCGATGCCCGTGAAGAGCGGGTTATGCTGAAAGGCGAGATCGCTGCGATTCATGGGCTGCCTCCTTTTCGTTCGCCGGATTCTCCCGAGTCGGAGTTGGATTTCCAACAAAATTATACCACAGCCGCGATAGGGGGCGAAGGATGGACATGAATGCTATTATCAATAAAAATGGTTGATTCTGAACCGCTATGCTTATTTTGATATGTCGGTAATTGAAAAATTTAAATATAAAAAATGAATAATTCGACTGTCAGCGCAACACGCCCTCACAAATCAATTTAGTTTCGTTGAAACATTTTGCTTCCTGAATGCTGTTGGCGTAACATCACAATATTTCTTAAATGATCTGATATAGGTCTGCACGTTTGCGAAACCACAGGAGATTGAGATATCCATGATCTTCTGGTTGGTGGTAAGCAGAAGCTCTTTGGATGTATCAATGCGGAGGCCCGTAAGGTAATCCATAAAAGTTTTTCCTGTGTATTCTTTAAAAATTTTGCAGAAATATGGGACGCTCATGTAAACCGCTTTTGAAAGTTGGTTGAGAGAAATATCTTCCTGAAAATGCTGGTCGATATAGCTGACGACCTGTTCCATCAAGTCGGCATTCTTGTTCTTTCTTTTTTCTTCTACTTGGCTGCAGGCATTACTGAGCGTTTCGAGAAAGACATCCTGTAACTGTTCTTTATCTTCAGAGGAGAATAGATTCGCACTATCGGTGATCTGACTTGCTTCCGAGAGAGGGAAGCCCATTTCCTGCATCAGGGAGGAAATACGATGCAGGAGCAGAAGACAGTATTGCTGGCAATCAGCAAATGCGATACTGGAGTTCTCCAGACAGGCAAGGGCTTTCTGGAAAGCCTTGCTGCTCAGGTCGAAGTCGCCGATGCGAATGGCTGGAAGCAGTTCTCGCTCAATGATAGTTTTATACGTGCTGGAGAGTGTGAAGGACTTGTTATCCTGGAAAAGCGAAATCGTAGAATAACTGATGATTTCGTTTCCTCCGAGGGATGAGGCGTAATCCGCAGCGGAACGTGCGTTCTGCGCGGAAATATAGATTTCATCGATTGAATCAACGCTCGATCCGATACCAAGCGAGAGCGTGTAAGGAATGATTGCTGAGTTATCGACAGCGCTCTGAACATTCTGGCAGAATCTAAGTAATTTATCAGGTTCCTCTACTTCATAGTTCAGAATGACACCGAGATGAAAATCATCAATATCCACTGTGTACCCTCCCATTGAGGGATCGAGGCACTCCTTAATCATAGGGAATAACTGAATTTTGACCAGTTCGTATTCGTCGTTCGTCAGTGTGCGCGCCTGTTGCAGAATATCCATGTTAATATATATTACATTGATTAGACGGTAAGGGAACTCAATATCCATATACCTGAGGCGCTGAAAGGTATCCTCAGTTCCTGTGAATTGCCCTTCGAGTAAGAGGGAAAGCGTTCGGTGACGGATTAGTGTCCGGTTGTTTTCCCACATGGAGTGCAATTGTTTGTTGTCCTGAATGATGTTTCTGAGTTTCTGCTCGACACTGTTTTCAACGCTTTGGCTATTTCCATCAGAAGAAAGGCTTTCTTCAATGGTCTTATATAGTTTTGAGATCGGCTGAAGCGACTGGCGATAAAGAAAGAAAACGAAGAGGCAGGAAACAAGCAGCAGTGCAGCTGAAATCAGAATGATACGCCGTAAAAGCGTTTGGGTTGGAGAAAGAATACGATTGAGCGGCATCTCGACGACGAGCGTTGTTTCTGTCTGATCTGAATCTGTAAAAAGGATCAATGTCTGCGCATCAGCGTTTTTGATGATCAGATGTCCATTTCCTTTATATTCCTGAATTCGTTTAACCAGATCCGGATCAGCCTTCCGATAGAGAAAGCTTCTGTCAGAGGAAATCGTGATCATGCCATTTTTACTGATGCCGAAAGCCTGGTAAACATAATCATCATCGCCTGGGAGCAGTTTGGCTACTTCCTCTTCATATATGTTAACAACGACCACCCCTCCGCGCGAGCGCAGCGATTCTGACAACGGGACGAGCAGCGTAATCACATCGCCATCGTCAACACCATAACGCTGCAGCGCCCGCTCGACATTTGTAAAAGTGGAGCTGTATGGTTTGCGGCAGTTCAACCAGGTAATAGCCGTCGTATGTGTCCGGTAATAGTCATACCAGGCGGTGTCATAGAATAAATTGAATGAGGTGACGCCCATACCTGATGAGGTTACGATCACATCTCCCTGGTTGAAGTAAATATATGCTGAATGGACGTAACGATGTGAGTTTTTGAAGTTGACCAGCGAATCAGAGAGCATTTGCAGCCGATGATAGTCCGTGACAATGCTGTCATTTGAGCGGTTGATCATACGCATGGTATCCAATGAGATTTGGACCGCCATGTTTTCGATCTGAGAATAGGTTTCTGATACCAGTATGTCTGTTTTTTCAAGAATTTCTTCGTTTGCTGAGATGAGCTGAGGAACAAGCGTATTCTGATAGACAGAATAGAAGGCAATCGCACTGAGGATCACCAGAACAAACACAAGCAGGGCAACGGTGATCACTGAATACCAGACGCCTTTCCGTTCCTTGCTGATACCGAAGCGATTTATTCTCTTTTTATTTCCCTTTTTTATATTATTCTTCAGTCCAAAAGATCCATTGAATCTTTCATCATGTTTCATCATATGTGCTGCCTTCATTTCCTATGATTTCTATTGATCACGCGCCTTCACAAACGCAGGAATTCCTGATAAGCATGTTAATTTCTCAACAAATTATAAGGGAAGCGGCCCTGAGTTTTCAGCCGGAGGATAAGAATTCCGAAAGAAGCGAATTTCTGATGAAATGTTAAAAAATTAACCTGAGGTGAACTGTAGAAAGCTGGAATATCGGATGAAAAACTGATAATTTACAGGAATTCTTTTGCATTGTAAAAATAGGGAGATGGTAAAAAACCGGGCTGAGAAAAGCCAGCTTTTCAAAAAAAAGACCGGGAAAAATAAACAAAGGAGAAAACAAGATGTGTAAGAAGAAAGTTATTATCGATTCGGACTATGGCACTTATTACGATGATGCCTTCGCTTTGCTGTATGCTGTACAGAATGACGACCTTGACATTCTTGCAGTGAACTCTTCATACGGCGATACGGCAATTCGTGCAAGGATCGCCAAGAAGCTCCTGCGCGTTGCCGGACGTGAAGAGATCAAAGTAAACGCAGGCATTCCAGGTTCCATGAGCGGCGGCGCTTATATGTTCGGTTTTGAAGGTCAGAACATTCTTACAGAAGAAGACTGGAAAGACCCCACACTGGCGCCGGACAGCTACAATGCTGATGATGCGATCATTGAGCTGGTTAAAAAGTACCCGCATGAAGTTACCATTATTACAACCGGCACCGTCACCAATATCGCTGCGGCTTTGATCAAGGAGCCGAAAGTCGCTGAGCTTGCAAAAGAGCTAATCATGATGGCCGGTGTGGTCGTCCCGATCGTAGATGAAAAGGGCGTTTCCCGATCCCCGGTCGAAGAATACAACCTGAATAATGATACGTTCGCAGCCCAGGTCGTTTGGAAATCCGGTATAAATATGACTATGGTTCCGATCGACGTTACCCTTAAGGTGCCGCTTGCGCCGGAACAGATCGAACGAATTAAGAACACCGACACTCCGATTGCCCGCCAGGTTCGCGATATCATCGCCGTATGGCCGGAACAGGAATACATTATCTACACGAGCGTTGGAATCCCGACTGAATTCACAGGTTTATGGCTGCATGATCCCCTGACGATCGGCGTTGCCAGAGATCGCTCTTTCATTAAGGAAGCACGCCTGCATGTGGATGTCGAGTTTGCACCGACTGTCATTCTTCGTGACATGATCATACGCAACGACATTCTACGAACGATCCCGAAGAAGGCGGCTCCGAACATGAGCGTGGCTATTGGTGTGGATAACAAGCGTTTTACTGAAGATTTCACGAACGCTATTTGTAAATAGACAGGCCAATCCATTCTTGGAAGGAAAGAAAAGATGAAAAAGTCTTTATCGTTGCTTCTCGTTGCTGTGATGCTGTATGGCGTGGTGGTTGCCAGCGTTTTTGCAGCTGATGAGAAAGTTGTTATCAATGTCGGCGTTGGCAGTTTCGCCGCCACAACTGTTTATTCCGCAAAAGAGCAGTTCGAAGCTTCGAACCCGAACGTTGAAATCAACGTGATCGAGATCCCGTTTGGCTCTCTTTACGAGAAGCTCTGCACTTCTTTTGCGACGAACACCGATGCATATGATATCGTGATTTACCCCTCCAACTGGCTCTCTGAGTTCATTCAGGGTGGGTCAGTCCTGGCGATCGATGATTATCTTGGCCTGAAAGATAACTGGGATACATTGATCAAAGCCTACTATGATATGCAGAAATTTGATGGTAAAACCTATGCGATCCCGCTGGATGGCGACTCCATTCTTCTTTATTATCGTAAAGACGCTTTCGAAAACGAAGAGTATAAAGCCAGGTTCAAGGAACAGTACGGTTATGAGCTCGAAGTCCCGAAGACCTGGACTGAATACATGGACGCTGCTGAATTCTTCAATGGATGGGACTGGGATGGTGATGGCGAAGTTGACTATGGCACAATCGAAGCCATGGCCCCGAAGGACGTCAACCCCTATATTTTCCTGACTCACGCTGTAACCTATGCCGCACATCCGAATTACCCTGGCTATACCTTCTTTAATCCTGAAACCATGCAGCCGATGGTCAATGATCCCGCCTACCAGCGCGCGCTGGAAGAATACAAACGCATTCTGAAATTAGGTCCTCCGAACATGATCAACTATGGCGGTGGTGATGAACGTGCGGCTTTCCCGGCTGGCGAATCCGCGCTTGCAATTGACTGGCATGATACCGCGCTTGCTACTCAGAACCCTGATAGCTCCAAGGTGAAGGAACTGGTTGGCTATGCTCTGGCTCCCGGAAGCTATGAATGCTGGAACCCGGAAACTGAACAGTGGGATACCTTTGACGAAGTTCAGTACGCTCCTTATCTGGCTTTCAGCGGCTGGACATCATCAGTGACCTCCACCTGCAAGAACCCGCAGGTCGCAGTTGACTTCCTCAGCGTGATGGACAACGACGAGAACTCATTGGCAGCTGTTACTACCGATGGTACAGCCCGCAACCCATATCGACTGCAGCACCTGACCGATGCTTCAGTTTGGGAGAATTCTCCGATCCATTATTACAACGCGCAGGAATTCATCGATACTGTTCTGAAATCCTACACGCACCCGAACGTACAGCTTGATATGCGTCTGCCAAAGGCGGGTTCCTATCTGGATGCGTTGGACCTCGGAGTTTCTCAAGCTCTTTCGGGTGATCTGGACGTCGAAAGCGCGCTGAATTATGTCGCAGAATCCTGGGAAGAAATTACCGATGAAGAAGGCCGCGACACGCAGAGAGAATTCTATCAGAACACTTACAAGAACGTGACAACCGGTACCGGTGTCAGCAAGTAATTTTGCAGCTTCGATCTATAATCTTGATTTATGAAAGAACGGCTGCCACGAGAGAAATTCTGGGCAGCCGTTCTGATTACCCCTCATTTATAACTGGAAATTTGGAAGACCTGACATGATTAAGAAAAAACAACCAGATTCTATTAAACATATACTGGTCGCGCCAGCGCTGTTTATGTTTGTGGCCATTACGATATTTCCCCTGATTTTTAACGTGATCATGAGCTTATGCAACTGGAAATTAGGTGGCTCTATTCGCTTTCTGGGATTGAGCAATTACATTTGGGCATTCAAGAACAACGTTTTCTGGAAGACAATGGGGAATACTGTTCTTGTGACTCTCATTTCTGTCACCGTTGAATATCTTCTGGCTTTACTCCTTGCCTATAACATCAATAAGCTGATATTCGGCAAGAAGATAATCCGCGTTCTGATGTTGCTGCCCATGCTGATGGCTCCTGTTGTGATCGGCTTTATGTGGAAACAATTATTTAACGAGTTGTATGGCCCATTGAACTATTTTCTCCGATTGTTGGGGGTTGAAGGAGTTCCGTGGATTTCAAAGCGTGGATACTCCATGACATCTATCATCCTGGTAGACGTCTGGGAATGGACGCCTTTTATTATTCTGATCCTACTTGCCGGTTTGCAATCGATACCCAAAGAGCCGATTGAGTCAGCGCGCGTGGACGGCGCCAGTGAATGGCAGATCTTCAAAGACATCATCTTCAAGATGCTGATGCCGTCATCGATCGTTGCGATCACACTGCGATCCATTGAGACTTTCAAGATTTTTGACACGATTTATATTACAACTGCCGGTGGACCTGGCGTCTCCAGTATGTCGTCTTCAATGTATGCTTATCAGGTCGGGCTGCGGAACTTCTCGCTTGGGAAATCTGCCGCTCTCTGCGTGATCATGCTGATCTTTTTGATGCTCGTTTCGCAGATCGTGCAGAAGGTTCAGGCGAACAGGAAGAAAAAACAAATGGAAATCATCATTCCGGTTGACGTAGATTTTTCTCAGTATGAAGAGGAGGATCTGGCATGAACAACAATACGAAAAAAGGCGGATTTACACAGGTATTGCGTGCGGCACTGATCCTGATATGGATCGTTTGCGTGACGTTCCCTATCTACTGGACGCTGGTAACCTCATTCAAACGACAGGTGGATATTTATGGCGGGCCCTTTTTCTTCCCCGGAATAGATTTCACACCGACAATCTCTGCCTGGGATTACCTGCTGAACGGCAACAGCATTTTCACAATGAACCTGCAGAACAGCATCATCATCAGCCTGGCCAGTTCTTTTCTGGCACTGGTGATTGGCGCAATGGCGGCGTATGCCCTGACACGCTATCAGTATAACTACCTCGGGCAGAACAGTGACGGTCTGGCGTTCACGATTCTTTCCCAGAGAATGATGCCGCCGATTGTTGCAGTAATTGCGCTGTATATCATGTTTAGCAAGCTGAGCCTGCTGGATTCCCATGTAGGAATGATCATCGTATACACCTGGATGAATCTGCCAATCACTGTTTACCTGCTGAAAGACTTCTTTGCCGGCATCCCGATTGAACTTGAGCATGCGGCGGCGGTGGATGGCTATTCAAAGTTTGATCAATTGCGAAAAATCGTCATCCCGTTGGCTGCGCCTGGACTGGCGGCCTGTTTCACATTGGCATTCAACTTTGCGTGGAATGAGTTCCTCTTCTCATTGATTATGACGTTTCAGAAAGCACAGACAATTCCGGTCCTGATCTCCAGCCTCAATGCACAGGAAAAACCGGAATGGGCAATGATCTCAGCACTGGGGATCATCGCGATCATTCCCCCTACCATTATCGCAATTGTTATGGATAAATATCTGGTTCAGGGTTTGTCCTTTGGCAGTGCGAGTAAATAGAGGAGAACAATATGGCAGAGATTCTATTGAAAGATGCTGTAAAAACATTCAATAACGGCAAGCTAACGGCTGTCAATCATTTCTCCCTGGAATGCCACGATCACGAGTTCATCGCGATTCTTGGTCCGTCGGGAGCAGGGAAAACGACCACGTTGAACCTGATCGCCGGTATTGAGCGGCTTGAAAATGGACAAATTTGCATTGGTGGGAAGGATGTTACCGATCTTCCTCCTCAGTCCAGAAATGTTTCGATGGTGTTTGAAGGTTATGCCCTGTATCCGCATCTGACTGTACGCGAGAACCTTGCTTTCCCGTTGAAAGCGCCCGTGCGCGCTGAAAAGCTCACAAAGGAACAGGTCAACAACAAGGTCGAGGAATGGGCAAAGACCATTGGCATGCTCGATCTGCTGGATCGAAAACCAAGCCAGCTTTCAGGCGGCCAGCGTCAGCGTGTTTCCCTGGCAAGGGCACTGGTCCGCTCTCCAGCGCCGAATGTGATTCTGATGGATGAACCTATCGCGCATCTGGATGCAAAACTCAGAAACAGTATGCGTGCAGAGCTGAAACGCCTGCAGAAAGACCTTGGAGCAACAATTATTTATGTGACGCATGATTACACAGAAGCCATGGCAATGGCAGACCGCATCTATGTGATCAATAACGGCTGTTTGCAGCAGGAGGGTGTCCCGAGGGAGATATATAACAACCCTGTCGATGAATTTGTGGCCTCGACAGTTGGCGAACCTCCAATGAATTTCATTCCCGGCAGACTTGAACACAGCGCTGATGGATCGATCTTCTGCTTCAGGGAAGAGAAACTCAAGCTACCCAGGATCGAAAGCGAGACAGTACAGGTCGACCTTGGCATACGGCCGTCAGAAATCACGGTCACGCACGAGAAGCTGGCTGAATCCTGTCTCAAAGGCGAGATTCAGGAGATCCTTCCAACTGGCGCAAAGCAAATTATGGAAATTAATATTCAGGGGAAAATGATCCTCGTGAAGGTGGACCGCGATCTCTCATATGCAAAGGGAAACTTCGTTTTTCTGACGCCTGCAATCGAGAAAACATGTTTATTTGACTCGGACAGTAAAAAACGTCTGAACTGGATTGATGGGGGAAAATAGCCATGGCAGATATGGAATTTCGTAATGTTTGGAAAATCTATGACAAGAAGGTCAATGCGGTGCAGGATCTGACATTTGGATGCAAGGATCGAGAGTTCTTTGCAATTCTTGGCCCATCAGGTTGCGGGAAAACTTCATCATTGCGTATGTTGGCAGGGTTGGAAGATATCTCCAGGGGGGATATTCTGATCAACGGACAAAGAGTGAATAACCTGTCTTCCCGTGAACGAAATGTCGCCATGTCATTTGAGAATTATGGTTTGTACCCAACCTTTAACATCTATGACAACATTGCTTATCCACTGAGAATTCTGAAACTTGATCAGGATACGATCAATAAAAAAGTGATGGATATTGCCAGAAAGCTACGCCTGATAGATGTTCTGAATTTCAAACCTGCGGCCTTATCCAGCGGACAGAAACAGCGTGTCTCGATTGCACGGGCTCTGGTGCGAAACCCGGATGTAACCATTATGGACGAACCGCTTTCACACCTGGATGCGAAAATGCGGAGCCATATGCGGAGCGTTATCAAGCGACTCCATAATTCCCTTGGGCTGACGACTGTCTACGTGACACATGATCAGATTGAAGCGATGACCATGGCGGATAAGATCCTGATCATGAATTACGGCCGCGAACAGCAAATTGGGACCCCGGACGAGGTGTACAGCGAACCGGCAAATGTATTCGTCGCAGGGTTCATTGGCACTCCACAAATGAACCTCTTCGATTGCGAAATTGACAGCGATGGCTGCACAGTGAAGCATGGCCAGGTTTTTGCTGTCACAGCGGAGCAATATCGCGGGCAGATCGTTGCCGGACAGAAGGTAGTTCTGGGAATCCGTCCCAATAATCTGAATATCTCTCATCAACCATTTCCTGGCAGTATCTCCGGAACTGTTTACGTGGTGGAGGGATTGGGAGAAACAACCATTATCAGTATACGCTCAGGGGACCTGTTATTAAAAGCTGATGTGGATGGTCTGGTCAGCGATTGGACTTACGATGCTCCGATTCATTATTCGATCGATACCGGGAAAATGCATCTGTTTGACGCCGGGTCCGGGATGAGAATCAAGCCGATAAAAGGTCAGAGCGATACATGATTGAGGAGCCCAGCAATCTTTTCCCTCGTAAAAGGATCTCAGAATTTAGAATCTGAGTTTCCCATTTTCTGTAAGAATGGGAAACTCAGGTATGAAGAGCGTGATCGATGACCTCAACGGATGACTGCAGCAGCGATTCCGGATGTGTATCTGGAAGCAGTGGAAACTGCCGAGGACGCGCAAGTGGAAGCTTGGCTTGCCCGAATGGGTAGCCTGTGAAGGAGCATACAGCCGGAAAGGCTATTGGAGAATGGCAAGTGGGGTATACTTCACCGCGCACTCACGAAAGAAAGACTGATACGCCGGGGGGCTATGACCTAACCAAAGCGTATCAGTCAGTGTACGTCAACTATTGAAACCGCCATGTACCGAACGGTACGCACGGTGGTGTGAGAGGAGGGGGGCTAATCACCCCCTCCTATTCGATCGTCAGCCCGTTCGACCCAATCAGATCAGGCCGACTTCGGCGTTGAACTCGCGGATCAGGCGGTCGATCTCTTCGCGCTGAGCGGCGACTTCGGACCAGTACGAACGGTCGTACCACTGGGCGTTGAGCTCCTCAGAGGTGCGGCCTTGCTGTTCGACCCACGTGTAATACTTCAGGTTGTGGATGCGCTTGCGGTCGGCGTAGGTAAGCTCGATCATGTTATTCGTCGTCTCGCCCATCAGGTAGCGCCCGAAGTCAAAGGCAGCGTCGTCGCGCGTAAACGGCCCGAATTCTTCCGTGTATTCGGCCAGGCGCGTCCCGTAGAGGTCGAGCGAGTCGGTGAAGAGGGTCATGACGACGTCGTCGCCGGTCAGCTCGTTGTATTTCGCGAACTTGATCGCCGAGAGAAGATTGGCGATTCCGGACAGGCCCATCAGGCTCAGCTGGCTGACGATTTCCGCCGGGACGCCCTTGTCGGCGAGATATTTCCTGCCTTCCGGCTCGTTGAAGAGGCGGAGAAGATGAACCGTTGCGTTGTCGTCAATCGACGTGACGAAATCGGTGTTGCGGACGTTATGGACCCAGGGAACGTGCTTATCGCCGATGCCTTCGATTCGATGCGCGCCGAAGCCGTTAATCAGGAGCGTGGGGCATTGGAGCGCTTCGGAAGCGATGACCTTGACGTCAGGGTACAGCGTTTTCAGAAAGTCGCCGCAGGCGATCGTTCCGCCCGAACCCGTATTCGACGCCATCCCGGCAAAGCGGGTATTCGGTCCGGCGAGCTTGCGGAAGACTTCTTCCATGGCGCTGCCGGTGACGTTGTAGTGCCAGAGGTAATTCCCGAGTTCGTCGAACTGATTGAAGATCATCAGCTCCTGACCCGATCGGCGCAGCTCCCAGCACTTGTCGAAGATTTCTTTGACGTTGGATTCGGTTCCGGGCGTAGCGATAATTTCGTCGGCGACTTTTTCGAGCCAGGCGAAGCGTTCGCGGCTCATGCCTTCGGGGAGAATTGCGACCGACTTGCAGGCGAGCAGCGCGGAGTCATAAGCGCCGCCGCGGCAGTAGTTCCCGGTCGAAGGCCAGACGGCCTTTTCGGTCGTTGGGTCGAATTGGCCGGTGACGAGGCGGGGAACGAGGCAGGAGAAGGCGGCCCCGACTTTATGCGCCCCGGTGGGGAACCATTTCCCGACGAGCGCGACGATCCGCGCGTCGACGCCGGTCAGCGACGACGGAAGTTCAATATAGTTGACGCCGCCGAAACCGCCGCCTTTTTCGGTCGGTTCGTTTTTCCAGGTAATCCGGAAAAGGTTATTCGGGTCGATATCCCAGAGACCGATCGATTTCAGGTTCTGCCTGATTTTTTCCGGAACGCGTTCCGGATGCATCTGCTGATCATAGGTCGGGATAATAATTTTTCGTTCGCGGGCGCGGTCAATCGCGTGCTTACGACGTTCGGGGTGAATAGATAAATCGATACGAGCCATTTTTTATTAAACCATCCTTTTAAAGAATTTACGGACGGCGTCCCGGCTCTTTCGGAGCCGGCGGGACGCCATTTTCGTCATAAGTTGAAGCGGTAATTTCCCGGGTAACGTAGAGCGGCCGAGACTTGACCTCATCGTAAATCCGGCCGAGGTACTCCCCGATAATTCCCAGACAGATCAGCTGGACCCCGCCGAGGAAGAGCGTCGAGATCAGCGTCGTCGCCTGACCGATGAGCTCCGAGCCGCGCCAGCGGAGGATAACGACGATCGGGATCAGGATAATCGAAAGCGCCGCGACGACGAATCCGAAGAAGGTCGCGGCCTGGAGCGGAACGTAGGAAAATCCGGTGATCGCGTTCCAGGCGAGCCTGATCATCTTTTTGAACGGGTATTTGGACGCGCCGGCGTAGCGTCGGGCGCGGTGGTAACGGACGCCAACCTGCTTATAGCCGATCCAGGAGGACATCCCCCGCAGGAAGCGGTGCTTTTCGCGCATGCTGCACATGACGTCGACGACCTTTCGATCCAGGAGGCGGAAGTCGCCGGTGTCGAGCGGGATATTGACGTCGGTAATCCGGTAGATCATCCGGTAAAAAAGCGAAGCGGAAGCCTTCTTGAACCAGGTTTCGCCGTCCCGTTCGCCGCGAACGGCGTAGACGACTTCGTACCCTTCCCGCCATTTCGCGATCAGCTCCAGAATCGTTTCCGGCGGATCCTGAAGATCGGCGTCGATAACGACGACGGCGTCGCCGAGCGCGTAGTCCATCCCGGCTGTGACGGCTATTTGATGGCCGAAGTTGCGCGCGAAGAAGATCGAACGGAAGCGCGGGTCGCGGGCGCTGATCTCACGCATTTTCGCGCTCGATCCGTCTTCCGATCCGTCGTCGATCAGGATCGCTTCCCAGGGCTCGCCGGTCTGGTCCATGACGTCGGTGATGCGCTCGATCAGGACCGGGAGCACTTCGATTTCATTATAGATCGGTACGACGACGCTGAACGTGGGTTTCATGAGCTTTCCTCCTTTCGGTCATATCCCGGTTTTATTTTCGTTTACGCGTTTTTCCGTTCCCTGAGGAGCTTTTCGAGGGCGTCGAGAGTTGGGGCGATCGAGATCGCTTCGCCGGTCGCGGCGACCGCCGAGCGGATATCCTTCATTCCCGAACCGGTATTGACGACGACGGCCTGATCGTTCGGGCCGATCCATCCGCGCCGCGCCGCCTCGCGCAGCCCGACATACGCGGTCGCGCCGGCGGGCTCGGCGAAAACGCCGTATTTCCCTGCCTCGCTGATCCCCTCGTAGATTGTCTCGTCCGGAACGGCGATATACGCGCCGCCGCTTTCGGTCGCCGCGCGCAGGGCGCGGACGCCGTCCCGCGGCAGGTCGACGGAGATCGAATCCGCGAAGGTCGTCGCGCGGACCGGAACGATCGTTTCGTTCCCGGCCGCCCAGGCGTTATAAACCGCGGCCGATTTTTCCGACTGGACGCCGAAAATCCGCGGGCAGCGGTCGATCCAGCCCAGTTCGACAAGGTCCTTGAAGCCTTTATGGATCCCGGAGATGATATTTCCGTCGCCGACAGAGACGAAAACGGCTAAGCGGTCCGGGGAGACGTTCTTCCCGACGATGAGCTGTTCCCAGATTTCGTAAGCGGCGGTTTTCTTGCCTTCGGCCGTGAAGGCGTTATACCCCGTGTTCCTGCAGTACCATCCGTATTTCTCTGCGGCCAGGACCGAGAGATCGAACGCGGCGTCATAGTTGCCGTTGACGAGGATGACGTCCGAGTTGAAAACGAGGAGCTGGGCTATTTTCGCCGGCGGCGCGGATTTCGGAGCGAAAATGACCGCTTTCCAGCCGGCCGCCGCCGCCATTCCCGCGAGCGCCGCGCCGGCGTTCCCGGTCGAAGCGGTTACGATCGTTTTCGCGCCGATTTCTTTCGCCCGCGCGATCAGGATCGCGCTGGCGCGGTCCTTGAACGAGGCGGTCGGGTTCCGGCCCTCGTCCTTGACGAAGAGCGCGCCCAGTCGGAGCTTTTTTTCGAGCTCCGCGAAGCGGTAAACCGGCGTCCAGCCGGCGCTATGCAGCGGGGTATCCTGAAAGCCGGGATCCTGAACCGGGAGGAGGGGCTCGTATCGCCAGAGCGACCGTTCCGCCGAGGCGAAGATCGTTTCAGGTTTGACCGTCGCGCGAATCTTTTCAATATCGAGACGGACGGTCAGGTTGCCCTGATCTTCCGGGCAGGTATATCCCGTGAAACTGGCCGGGTATTCTTTTCTGCAAAGGGAACATCGGTATCCGAGAAATTTACTCATAGTCCGGTTTTATTTCCTTTTTTTTCTAAAAATCGTGTGTTGATTGAACTTCGCTTCCGCCGCTCTCCACGGCGCAGCCGATCGCGGCGGCGACGGATTCCCGCGTTCCAGGAGCTTCGCCGCTGTAGACCGATCGCGCCAGCTGGCCGCAAAGGAAAGCACGGTTCCCGTCATGCGTCAGGACGAATTCGGCCGCCCGGCGCGCCTGCGTCTCGTTCCCGAGCGCGGCGAAGGCCAGGACGGCCGGGATATAGTCGAACGGATCGCCGGGACGCAGCTCCGGATCGTTTTCGAGCTGGGCGGCGAGGCGGCGCGCGTCTTCGAGGTCGTCCGCCTGCTCTGCGCGGCGGAGGCGCTGAAACGCGTAGCAATAGCTCCGCGCGGGCTCCGGTCCGATCGCCGCCGGCGGAAGGGCGGGCGCGGACGCGTTCAGCATGATCCGCTCGTTTGACGAGAGCGGAACGAGGGCGGCTAAATCGGGATCCAGTCCCGGAAATTCGCGTTCCCGCTCGGTCAGCGTCCAAAGGCAGCTGCCGGTTTTATACGTCAGCGCTAAAACCTGATCGGTCGCGCCGAGGAACGTATGCGAACGGTAGGTATGCTCGATGGGGCTGCCCGGCGAAGACGACGCGAAAAAATCGTCATATCGCAGGTGAAGATCAAAGTATTTATAGGCGTAAGCGGTCCCGCGGAGCTCGGGCGCGTACTGCCAGTTGACGATTGGGGTCAGGTCGTTGTCGCTGGTCCGATCCAGCGGAATATTCGCCGAAACGATCGTCGTTCCCGGCTGGAGCGCGGGCGCGCGCCAGGCGAGCTGCCAGAAGTAGTCGTTGAGCTTGACGGATTCGTCGTGATAAATAAACGCGTTCACGGTATGCGCTCCGATCGACAGCGCGCAGACCGCGGCAAGGGCCAGCGGCGCGGCGGCCGGACGGAACGCCGCCCGGATCGATCCGGCGATCAGCAGCGCCGCGCCGAACGAAAACGGGAGCGTCGACCGATCCCAGGGAAATCCGGTCTCGATCGGGAGGAGCGTCGTCCAAAACGGGATCCCGGCGGCGATCAGCGCCGCAATCCCGATCAGGATCATCGCCAGCCCGCCGTCGGTTTTTCGCGTCCTGCCGTTCTCCGGGTCGCTTTCCACCGTCGACGCGAAAAGAAGCGTCAGGAGGCCCGCGGCGAGGAGGAGGACCAAGTAAAAGACCCAGCGCCGGGACGGCGCCGCCGGTCGTTTAAACGCGGTCCGGTAGCTCTCGACCGTCACGACGGCCAGATCGGCGAAGATCCGCGCAGCTAACGTTTTTACGCCGGAAAGCGGGCTTTCGCTGAACTCGATCAGCAGCTTCGGCCGGTACGTTTGGAACGAGAAGATAAAAACGCGCCAATACAGGAACGCCGCCGTTGCCAGCAGGTACGGCCCCCAGAGGCGAAGGAGCGTACGCCCGCGCTTCGGGAAGGACTGAAAATCGGGACCTGACGACAGGCAGACCCAGATCAGGAGCGGGCGGACGAATTCCCAGCCGGTAAAGTATTCGCAGGAAAACAGTCCGAACGCCGCCAGCGCGGCGGAAAACGCCGTGAGCGCGATCGTCCGGCTGCGCGAGACGCGGTTTTCGCCGCTGGACGCGTCGTTGAGGACCGTCATCATCAGCCACATCGAGATCAGGCTGAAATCCATCGATGCGAAATGCAGGATGAACTGAACGGCAACGGGCTGCTGCTTGAAGCCAGGATACAGCGCGAAGATCAGCGCGGCGCCCTGAATCGCGCGAACGGCGGTCGGGAATACGATTCGGAGCGTCCAATAGAAGAAAAGCGCGGCGATGATGCGTTGGAGAAGGATCAGGAGATGATACGGGAGGACGGCATCGCCGAAGACCGCCCCGGTCAGCGAGTAAATCCAGGCTGAATACGGCCGGTCCCAGCGAACGAAATCGGCAAAGCTTCCCGGTCCCGCGAGCCGGTTATTATAAACGTAAATCCAGTCGTCTCCATAGAACCCGAACCAACCGAGCAGGACCGGAATCCCGTACGTCAGCGCCGTGACGATCACGAGCGCCGCCGGGAACGTCAGCCCAACGCGCTTTTCTTTTAACGCTTTCAACGCCACAGGTTCAGCCTTTATGAATCTGGCGGATGGCGCGGAATTTATAGAACCCGGGGACGTAGAACGACTGCGAAATGTCGATAATCTGTCCGTTCAGGTCGAAAAGCAGGCCGTCGAGCTTGAGGATTGGATCGCCGCGCTGGAGCTGGAGCCGTTTGGCGATGATCTGGGCGGCGGGAACGGCGGTAAAAATCGCTTCGGAATGAGAAACCGGGACGGACTGCTCCTTAATGAGAAGGTCGAGGATCGAACCGTTAAAATCGACGCCTTTGGAATAGCTCGTCTGCGCGAGGATGGACGCTGGGACGGTATCGACGAGGTAAGCGACCGGTCTTTCGCCGATACTGATCGATCGGGAAACGGTCTGGACGAGCGTGGTCGGGGAAAAACCGAATTTCGCGGCTAATTCCTCGCCGGCGAGGTCGATCCGGTTTTCATGGTAGCCCATGACGACGTTCATGCCCAGCCGGTGCGCCTGCGTTTCGATACTTTCGAGGACGTCGAACGAGCTTTCGATCGCTAATTTCGGGTCGACGACGAACGTTCCGACGCCCTGCCGGCGGCGGATGAGCCCCTGTCCTTCGAACATGCGCATCGCTTCGCGCAGCGTCGTTCGCGAGACGCCTAATTTGACCGCTAACTCAGGCTCGGAGAGCAGGCGTTCGCCTGGCGGCGTTTCCTGAATTTCGGCTGCGAGGTCGTCCTGAAGCTTCTGAAATAAAGATAAATTGGTTGTGTCACGTAAGAACATGATATTCTCCTTCCGAATAATTGTCGACGATAGAGTCGATTTTCTTGATCTAATTGACTATACCATAAAACCAGTTGTCTGACAATATGATCTTTATCCTGATCCCAGGGATGCAAAAATCAGGTTTATGAGTTCATCAGATATTACAAGCGGACCGGTCCGCCGCGATTAACGTATTCCGCATCAGCATCGCGATCGTCATTGGACCGACGCCGCCGGGCATTGGGGTAATCGCGCCGGCGATCGGGACAATCGCGTCAAAATCGGTATCGCCGACGATTTTATAGCCTTTCGGGTCGTCGGGAGCGTCGACGCGGGTAATTCCGACGTCGATAACGATTGCGCCGGGTTTGACCCAGTCGGCTTTGACGAGGCGCGGCGAACCGGCGGCGGCGACGAGGATATCGGCGCGCCGGGTGATTTCCGGAAGCGCGGCTGTAAACCGGTGGCAGATAGTGACCGTGGCATTGTGGCGGGAGAGAAGCTGCGCGGTGGGCATGCCGACGATCGACGAGCGGCCGATGACGACGGCGTTCAGCCCGCTGACGTCGGAGCGGACCGTCTGGATCAGGCGCAGGATCCCGGCGGGGGTACAGGGGATAAACCAGGGCGAGCTTTCTTTCCGCGAGAGCATGCCGGCGTTGATCGGATGAAAGCCGTCGACGTCTTTCTGCGGATTGAGAAGCGAAAGGATGCGGTATTCGTCGATCTGAGCCGGGAGGGGAAGCTGAACGAGGATACCATGAATTTTCGGATCAGCGTTCAGGTAATCGATCAGCTCTTCGAGGGTGCGCTGCGTCGTGCTTTCCGGAAGTGAATGTGAAACGGAACGGATCCCCAGCTTTTCGCAGGTGCGAATTTTATTGCGGACGTAGATTTTAGAGGCGGGGTCGTCGCCGATCAGGATCGTTGCTAATCCGGGCTTGGGAAGACCGGCCTGGTCCCGTTCGCCGATCCGGAGCGCAATCCCGGCTTTAATTCCGTCGGCGATTTTCGTTCCGTTGATGATGGTTGCTGTCATGAGGCTTCTCCTGCGAGCGTGGCGCGTTCGTTTTATTCGAAGATCAGGCTGTACCAGACCTGCCAGTTTTCATATTCAACCGGTTCGACCGACGGGACCGGCGTTGCGGTCGGGGCGAGCGGCGTTCCCGGAAGCGGAAGGACGACGACGTCGCCCGGTTTCATCATTAATCCCTGGACGCGCGCCCATTCTTCGACGGAGGTGTCGGAGGCGGCGTAGCCGATTTCGTCCGACGCGACGTCAAGCGTCGTCTGGAGAATCGCGACGTCCGCCGCGAGCGTTTCGTACTGGCGGTTCATGAAGGCGAGGGTCGAGATACGCGTACTGAGGTCGATCGTCATTGCGACCAGGACGAGTATCAGGAGGAAGAGCCAGACGCGCCCTTTGATTCGCTGCCAGATGTTCATGGGGTTATTTTATCATTCCCGAATGAAAGTTTGCCGCGCGGCCGCGTTTTTACAGGGCTGGAGCTGACCGTGGCAGAGCGGCGATTTTCTCCCTGCGGGTATCGCCCTGGCGGAAAACCGGCTCGGGGGGCGTCCTCCGAGCCGGTTTGGCTGATTTTCGGATGGGTTCGTTTCCGAAGGAACGAAAATTCGTCCTTTATTCGACGGAAATCAGGTACTGATAATGCGGCTGGCCGCCGAAATGAGCTTCGATTTCGACGTTTGGATAAAGCGCGGCGAGCTCGGCGACGGCGGCTTTGGCTTCCTCCTCGCTGATCATCTGGCCGTAAAAGAGCGACATGCTGTTATAGTTTTCCAGCCCGACGCGTTCGCAGAATCCTTTCAGCGCGTCCATGACCGAATCTCTGGCGATAACGAGTTCCCCGTTATGCATGACGATCACCTGGCCTTCTTCGACCTGAATGCCGTTGAGGTCGACCGAGCGGACGGAGTTGGTAATTTCGCCGGATTGAACGTCGGTTAAACTATCGTTCATCGCTCCGACGATTTCGTCGAAATCGCCTTCAGGGTCGAGCTGGAGAAGCGCGCTGATGCCTTGCGGGATGTTTTTCGAGCGGATAACGGCGACGCGCTTGTCGCACTGGGTAATTGCGTTGTTGGCGGCCAGGATGATATTCTTGTTATTCGGGAGGATGATGACTTTATCCGTGTCGAGCGAGTTAACCGCGTTCAGGATTTCTTCCGTACTGGGGTTCATGGTCTGGCCGCCGCGGATAATACAGGCGGCGCCGAGGCTGGCTAAGACGCGGGAAATTCCTTCGCCCGGCGAGACGGCGACGACGCCGATCTGGCCCGGTTCGATCGGAGCGCAGGCAACCGGCGCGGCGGTCGGCTGGCCGTTGCCGTCGAGCTGAATCATCAGGTTTTCAATCGCGACTTTGGTGACGGTCCCGATCGACAGGATGTAATTAATCGGGGCGTAGAGGTTTTCGGTCGGAACGTGGATATGCATTCGGTACAAACCATCGCCCTCGCCGACCTGGATCGAGACGCCGATATCTTCGAGCCGGCGATAAAAAACTTCTAATATGAGCTCTTCAGTCGGAATGAAGTCGACGATAACTTCGTAATCCTGTCCAGGTTCAACGGATTCTTCTTCGATCATGTCCGTAAGCGCTTTGATTTCGATCTGGTTCGGGTTTTCAATCACGGACTCGTTCCGGATATAGCGAAGAAAGCCTTCGAGGATAAAGAAAAGGCCTTTTCCCCCGGAGTCGACGACGCCCGCCTGTTTCAGGACGGGGAGCAGTTCCGGGGTGCGGTTGACGGAGCGGTCGGCGGCGGCGACGGTCAGCGCGAAAACGTCTTCAAACGTCCTGCAGCCGTCGATCCCGGCTTCAACTTCGGCGGCGGTATCTTTCAGGACGGTCAGGATCGTTCCTTCGACCGGGCGGACAACGCCCTTGTACGCCGTATTGCGCGCTTCGTTCAGCGCTTTGACGTAGAGTTCTTTCGTCAGGACTGGTTCGCCTTCGACGGCGCGCGCGATCCCGCGCCAGAATTGCGAGAGGATAACGCCGCTGTTGCCGCGCGCGCCCATGAGCGCGCCTTTGGCGACGGCGCCGAAAACCGCGCCGACGTTATCGTCGTTCGTGACCGCGATCTCGTTCCATCCGGATTGAAGCGTCATCATCATGTTCGAGCCGGTATCGCCGTCCGGAATCGGAAATACGTTGAGCGAGTTTACCAGCTGTGCGTTCGTTTTTAGCCAGAGCGTCGCCGCTTCAACGAGCGATTTGACCTGCTGCCCGTCGAGCGATGTTAATTCTTTTTTTTCGTCCATAGTCAACTTTGTAAAAATTACCCTTTCCTGTATCGCGCTGCGTGACGCGATTAATTTTCCCGGCTGACGCGAAGTCCCCTGACGTGGACGTTGACATATTGGACGTTCAACCCCGTCTGTTTCTCGATCGCATAGCGGACGTTATCGGCAACGCTGGCCGCGACGGAGGTGATCCGGGTCCCGTATTCAACGACGATATATAAGTCGATCATGACGGTCGCTCCGTCGTATTGAACTGAAACGCCCTGGGTTGGGTCTTTGATGATGACGTTCCTTAACCCGGTCATTTTATTCTTCGGCGCTAATCCGACCAGCCCGTACGATTCAAGCGCGGCTTGATACGCGATTGCCGATATGGCGCGATGGGAAACGAAGATATTTCCGCTTGCTTTTTTTTCCATTTGTTCTTTTTGCATGATCGTTCCTTTTTTATTCCGAGTCTTTCGCTTTTCTGATCGGATCCTGTTTCTTCGAATCCGCGTTTTTCTATCTGCGTTTTTCTATCTATTATAGATTGTAATCGAACTCAGGCGCTTAATTATCCTAAAGAATAGCGGGCGCGGCGAGCTGGACCGGCTCGAATCGTGACAGCGAGCTGAATGGCAACGCGGTATATTGAAAGAGGAAAAACGGAAATCAATACCTGAAAATAAAACGGGGACCGCTTTGGGCCCCGGATAAAATGACAGCGCTGTTTACGTTAAAACTTTTTCGCGTTCTGGTTTCAGTTTCCCTCTTGACACCAGGTTGAATAGCGGTAGAATAGCGTTAACAGTTGAACGGTAAATCAACTGTTCAATTGTTCAATCGTTCAATTGAAAGGAACGAAGCGAAAGGGGCGTCATGGAGATTCGAAAGGGAACGGAAATTGTGAACGAGGTTTGCGACTGCGCCGTGGTTCATCAGGATATTGTCGAGCTGGTCCGCGGCAGGCTGCTTTCCGAGGAGAACTACTATGATCTCGCCGATATCTTTAAGGTTTTCGGTGACAGCACGCGCGTCCGGATTTTATCCGCGTTGGATGTGCATGAGATGTGCGTCTGCGACCTGGCGAACGTGCTGAGCATGACGAAATCGGCGGTTTCGCACCAGTTGCGGATTCTGCGTACGAATAATCTGGTTTCGGCGCGGCGCGATGGGAAGAACATGTTCTATTCGTTAGCTGACGATCATATCCAATCTATTTTCGAATTGGCGCTCGAACATCTTAATGAAGACCGGTAACAGGCCGGGGGAGTGCGTGAAATGACCAGACGTTACGTTTTAGGGGGATTGACTTGCCCGGTTTGCGCCGGGAAAATCGAGGAGCGGATCCGGTCGCTGGACGGGGTGGCGTCCGCTTCGATCGATTTGATGAAGGAGTCGCTGATGATCGAGTTCGCTGAAAGCGACGGCGGGCTGACGCTGATCGAGGTTCAGCGGCTGGTCGACGAGATCGAGGACGGGGTAACGGTGCGAGCGCCGGAAAGCGCCGCTGCGCCTGAGGCGGAGGCAAAAGAAGCGGAAGGCGGCTTCTCCGCTTTTCTGGAAGCGAAGAAGCTTTTTCGGCTCTGCGCGGCGTTGGCGCTGTTCCTGATTGGGTTGCTGGTGGAAGGCGCCTCGCCCGCTGCCGCACGGATGCTGCTGATCGTCGCGTACGTAACCGCGGGGATCGACGTTTTCCTGGAAACCCTGGAACAGCTTCGTCGCGGCGACTGGTTCAACGAGGCTTTTTTGATGACGCTGGCGTCGGTCGGCGCGATGGTTCTCGGGGACGTTTCCGAGGCGGCGGCGGTGATGATCTTTTTTCAGTTTGGCGAATACCTGCAGGGGCTGGCGGTTTCCCGTTCGCGGCGCTCGATCTCTGATTTAATGGATATCCGTCCGGAATCGGCGAACCGGTTTATTGACGGAGAGACGGTTCCGGTCGTTCCGGAAGCGTTGGAGATTGGGGACGAGATCCTGATCCGTCCGGGCGAACGGGTCCCGATCGATGGGGTTATTCTCAGCGGATCGTCGTCGCTGGATACGACGGCGCTGACCGGGGAATCGATCCCGCGTGACGTCGCCGTTGGCGACGAGATCAGCGCCGGATCGATTAACCTGAGCGGGGTTATCCGGGTCCGCGTCGTCCGGCGGTTCGCTGAGTCCGCCGTCATGCGGATTTTGAACCTGGTCGAAAACGCGACAGCAAAGAAGACGAAGACGGAACGGTTTATTACCCGATTCGCGAAGATTTATACGCCGGCGGTGATCGCGGCGGCGGCGCTCCTGGCGATTGTTCCGCCGCTCGTG
The DNA here is from genome assembly GCA_001717545.1 of Anaerolineaceae bacterium oral taxon 439. Taxonomy (NCBI): domain Bacteria; kingdom Bacillati; phylum Chloroflexota; class Anaerolineae; order Anaerolineales; family Anaerolineaceae; species Anaerolineaceae bacterium oral taxon 439. The sequence goes on along the minus strand of CP017039.1, from coordinate 2,780,113 downwards.
ACCGGGGCGGATTGGACGGTCTGGGTCCGCCGGAGTTTCGTTTTTCTGGTGACGTCCTGCCCCTGCGCGCTCGTGATTTCGATTCCGTTGAGTTATTTCGCCGGGATCGGGAAAGCTTCCGCGAACGGGATTCTATTTAAAGGAACGACGTATCTGGAATTGCTGAGGAATATTGAAACGGTCGCGTTCGATAAAACCGGGACGCTGACGCGCGGGTTCTTTACGGTAACCGGGATTCTTCCGGCGGCGCTTTCGGAAGATGTGCTTCTTGAAGCCGCGGCATACGCTGAATCCGAGTCGACGCATCCGATCGCAAGGTCGATTGTCAATGCGTTCGGGAATCCGATCGAACGCGGGCGGATATCCGGGATCCATGAGGTCGCGGGCCAGGGGATTCTCGCCGTTTTCGACGGAAAGCGGCTGGCGGTCGGGAACGATCGGCTGCTGATCGCGGAGGGGATCGCGTTCGAACCGTCGGCGCGTCCGGGTACGGTCGTTTACGTTGCGTTAGACGGGCGTTTCGGCGGGACGATCGTCGTCGGCGACCGGCTGAAATCCGACAGCGCGGCGGCGATCGCGGCGCTGAAAGGCTGCGGCGTCCGGCGGACGGCGTTGGTGACCGGAGATAATCGGGCGACGGCGGAAGCGTTCGCTTCCGAACTGGGGATTTCCGAGGTGTATTGCGAGCTGCTCCCGGATCGGAAGGTCGAGGTCGTCGAGACGCTGATCCAGGAAAAGGCGGGCCCCGGAGCGGTCGTTTTCGTCGGCGACGGGATTAACGACGCTCCGGTTTTAGCGCGCGCGGATATCGGTGTCGCGATGGGGGGCGCGGGATCGGAGGCCGCGATTGAGGCGGCGGATATCGTGATCCTGAAGGATGAGCCCACGAAGATCGCCGAGGCGATCCGGATCGCGCGGCGGACGGACGGGATCGTGCGTCAGAACGTTATTTTCAGTCTGGCTGGCAAGGCGGTTTTCCTGATACTTGGGATGCTGGGGCTGACCGGCATGTGGCAGGCGGTTTTTGCCGATGTCGGGATTATGCTGATCGCGGTCCTGAACGCGATGCGGATTCTGCGCTGAGCCGGGGTTATCAATCAGGGGAGCCGGGGATGTCTCCGGCTCCCTTCATGTCGGGGCCGGTTCTTATTTCGAAAGGCGGAGGCGTCTGAACGCCAGGATCGACATTTTCGTGAACCCGGTAATCTGATACCAGGCGGTTTGCTTGCTCTTCTCGTCATGATAGATCGTCGAGATGGGTACCCAGCCGATTTCCCAGCCGCGCTCGCGGCAAACGATGATCATTTCGATCGCGAAGTTGTATCCGGCTTCGTTGGTTTCGAGGAAGGCTTCGATCATGCGCCGGTCGAGAAGCCGATAGCCGCATTGGTTGTCTTCAAGGTATTCGCCGGCGATCGCGGACAGGACGACGCGGCTGAAGGTGTTCGGGATCCGGCGGCGAAGCGGGATTTTTTTATAGTCGCGCGCGCCGATAATCAGCGGCTCCCGCTTCGCTTCATAGCGTTCGATAAATCGCTGCGCTTCGGATGGGTCATGCTGCCCGTCGGCATCGATCAGCAGCGCGGCGTCAAATCCGTTTTCCAGCGCCCACCGCAGCCCGTCCCGCGTCGACGCGCCGACGCCGAGGTTGTATCCGCGGGAAAGGACGACGACGCTTTCGGCTTCCGCGACGGCTTTGGTTCGATCTGTTGATCCGTCGTCCACGACGACGATGGTTTTAAAGGTTTTTTTGAGGTGCTGTAAGATTCCCGGAAGTTTCTTTTCTTCGTTGTACGCCGGAAGGATGACGGCTGTGTTGATCATGTTTCGGCCTTTCTTCATTTATTTCTTCTTCTCTCTAAAGGAGAGATTTTTTTCTTTCTGAGAGAAAGAGGACCGCGGGCTCTCTTTTTCTCAGGCTCTCAATCTCCCGAAGATTCAATTTCCCGATTTCTTCCGCGGCGGCGTCGTTCAGGTCGATTTTTCGGAAGGCTGCCGCGGGCTCTCTTTTTCTCAGGCTCTCAATCTCCCGAAGGTTCAATTTCCCGATTTCTTCCGCCGGGGCGTCGCTCAGGTCGATTTTTCGGAAGACTGCCGCGGGCCCTCTTTCTCTCAGACTCTCAATCTCCCGAAGGTTCAATTTCCCGATTTCTTCCGCGGCGGCGTCGCACAGGCTGATTTTCCGGAAGGCTGCCGCGGGCTCTCTTTTTCTCAGGCTCTCAATCTCCTGAAGGTTCAATTTTCTGGTTTCTTCCGCGGCGGCGTCGCACAGGTTGATTTTTCGGAAGGCTGCCGCGGTCCCTCTTTTTCTCAGGCTCTCAATCTCCCGAAGATTCAATTTCCCGATTTCTTCCGCGGCGGCGTCGCTCAAGTCGATTTTTCGGAAGGCTGCCGCGGGCTCTCTTTTTCTCAGGCTCTCAATCTCCCGAAGGTTCAGTTTTCTGATTTCCTCCGCGGCGGCGTCGCTCAGGTTGATTTTTCGGAAATCTGCCGCGGAGGCGTCGCGCGCAGCTTAGGTTTCATCGATCCAGCCGAACGATTTGGTCACGGCTTTGCGCCATTTCATGCAAAGGTCAAGGCGCTTTGATGCGGCGATATCCGGTTCCCAGACGCGGTCGATTTCATTGAATCGGGCCAGCTCTTCGGTCGTGCGCCAGATTCCGGCGGAGAGGCCGGCTCCGAAGGCCGCGCCGAGCGCGGTCGACTCACGGTTTTTCGGACGAACGATCGGAACGTCCAGGATGTCCGCCTGAAACTGCATCAGGAGTTCGTTGACGGTCATTCCGCCGTCGACTTTTAACGAGGTCAGGTTGACGCCCGAATCCTTGCGCATGGCTTCGACGACTTCCATGACCTGAAACGCGGTCGATTCCAGGATAGCTCGCGCGATATGGCCGCGGTTCGTGAATCGGGTCAGCCCGGCGAAGACGCCGCGTGCGTCTGAACGCCAGTACGGCGCGAAGAGGCCGGAAAACGCGGGAACGATATAGACGTCGCCGTTATCTTCGACCGAGCGTGCCAGGGATTCGATTTCTTCAGACCGCTGGATCAGGCCGAGGTTATCCCTGAGCCATTGGACGAGCGCGCCGGTCATCGCGACCGAGCCTTCGAGCGCGTAAACTGGCGGCTGCCCGTCGAGCTGATATCCAACGGTTGTAATCAGGCCGTTTTCGGAACGGATCGCGGTTGAACCGGTATTCATCAGCAGGAAACAGCCGGTTCCGTACGTGTTTTTTCCCTCGCCGGGACGGAAACAGTTCTGGCCGAAGAGCGCGGCATGTTGATCCCCGAAGACGGCGCGGATCGGGATTTCATGCCCGTCGAGCTTTGCCGTTCCGAAAAAGGAGGCCGAAGGCCGAATCTCCGGGAGGACCGCGCGCGGAATATCTAATTCAGCGAGGATCTCGTCGTCCCAGTCGAGCGTCTCAAGATTCATCATCATCGTCCGCGATGCGTTGGTAACGTCGGTCAGGTGGTTCCCGCCGTTGACCCCGCCGGTCAGGTTCCAGATCAGCCAGCTGTCGATCGTTCCGAAGAGGAGGCGCCCGGCCCGCGCTTCATCGATCAGCCCTTCAACCTCGTCGAAAAGCCAGCGCAGCTTGATCGCGGAAAAATAGACCGAGATCGGGAGCCCGGTCCGGGCGCGGAAACGATCGATTCCGCCGATCCGCCGCGACAGCTGGTCGCAGAGCTTTCCGGTGCGCGTGTCCTGCCAGACGATCGCGTTCAGGTATGGCATCCCGGTTTCCCGGTTCCAGACGACCGTCGTTTCGCGCTGGTTCGTGATTCCGATTGCGGCGACGTCGTTCACGGTCCGTCCGCTGTCGGCGATCGCCGCGGCGAGCGTTTCGCGGACTTTCGCTGAAATTTCGAGCGGATCATGCTCGACCCAGCCCGGCCGCGGAAAAATCTGTTCATGCGGCAGCTGGCGATTGGCGAGGATTTCCGCGTCCCGGTTGAAAATCATGGCGCGGGTGCTGGTTGTTCCCTGATCGATCGCGGCGATAAGTTGATTCATCGTTGTCTCTCCTCCTTTAGCGGCCCGACGTTTTTTCGGACGGGTTCTTCTGACTTCTTTTATTATAGGGCGTTCGGCGGACTTTTACGGTGTATTCCCTGTATAATTTGGAAAAGAAGAATCGGACGAGCCAACGAAATGAGATGATGAAGCATGCTGCCTTTTTTTAAAATCGCCATTGGGACCTGGGCCTGGGGAAATCGCCTGATTTGGGATTATGGGATCGATTTTGAAGAAAAGGATCTGGAATCGCTGGTCAGGACGGCGATTTCCGACGGGAGCCGCTATTTCTTTACGAGCGAGAGCTTTTCAGACGGATTCGGGGAGGCGCTGTTGGGGAGGCTGACCGCGCCGTACGGGAACGCGTTCCTGGCGACGAAGTACGTCCCGCGCGTCTGGCGTTTCGGGCGGAAGGAATTTGACGCGGCGCTGCGCCGGTCGTTAGCGCGGCTGGGGCGGGATTCGATCGATCTTTACCTGCTGGAGCGTCCGACAGGCTGGATGGGGCTGGACCTGATGGCGGAATGCGCCGCGGAGGGGGTCGAGGCGGGAAGGATCCGGAACGTAGGCGTCGCGAATTTCCGCGCGGAGGAGCTTGAACCGTTCCGGGAGCGCCTGGCGCAGTACGGCGTCGCGCTGACGGCGGTCGCGGGGGAGTATAACCTGCTGAACCGGGAGGCGGAACGGAGCGGCGCGCTGGCGTATTGCAGGGAGCAGAATATTCCGTTCCTGGCGGAGAGTCCGCTGGCGATGGGTCTGCTGACCGGGAAATATATCTACGACGCGCCGGCGAACGGGGTCAGGCGGAGCCTGGCGGAGCGGTTCCGTTTTGAACGGCTTGACCTGTTGATTCACCTGCTGAACGCGATCGGCTCGGAGTATCAGGGGATGGACTGCGGGCAGGTGGCGTTGAACTGGATCTCCGCGAAGGGGGCGATTCCGGTCGCGGGAGCGAAAACTTCCGCGCAGGAGGAGCATAACCGATTGTCGTTCGGGTTTACGCTGACCGAGGACCAGATCGCGCATATTCAGGAATTCGCGCCGTGATGTTGTCACGGTTTTTTTTACGGTTCCTCTTGACAAAACCGAAAAGCGGCATACAATAGTATCAATTTGATATACGTAAACCGATGAGGAAGAAGAGTACCTGACGTAAAAGCGTCTCACAGAGAGCTCCGGATGGTGGAAACGGGGCAGGCGAAAGTCAATGAATGGTCTTCCGAGGGCAGGCTGAACCGCTTAGACGCGCAGTAGGTCTTGACGGGAACCCGATCCGTTACCAAGCCGGGCACGCATGATGGTGCGTGAAGCGAGTGGGCGTGAAAACGTCAATTTGGGTGGTATCGCAGGAGTCGGCTCTTGTCCCATAGGGGACAGGGGCTTTTTGATTAAGCGAGCGAGCCGACCGAGAGACGCTGATCCCCGCTGAATCGCCGCGGCGGTATGCCGCCTGACAGACCTTTTATGGAGGATAATGATGAAACGTTTTGTTGGGATTGTTGTTGGTTTGGTCGTTTTAGCGTCGTTCTTTTTCGCCGGATCGCCGGTCAGCGCGCAGGACGACGACGCCGTCGCCGCGACGGCGGCCGCGGAAGCGAATCTCGTTAAAATCGGGATTCTTCAGTTCGCGCCGCACGCGAGCCTGGATAACTGCTATGAGGGGATTATCGAGGGCTTGAAAAACACCGGCTTTATCGACGGTATTTCCGCGACGATTGAATTCGTCAATGGGATGGGCGAGATCGAGACGAATAATCTTGCCGCCGCGAGCTTCGTTTCGAAGAATTATGACATGATTATCGCGATCGCGACGCCCTCCGCCGTCGCCGCCTACGCCGCCGCCCGTGACGCGCAGATTCCGGTCGTTTTTTCCGCGGTTTCCGATCCGGTCAGCGCCGGGCTGGTCCGCTCTCTCGATTTCCCGGATACCGGCGCGACGGGGACGACGGACACGCTCAATTTCGACGGGCAGCTGAAGATGATCCGTGCGTTCCTCCCGGAAGCGAAGACGATCGGCGTTTTATACACGACGAGCGAAGCGAATTCCATTTCGCAGATCGAATCGCTGACCGAGGCGGCGAAGGATTATGATTTCGAGATTAAAACGGTCGGGATTACCGACGCGAGCGAAGTCGCGATGGGCGCGGCGCAGTTAATCGCCGAGAAAATCGACGTCATGAATAACGTTACCGATAATAACGTTGTCAACAATTTCTCCGTCGTGACGAACGCGACGGATCCCGCCGGGATTCCGATTTTCGGTTCCGAAATCGAGCAGGTCGCGCGCTATGGCTGCGTTGCGTCGGAATCGCTCGACTATGTCGCGCTGGGGATCCTGACCGGCGAGATGGCGGGGGAGATTCTCAAGGGGGAAGATGTCATGACGATGCCGGTGCGGGTTGTCAAGGATTCATTCCCGGTTTACAACTCTGAGATCATGTCGAAGTTTGAGCTTCAGCTTCCCGCCGATTACGCTTCTGCGACCGACGTTGCCGGGGCGCGCTGAGCCGATTGCGGAGAGAGATTTTCAGGATGGCGGGAATCGAGAGCGGACCCAATCGGGTTCGCTCTCCGGTAACGGCGGCGGGCTGCTGCGCCGGCGTTGAAACGGAATAAGGAAACGGAGTCAGATGGGGATAGCGTTCAGTTTGGCGGAAAATGTCCTGCGCGAGGGGCTGGTTTACGCGTTGATGGCGATTGGCGTTTATATCACGTATAAAATTCTCGATTTCCCGGATTTGTCGGTTGACGGGACGTTCCCGCTGGGGGGATGCCTTGCGGCGGTCCTGATCAACGCTGGGGTTGATCCCTGGCTGACGCTTCTGGCGGCGTTTGCGGCGGGCGCGCTCGCCGGATCGGCTACCGGGCTGCTGCATGTCAAGCTGAAAATTACCAACCTGTTGTCCGGAATTCTCGTCATGACGGCGCTTTGGTCAGTGAACCTGATCCTGACGGGCGGGAAGGCGGTCGTCCAGTTTTTCAACCGTCCGACGATTTTCACGACCGGGCTGGGCGCGCTGCTGACCGGGCCGCTCTATAGCCGGCGGAAGCTGATTGTCGCGCTGATTCTGGCGGTCGCGCTGAAACTGATTATCGACCGTTTTTTAACGACGCGGATGGGGCTGCTGCTGCGCGCCTGCGGAAATAATCCGCAATTCGTCGTGAATTTAGGGAAGGATCCGGGAACGGTCAAGATTCTGGGCTTGATGATTGGGAACGGCTGCGCCGCGCTGGCGGGCTGTGTCCTGGCTCAGATCAGCGAAAACGCGGATATTAACGCCGGTAAAGGGATGGTCGTCATGGCGCTGGCGGCGGTCATAATCGGGACGAGCCTTTTTGAGCGGTTCGGACGATTTAAGGGAACGACGATGGCGATTTTCGGCGCGATTCTGTATAAAGCCGCGCTTCAGGCGGCGCTGTCGCTGGGGCTGCCGCCGAATTATCTGAAGCTGCTGATGGCGGCGCTGCTGACGTTGGCGCTGATTTCGAAGGAGTTCGGCGCGAAGGAACGGTACGTGACCGGGAAAGAGGTGACGAATGAAAACGCTGGCTGAAATCGGGGGCGCTGAGGCGTTGATTACGCTGGAGCATATTTATAAGCGCTTCAACCCGCGTTCGGTTAACGAGACGGTTCTCTTCGAGGACTTTAATTTCAGGATTTTCCCGGGCCAGTTCGTTTCGGTCGTCGGGTCGAACGGAAGCGGGAAAACGACGCTGTTGAATCTGATCTGCGGATCGATTCCTGAGGACAGCGGGAATATCCTGATCGAGGGCCGGAATATCAACGGTCAGGCTGAATACAGGCGCGCGGCGCGGATCGGCCGCGTTTTTCAGGATCCGGCGAAGGGGACCTGCGCGGCGCTGAGTATTCTGGAGAACCTGTCGCTCGCCGATCGGAAGGGGAGCGCGTTTAACCTGATGCCTGGGGTGAACCGGCGACGGATCGACGATTATCGCGCGATGCTGGAGCGGCTGGGACTGGGGCTGGAGGATAAGCTGGAGATCCCGGTCGGGTCGTTATCCGGCGGCCAGCGGCAGGCGCTGGCGATGCTGATCGCGACGATGACGCCGATCGACCTGTTGGTTCTTGACGAGCATACGGCGGCGCTCGATCCGAAGTCGTCGGATACGGTCATGGAGCTGACGGATCAGGTTGTCCGCGAAAAAGGGCTGACCGCGATTATGGTGACGCATAACCTGCGTTACGCGGTCGATTACGGGAACCGGTTGGTGATGATGCACGAGGGAAAGGCGATTATCGACGCGGCGGACGAGGAAAAGGCGGCGTATTCGATCGACGACCTGCTGAAGGTTTTTACGTCGATTTCGATCGAATGCGGGAATTAGGAATATATCCGTTTTTTTCGTTATTCGTTGGTTGAGTTTTTCAGCAGCCTATCAAAAACGGATAAACGTTCCTTTATGTTTGCCATGACTGACTCGCGCTCGTAAAAAGACGTTTTTGTATACATGCCCCGCTACGCTTTAAGATGCGCGAGGAATCCCCGCCTGCCGCTTTCGTCAACGACCTTCATCGCAATACGGGTATATAACGTCAGCTTTTTCCTGAGCTGGCTGCGCGCGTCTCCGAAAAACGGCCGTTCTTCAACCAGCGTCATATTGGCCTTCCCGGCGATACTTTCTCCGCTGTCGGCTGAGAATTTCAGTTCGGCATCCTTGTTCCCGGTCTTTCGGATGTGATCGTTCGCGTATTTGATCGCTCTCTGTGTCATGGCGTCAAAGATAACCTCTGTGCGTTCGAAGATTTCTTTCGCCTTCCTGAGGAACCCGATCACGCTTGATTCATCAAAGTACTGGAACACGCCGATGGCGGTTATCATCGTGGGCAGCGTTTTGTCGATTTTTTCCGCCCATGCAAAATCAAACATATCGCCCGCGATCAGAATCTCATTTTTGCTTTCCCCGAGGACGCGCCTTCTGGCTGCGATGACTTCCGGCAGGTCCATTTCATAAAACTTGACTTCCTCCGGAGGCGCGAGCCTGAAATACGACGTTTCCAGACCGCAGCCGATATTGACGATATTGCATGTCGGGTGCTGTCCGATAAACTCCCTGATCATTCGATCTGTATTGTAGAACCTGCATGCGCTGGCCATCTGGAAATACTCGCTGGATTTCGACGCGATCGCTTCATACGGGATTTCATTTTTCAGCGAAACGGCTTTTTCATCATAGAAATACTCCGGAAAGCGCTCCGATACATAGATCCTCGCGGTCAGCGGAATGTACAACGTGTCCGCAACTCCTTTAAATTTATCCACCGTTGCTGTTTCCTCCTTAAAAATACTTTTCAGCTCTTCTTGCCCAAAGGGTGATGCATAGCTTCTGCGGCAGCAGCTTGCACAGGATATGTCTCCACCTGACCAGCGCCGTATGTATCGACATGTCCTTTCCAGCGTCCGCATCCAGGATGGCTTTTTCGACGACGTCTTCCGGCTGCGAGAGTCCCTCGTACTTCATCGGCTTTCCATTGATCTCTTTCGGGAGCATGCCGGTATCGACCCATCCCGGACATACGGCCGTCACGGTGATTCCCTTGGCTTTCAGCTCGGCGTTAAGCGCGCGTGAATAGCAGCGCAGAAAAGCCTTCTCCGCGCAATATAAATTAATATAGGGAAGGGGCGTGAACGCGCCAATGGACGACATGTTGATGATGTGGCTCCCGCGCGGCATGTACGGTATGCAAATATTTGAAAGTACGATCGGGGCTGTGCAGTTGACCATAACAGATCTGTTCAACTTGTCATCGCTGAAGTCGACGGACGGCATAAAATCCGCCGTGCCGGCGCAGTTGACGAGATACCGTACTTCCGGCTTTTTTTCTTCAACGATTTTCCTGAAGCTTTGAAGCTCGTCATAAGACGACAGATCGACCGCCATGGAAACGGCGCGTTCTCCGAACTCACGCCCAAAACCGCTTAATGCTTCCGCCGTTCTGTCAAGACACCAGACTTCGTCCATATCTTTTTTCAGAAGGCTTCGGACATAGGCTTTTCCCATGCCTCCGGCAGCCCCTGTTATAATTGCTGTTTTCATCATTGTCCCCTGTCATTATTTCAGTCTGTTCCATATTTCTTCATGCTTGCGTCCATTACGAGCGATAACAGCCATGAGAGAGGCGCAATTTTCGTCAGCACTGCGGCGAACCGCATAAAACCGGACGGATAGCATGTATCTTTTCCTTTTTCAGCGCAGGCGAGCGCTCTGTCAACGACCTCGCGGGGCGTCTGCATCTTCAGGCCCCTTGTTTCTTTTTCATATTGCGATTTGTCAAGCGCTGTGCGGTAAAAATTGGTGCTGACGGGTCCCGCGCAGATCGCGCACATGGTGATCCCCTTGCGTTTCAGTATCCGCGCGACCGCCCGGGAAAAACTCCATACATAGGATTTCGAGGCCGCGTAAACAGCGAACCGGGGCTGAGGCATCAGCGCCGCTCCGGATGACATATGCAGGATTTTGCCGCCCCGCTCCATATACGGAATGCAGATATAGGTCATAGCGGTCAGTCCTTTGCAATTGACATCGATCATAGCGAGCTGCCGCTGCATATCCAGCTTGTCGAACCATCCGATCAGCCCGAATCCCGCAGAATTAACAAGCATTTTTATGTTTGGCCTGATTTTCCGTAATTCCGTTTCGAGCGATTCAATTTCCTCGTTGATCGCGATATCCATGCAAAATAGCCTCGCATGGATCGTGATGGATTCCGCGGTATCCCGGAGCCCCGCGTCGTTCAGGTCAATAAGCCATATTTCATCGAGACCATATTTCGGTTCGGAAAGAGCGGCTGCGAACGCGCTGCCGATTCCGGAGCCCGCTCCGGTAACAACGGCGATTTTCATACGTTCACCGGAGCGCCTTTTTTCAGCTCCTCCGGAGAGAGCCGTTCCGGATATTTCCCCTCGACCAGAATTCTGGACAGCAGTTTGTTGTCCAGGATCATGTCGCCGCGGACCAGGTTCCAGTCAGCTTTCTTCCGCGCAATGATCTTAAAGATCACAAAATTCAGGATCGGTCCGATCACGGGCGTACGCATTCCGAATTCCTCGGTGTGACTGAAACGACAGCCGTCTGGGGTGCGTTCTCCTTCAAAAATGATGACCGCGCCCTTTGAGTCCGACATGAACACGTAGCGGAAATGATCCTTATCCGCCTCGCTTTCGATGATGGTCCCGGTCACGTCGTAATCAAGCCCCATAACGATCTCGTAGAAGCGGACTTTACTGCCGACAGCCAGGCTCTTGTCGTAAAGGTTGCATTCCAGATGATACGGACTCCATTTAACGAATTCCTCTTCGAAGTTCTCCGCCCATTTCTCCAGTTTTTCAAATGGCGCAGGAATGTCGATTGTTTCATGTAACGTCACCATATCAGTATCCTCTCTTTCTTATCATTGAAGACTGTTCAAAATATTGATCATAAGATTTTCAAATTCGCTTTTCTTATGATGATCCATACACAGTATGCGGCCGCAATATTCCACAAACCGTTTGCAAAAGATAAGGACATCCGCTCTGCTCACGGCTCTACAAGATTTGATCATCTGCCCGGTGCCGCCCGCCAGAAAGCCGGCTAACGCTTCCGCCTGATCATCCCCTGTTATTTCCGGTACGAGATAAACGACGCATTTTTTCCAGACCTGTATGTACCGATTCGTTACCTGCTCCTGCAAATGCAGGTAGAACATATGGCTTTCCGGGTCGGAGACGTCCGTGGCACCGCCTTGAACGAACGCGGTCAGGAAAACCTTCAGAAAGTCTTCCATCATGGCCATCGGCTCCTGATCTTTGTTTATCACGGTATCGATCGCCTGGAGATATTTCTTTGCTTTCGTATCCATGACCTGCCGATACAGGTCTTCTTTCGATTTGAAATAATAATAAAGGACGCTCGGGGAGCTGTCTCCGGCCGCGTCCAGAATATCCCGGACAGATGTTTCGTTGTATCCTTTCTCCAAAAACAATCTCGCGGCAGTTTCGATGTATTCGTCCTTGCGTGGATTGTCTTTTCCCATAACAGTCTCCTGTAGAATATCGTTCTGGAGTGATTATAGAATATCATTCTATAAATGTCAATAGCGCGGGCAGTCTCCATCTGATCCTTCGGCATACGGGGCCGCGGTTGTCCTGGACTGTGAGGAAGAATTGTCAGCATGCCCGTGTTTTTTTTGAATGTTTGCATATTGCCAGAACTGCAGACATAGGATAAAATATTTATATAGGGAGATGTTTTCGTGAATACAGAAATCCAGAGGCGGCAATTTATATCACTTAAGAGCCTGAAAGAGGATGGGTATTCTCTTTATAAGATAAATCAGCTTGTTTCAACAGGAAAACTCGGCAGGGTTAACCGCCGTTACTATGAGAACATGGAATATAACGGCGAAATCAATGATTTCTATGCTGTTTCTGCTTATTCCGATGAAAAAGGTATTATCTGCCTTATGAGCGCGGCGGTATATTATGAGCTTACGACAGAGAGGCTGCATCAGATTGACGTTGCGATTCCGCGGAGATCGCGGATTCCAGAGTCGCCTGCCTGGCCGCGGATACAATTCTATCTTTTTTCCGATCAGCGATATAAAGTTGGGATAGAGAAAGTCAATGCTGACGGTAATTCCTTTTATATTTATGATATGGAAAAAACAGTCTGCGATGTTGTTTTTTACCGCAATAAGCTGGGATTTGAACCCGCTGTCGAGGTCATGAAAAATTACATGAATCAGCCGAATCGGGATCTGAACCGCCTGATCCGGTATGCTGAGACGCTCCGTCTTAAAACGACGATGAAACAATTTGTGGACATCTTGATATGAGCAGCGCTGCTTCAGTAAAAGACAGATTGAAAAATTATGCAAAGAATAGCAAACGGATATTTCAGGATGTGCTGACCGTTTATATTCTGGAGCGTGTCCTCTTTCGGATTTCAAAATCCGCGTATGCGAACAGTTTTACGTTGAAAGGTGGTATTCTTCTTTATGGTTTATATTCGGATAACTTTACCCGCGCTACGACCGATATCGATCTTCTCGGCGGAAATATTTCTAATGATAAGGAGAAGCTGAGAAGCGTATTCAGGCAGATCCTTTCCATTGAGACGGATGACCCTATCCGCTTTGATATCCATACACTGGAAGTTGTCAATATTACGGAATTTAAGAAATATCATGGCGTAAAGGTGACAACAATGGCTTATCTCGACAGAACAAGGATCCCCGTCGTCATAGATATCGGCTTCGGTGATATCGTTTATCCCGGTCGGATTCTGATGGACTATCCTACCATTCTTGAAAATGAAGTTCCCCGTCTCTTCGTGTATTCTATCTATTCAATCGTAGCAGAAAAAATTGAGGCGATCGTTTCGCTTGGTCTGGCCAACAGTCGCTATAAAGACTTTTATGATCTTTGCACTCTTTCAGAACGCGAAGATTTTGATGGAGAATTGCTCAGGGAGGCGATCGTCAAAACATTTGAAAACCGTCATACACATTTCGAAGAAATTGCAGCCTTTGCAGATGGCTTTACGGAGAATTATGAAAGGCAGCAGCGTTGGAAAGGATTTCTTCGCAGTAAAAAGGTATCGGATAACCGTTCTTTTTTGGAGATAGTAACAGGTACGAAGCTGTTCCTTCTTCCCGTCATAGACGCTATCAGGCAGAATCTTCCTTTCAAAAATCAGTGGATACATACTGAAAAACAGTGGCGCTGAAAGGATGCCGCCGCTTTGCTCTTTCCCCGTTGTATTTGCTTTTACAGCTCACAACAGAGAACGATCGTCCGGCTTCCGCAGCCGTAAAACTATCGTTTTTCCTCGTCTTGCGGTAAAATATAAGCGGGTCATTTGTCCACAAACGCCGGAAATAGACAAATTCGGCTGTTTTGTGTTGTACAGAAGAAAAGGGATCGGGGGAATCGATTCCGGAAAAACGAAGAAGAGGAGAACATTCATGGCTGGAAAAAAAGTAACGATCGACGCCAACGAAGCCGTATCCTACGTTGCGTATCGGCTGAACGAGGTAATCGCGATCTATCCGATTACGCCGTCGTCGCCGATGGGGGAACATGCGGACGAATGGGCGGCAAAAGGGATTAGGAATCTTTGGGGAACGGTTCCAAGCATTATGGAGATGCAGGCTGAAGGCGGCGCGGCGGGCGCGGTTCATGGCGCGCTGACGACCGGCGCGTTATCGACGACCTTTACGGCGTCTCAGGGCTTGCTCCTGATGATCCCGAACATGTACAAAATCGCCGGCGAATTGACGGCCGCGGTCTTCCACGTTTCCGCGCGCGCCCTCGCGCCGCACGCGCTGTCGATTTTCGGCGATCATAGCGACGTGATGGCGGCCCGCCAGACCGGATTCGCCATGCTGGCTTCGGCCTCGGTTCAGGAAGCGCAGGATATGGCGATGATCGCGACGGCGGCGTCGCTGAAATCGCGCGTCCCTTTTTTGCATTTCTTCGACGGCTTCCGCACGTCGCATGAAGTCAGCAAGATCGAGCAGCTGACCGAAGACGACATGCGCGCCATGATCGATGATCAGGACGTCATCGCGCACCGCGAACGCGGACTGAACCCTGAAAAGCCGTCGATCCGCGGCACGGCGCAGAACCCGGACGTTTTCTTCCAGGGTCGCGAAGCCTGCAACAAGTATTACGACGCGGTTCCGGAAATCGTTCAGACCGCAATGGATCATTTCGCGAAGCTGACCGGGCGCGTATATCACCTGTTTGATTATTACGGCGCGAAAGACGCGGAAGAAATTATTGTGATTATGTGCTCCGGCGTTGAGACCGCCGAAGAGACCGCGAAATATCTCGTTTCGCAGGGTAAAAAGGTCGGCGTCGTCGCCGTCCGCCTCTACCGACCGTTCAGCGTCAGGCATTTCGTTTCCGTCCTTCCGGCGACGACGAAGAAAATTTCCGTCATGGACCGGACGAAGGAACCGGGCTCGGCCGGCGAACCGCTGTATCTCGACGTCGTGACCGCGATCAGCGAAGCGTTAGCCGATGGAACCGCGCCGTTTACGGCGATGCCGAAGATTGTCGGCGGCCGCTACGGGATGGGGTCGAAGGATTTCACGCCGGCGATGGTCAAGGGGATTTTTGATAACCTCGAAAAGCCGGTCCCGATGAATCATTTCGCCGTCGGGATTGTCGACGACGTGACCGGTAAGAGCGTCGACTATGATCCGCATTTCCTGCTTCCGGAAGCGCGAACGGTCCGCTGCATGTTCTTCGGACTGGGTTCGGACGGTACGGTCGGCGCGAACAAGAACTCAATTAAGATCATCGGTGAAGAGACCGATAACTTTGCGCAGGGTTATTTCGAATATGACTCGAAGAAATCCGGCTCGACGACGACGAGTCACCTCCGCTTCGGCCCCGATCCGATCCGGGCGCCGTACCTGATCGTTTCGAACGACGCGAATTTCGTCGCGGTCCATAACTTCACTTTCCTGGAGAAGCTGGATATGACCCGCTTCTGCATGAAGGACGGCGTTTTCCTGCTGAACTCGGTCTTCGGCCCGGACGAGGTCTGGGACCATCTTCCGATCGAGGTCCAGAAGGATATTATTGAAAAGAATTTGCGCTTCTACGTCATCGACGCGACCGCGGTCGCGCAGAAGACCGGCATGGGCGGGCGGATTAACACGATCATGCAGACCTGTTTCTTCGCGATCTCCGGCGTTCTTCCGCGCGACGAAGCGATCGCCGAAATTAAGAAGGCGATTAAGAAGACGTATGGGAAGAAGGGCGACGCGGTCGTCAACCAGAACTTCGCCGCCGTCGACCAATCGCTTGAGCATCTGCATCAGGTCGATTATCCGAAGGAAATCACTTCAACGTTCCATCGTCTCCCTGCGGTCCCGGCCGAAGCGCCCGAATTCGTCCAGAAGACGCTTGCCCCGATGATCGCCGCCAAGGGCGATTCGCTCCCGGTTTCGGCGCTCCCGGTCGACGGGACTTTCCCGACCGCGACGACGCAGTGGGAAAAACGCAATATTGCGCTGGAAGTCCCGGTCTGGGATCCGGCGGTTTGTATCCAGTGCGGCAAGTGTTCGATTGTCTGTCCGCATGCGGTCATTCGGCAGAAGGTTTACGATCCGAAGCTCCTCGTCGGCGCGCCGTCGACGTTCAAGTCGGTCGACGCCAAGGCGTTTAAGGAATTCCCGGGAACGAAATTTACCCTCCAGGTTGCGGTTGAAGACTGCACGGGCTGCGGCCTCTGCGTTCAGGCCTGTCCGGCGAAAAATAAGGCGGACCCGACGAAGAAGGCCATTAACATGGCTCCTCAGATGCCGCTGCGCGAACCTGAATCCGAAAACTGGAAATTCTTCATGACGATCCCGGATCCGGATCGAACGAAGATCGATCCGAAGACCGTCAAGCTTTCCCAGCAGCTCCGCCCGTTATTCGAATTCTCGGGCGCTTGCGCCGGCTGCGGCGAGACGCCGTACGTTAAACTCCTGACGCAGCTGTTCGGCGATCGCATGGTCGTAGCCAACGCGACCGGCTGTTCCTCGATTTACGGCGGCAATTTGCCGACGACGCCTTACGCAGTCAACGCCGGCGGACAGGGTCCGGTCTGGGCGAACTCGCTCTTCGAAGACAACGCTGAATTCGGATTGGGGATGCGGCTGACGATCGATAAGCAGAACCAGATGGCGAAGGAATTGCTGGCTGTTTTGAGGGATTCGCTTGGCGACGAGCTCGTCGACGGTCTCCTCAACGCCGATCAGTCGACCGAGAGCGGAATTCATCAGCAGCGCGCTCGCGTCGCCGAGCTGAAGAAGAAGCTCGCGAATTCGTCCGACATGAGGGCCGCGAACCTCGTTTCCGTAGCCGACTCGCTCGTCAGGAAGAGCGTCTGGATCCTCGGCGGCGACGGATGGGCGTACGATATCGGGTACGGCGGTCTGGATCACGTTCTGGCGTCCGGGAAAAACGTTAACGTCCTCGTCCTGGATACCGAAGTTTATTCGAATACCGGCGGTCAGGCGTCAAAATCGACCCCGACCGGGGCGGTCGCGAAATTCGCCGCCAAGGGGAAAGACGTCCCGAAGAAGGATCTCGCTTATATCGCGATGACCTACGGGTATATCTACGTCGCGAAGGTCGCGATGGGCGCGAACGATGCGCAGGTGGTTAAAGCGATGTTGGAAGCGGAGGCGTACGACGGCCCGTCGCTCGTTATCGCATATTCGCATTGTATCAATCATGGGATCAACATGCGCAACGGTCTCGAACAGCAGAAGAAAGCCGTCGAGTCGGGGCACTGGCCGCTTTTCCGCTACGACCCGAAGAAAATCGAAGCGGGCCTCAATCCACTGACGATGGATTCGAAGAAACCGACGATCTCGATCGCGGATTACGCTTATAACGAGAACAGGTATAAGATGCTGCTCAAGGCGGACGAAGAACGCGCCGAGCGCCTGATGAAGGCCGCCGAAACGGAAGCGGAACGTCGCTGGCTGCTGTATTCGCAGCTGGCGGAGATCAACTATAAAGTCGGATCGAAAGACCTGGCCTGAGGCTGATTCCGCGAAGGATATAGCTAAAAATGAAGGGCGGCGCGACTGCGCCGTCCTTCATTTTCAGTTGCCCGCCGGCCGATTTCCTTCAGCGCCGGCGCGGAAACGTCCCGCGGATCAGCGCGTCCCGGCACTCCCGAGCTTCCAGCGGACCGCGGCTTCCCGCTGCATGATGAATCTCCGGTAAACGTTTGATTTTTCGAGTAATTCCTCGTGCGTTCCGACGCTCTCGATATTCCCGTTATCCATGACGAGAATCTGATCCGCGCCGCGGATCGTTTCCAGCTTATGCGCGATGATCAGGACGGTTTTGTCGGCCAGCAGCTTCCTCAGCGCCAGGATCAGCTGCTCCTCGTTTTCAGGGTCGACGCTCGACGTTGCTTCGTCGAGGATGACGATCTGACTCGGCTTCAGCATGGCGCGGGCGATGGAGATGCGCTGCCGTTCGCCGCCGGACAGATTGGACCCTCCCTCCTGGAGGACCGTGTCATAGCCGTTCGGCAGTTCCATGATGAACTCGTGGCACCTCGCTTCCTTCGCGACCGCGACAACTTCTTCATCGGTCGCGTCCGGTTTCCCGAACTTGATATTGTTTCTGACCGTGTCGTCGAAAAGGTAGACGTCCTGGAAGACGAAGGTGAAATTCGAAAGCAGTTCGTCATATCGATAATCCCTGACGTCGACGCCGCCGATCCGGATTTCGCCGCGGTCGACGTCCCAGAATCGCGCGATCAGGCTGCAAAGCGTCGTTTTTCCGCTTCCGGAGCTGCCGACGATCGCCGTCGTCCGGTTCGCCGGAATCGACAGGTTCATATTCCTGAAAAGCGATTTTTCTTCATACGAAAAATCAACGTCTTTTATCTCGATTTCCGCGTCGCGCATCACGTCCGCCGCGCCCTCGGAAATAACGGGAAGGTTCCGAAGCCGGGTAATCGCTTCGAGGTTCTGGACGGCGACGCCTTTCATGTTCTGCATGCTCCCGGCCATTTCGAATCCGGCGAAGACGATAAAGCTGGAAACAAGAAGCATGACCGCTTTCGCCGGGGCCATTTCTCCGGCGCAATAGCGCAGGATCGTCGTGAGAATTATCGCGCAGCTTCCCAGCTTGAAAATCGTCAGCTGGCTGAAAGCGGCGGGCAGAACGGTTTTCTCTACGTCGAGGAAGCCCTTCCGGCTTTCGGAAATACTCCGGTTCAATTCCGAAAGCATTTCCTTCCCCTTGCCGAAGGACTTGACGACGCCGATCCCTTTGACGTATTCGAGCGTGTCCGCGTTTAGATTGATCTTGAGCGATTGAAGCCGCTTCGTGGATTGGTCCGCTTTATTCTGGAAAAGCGCGTTGCTGATCAGGGCGAGCGCCAGCGTGATCAGGATGATCCCGCCGGTTATCCAATCGAACGGGATCATGAACAGCGCCATCATGACCGTCTGGATCACGCCGACGAACATCAGCTCGATGATGACCACGCCGACGGTCTCGAGGTCGCCGATAATCGTCGTCAGTCCGCCGGAGATCTCTCCGAGCCGGTTGGCGTTGAAAAAGCCCATGCTGGCCTGTTTCAGCTGGTCGCCGATCTGGAGCCGGTTCTCGGCGCCCATCGTGTAGGACGCAATATATTTATTCCGGTCCGCGAGGTACCCGCAAACGATTTTCCCGACGACGCTGAGAAGCGCGGCGAGGAAAACCTCGATGACGTCCCCTGTTCCGATCGGGCGGCGTTCGAAAAGATTTTCAAACAGTTTCAGCAGCAGGAGCATCGTCGCGCCTAACGCGACGCCTTCGAAAAAGCTTTTCAAAACCTCGAAAAGCAGCATCTTCGTAATCTTTGACGATTCTTTCCCGGCGATCCGGTATAGATTTTTTAATAACTCTCTCATTTATTTTGCCTCCGCGGCGCTATAGACGCCCGTGTGCGATTTCCAGAGCTTTGTGTAAGTCCCGCTGCGCTGAAGAAGGTCCTGATGCGTCCCTTCGGCTTCGATTTTCCCGCGGTCCAGAACGATAATTTTATCCGCGTGCATAATTGTGGAAAGCCGGTGCGCAATCATGATCACTGTCCTGGAACGGACCAGGGCGCTGATCGATTTTTGAATCTCGGCTTCGTTGTCCGGGTCGGAATATGCGGTCGCCTCGTCGAGGAGGACGATCGGGCTGCCCTTGAGCAGGGCGCGTGCGATCGTGATCCGCTGCCTTTCGCCGCCGGAGAGGGAGCTTCCCGATTCGCCGACGACCGTGTCGTATCCCTGCGGGAGCGACATAATAAAATCATGGCAGCTCGCCTCGCGGCAGGCGCGTTCGATTTCTTCGAGGGTCGCGTCCGTTTTGGCGAGTCTCATGTTCTCGAGGATGCTCTTCCGGAAGAGGTAGTTCTCCTGCGATACGTAGGTAACGAGCTCCATGTTCTGATCCAGCGGGATATCCAGGATATTCGCGTTCCCGATCATGATTTTCCCCGCGGTCGGGTTCCAATATCCGGCGATCAGTTTCGCGATCGTCGATTTCCCGCCGCCGCTGTAGCCGACGATCGCGGTCAGCTCGCCTTCCTTCGCACGGAACGAAAGGTTATCAAGAACGTTTTTTGCGTCTTCGCCGCGGCGGTAGCTGAAGCTGACATTTTCGAAAGCGACGTCGGTGGAGCCGATATCCTGAGCTTTTTCGCCGCGTTCGAGCTCCGGAAGCCGCATGACGTTTCGGATCTCTTCGAGGACGACGCGGATATTCGCCATCGTATCCATATGATTCATCGCCTTGATCAGCGGCTTATACGACGCGTAGGCGAGAAGGACGCAGCTGATCAGCGTCCCGACGTCGACGCTTCCCTTCATGTACAGGAATAACGACGTCGGCAGTACGAAGAGCAGCGTCGACGGCAGGACTTCCATCGCCGCCGTCATATAGAAACAGACGCTCAGGTACCAGTCCAACATGCTGTCGCGGTTCTTATTAACCGCCGCGACGAATTTTCCGTAGGATGACGCGGATTTATTAAACGCTTTGATGACCTGGATTCCGCGGATATATTCGACGACGGTCGTATTCATTTCTTTCGCGGCGCGCTGATAGTTTCGCGAACGTTCCTCGTATCCACCCATCATTAAAACGGAGAAGAGCATTCCCAACGGGAGCGTTACCAGGTTCGCCAGCCCGATTCGCCAGTCCTGAACGAAGATGACCACGACCAGTACAATCGGAATCAGGACGTTGGCGATGACCTCCGGGATCACGTGCGCAATGGGCCGTTCCAGCTTATCGAGCGTTTCGACCATGAACTGCGTCCATTCGCCGCTGCTCTTTTTCTCAATTTCGCCCATCGATAACCGGCTCAGCTTCGCCGCCAGCGTTTTCCGCATGTCTTCGATCACGTGGAAAGCGAGGTTATGCGACGTGATCGTCGAGAACTCATGAAATACGACGCTTCCCAGAAGCCCCAGCAGGACCATTACGATCGGGCCTCGATAGGCGGCCAGCGCCGTATCGGCGGCCGCGAGGTGGGTCACGATCCGCGCCATCGCGAAGTAGGGGAGCACGCCGCATCCGACTCCGATCATGGCGAGCAGTACCGCCGTCAGGATTTGTCCAAAATGTCTTTTTATTACGTTCATCTTTTTCCTTTCTCAATGCGTTGGATAGCTTCATTCAGTTTTGATTGTTGATTTTGACGGTAGGCCTGGTAAACGCTTCTTCGTTAGCATGAGCTAACTGCGGTGTTGAAAAAAATCGGGACAGGCCCCGATTCTCCGTCCGACGTCCGCTCAGCCGTCCGGATATTTTATAATCTGACGCCAGCTGAAGTTCATCACGGCGGTCATGATCTCCGTGAAGCTCTGCGCTTCTTCGTATGAATAGCCATGCGTGATAATTTCGAAAAAAGGGGCGTACGTCGTACTGAAAAGCAGGTGCAGCTGGTCGTCGGTCAGGTCGTTGACTTCAATCCCTTTCCGTTTCAGCTCGGCGATGAACTGTTTCCCGCCTTCGACCTCGCGCATGACTAAATCATGCCGGACGTTTTCGAATTTCGTCCCGACGGAGCAATTAAAGATCAGGTGAAGTTCTTCGAGGTGATCGTAGAAAAAGTTCAGGAACGTCCGGTTGCATTCGGCAACCGTGCGTCTGAACTCATCTAATCCGTCCCGGCGGATTTTTCGAAACGTATCGTCGGTCAGACCTTCGTCCATGTTCATCATCTTTTCGAAAGTCGGTTCCGTCAGCGCGTAAAAGAGATCCGCTTTGGCTGGAAAATGCTTATAGATCGCGCCGGCGGTAACGCCTGCGTTTTTCGCGATCGTTCGTATCGACGCTTTCTCGAATCCATGTTTCAGGAATTCGGTCTTCGCGCTTTCGAGGATTTTTACGCGCGTATCGCTTTTGTCCCGCGGCATCCGTTCTCTCCTTTCCGATAAGATAACAGCGTTTACTTGCAAAATCATACCAGTCTGTCAGTCGGTTGTCAAACAATTGGGCCGCGTCCGCGTCCTGAACGTTGGGTTTGTCATCGAATTGGGTTCAGGCTGTTTTTCTTTGGTATGATTCCTGATGATCAAGTGGATACGGCAATGACGGGAAGAGTAGGGACGTCCTCCGGTCTCAGAGAGAGAATAGATGGGTGAAAATTCTTACCGCGGCGGAACGAAAATCAACCAGGAGCCTGACCGTCGAATCAATCGGAATGGATTGGGGTAGGCGGTGACGATTGACCCTCGTTAACGGGTTTTCGGACCGGACGGGTTCGAGAAGAGGCAGGGGCAATGTTTTCGGCCCGTGCGAAGTTCGGGTGGTACCGCGAAGAGATCTTCGCCCTGATCGGGCGAAGTTTTTTTATTAAATAAAAAAAGACGAAAAGGGGCGGCAAGGCATGGATCACGGCTTATTTGGAGGCTTGAGATGAAATTGACCGGCGCGCAGATCGTGATGGAATGTTTACTGGAACAGGAGGTCGAAGTCGTTTTCGGCTATCCTGGCGGGACGATTTTGAACCTGTACGACGCGCTGTACGATTATCGCGATCGGATCCGTCATATCCTGACTTCGCACGAGCAAGGGGCGTCGCACGCGGCCGACGGGTACGCGCGCGCGACGGGGAAGGTCGGGGTTTGCTTTTCGACGTCCGGCCCGGGCGCGACGAACCTGGTTACCGGGATCGCGACGGCGTATATGGATTCGTCCCCGGTCGTATTGATTACCTGCAACGTGGCGTCGAACCTGATCGGGCGGGATTCGTTTCAGGAAATCGATATCACCGGCGTAACGATGCCGATTACGAAATGCAACTATCAGGTACGCGATATTCGGAAGCTCGCCGACGTGATCCGCGAAGCGTTCGCGGTCGCGGCGTCCGGGCGGCCCGCTCCGGTCCTGATCGATATCATGAAAGACGTTACGACCCAAACGGCGGAATTTACGTTCCTTCCGCGGTCGGCGCATGGCAGCGACGCGCATATCGCCCGGCTCCTCAGGCGCAAAGCTATTATTATCAATTCGCCTGAGCCGGACGCTGAAAAAATCGCG
The DNA here is from genome assembly GCA_001717545.1 of Anaerolineaceae bacterium oral taxon 439. Lineage (NCBI taxonomy): Bacteria > Bacillati > Chloroflexota > Anaerolineae > Anaerolineales > Anaerolineaceae > Anaerolineaceae bacterium oral taxon 439. The sequence goes on along the minus strand of CP017039.1, from coordinate 2,757,037 downwards.
ATGGCGGCGGACTGGATCCGCGCGGCGGAGCGTCCGATGTTCGTGATTGGCGGTGGGGTCGTTTCCGCTGATGCGTCGGCGTGCATGCGCCGGCTGGCGGCGTTGGTGAACGCGCCGGTCGCGAGTACGCTGCTGGCGAAGGGGGTTTTATCTTTTGACGATCCGCTTTCGACCGGCCTGATTGGGATGCACGGAACGAAGCTGTCGAATCTGGCGTTCGTTGAAGCGGACCTGATCATCGCGATCGGGGCGCGTTTTACCGATCGGGTCGCGCTGAATCCGGAAAAGTTCCGCGACGGAAAACGAATCGTGCAGATCGATATCGACGCGTCGGAGATTAATAAAAACGTCCGTGTCGATTTGGGGATCGTCAGCGATGCGAAAAAAGCGATCGAAGCGCTGCTGGCGGAGCTGGGCGATTCGTTCGAAAAGAAACCGAATTGGGCCGCGCCGATCGTCCCGGCCGCGCCGGGCGAAAAGGCCCGGACCAAAACGGAGCTTCTCAATCCGGCCGAAATTCTCGACGCGATTTATTCGGCGACGGGGGATAACGTTATTATCGCGACCGACGTGGGTCAGCATCAGATATGGACCGCTCAGCATTTTAAGATTTCCCGCCCGCGGCAGCTGATTACCTCCGCCGGGTTCGGTACGATGGGCTTCGGGCTGGGCGCGGCGATGGGGGCGAAGGTCGGACGTCCGGATTCGGTGGTCGTCGCGATTACCGGCGACGGGAGCTTCCGGATGAACCTGACCGAGCTGTCGACGATTGAGTATTACGATATCCCGGTGATCACGGTTATTTTCAACAATCAGACGCTGGGCATGGTCCGGCAATGGCAGACGCTCCTGTATCATCGCCGCTATTCTGAAACGACGCTTGACCGCGGTCCGGATTTTGTCAAGGTTGCCGATGCGTTCGGGATCGCCGGAAAGCGGGTCGCGAAGCTTCCCGAATTCCGGAGCGCGTTCGCCGAAGCGCTGGCGAGCGGAAAGGCGGCGCTGATTGAGTGCATGATCGATATTGACGAGAAGGTTGTCCCGATGGTCCCCGGGGGGAAACACCTGAACGACTTCCTGATCGATTAACCTGACGGAGAAGAGAGATGACTACGATGTCGTTGGATAATACTTTCATGATTTCAATTCTGGTCGATAATTACGCGGGCGTCCTGTCGCAGATTACGCGCCTTTTCTCCCGCCGCGGGTACAACATTCAGAGTATTACCGCCGACAAGACGCAGAATCCAGACGAGACGCGGATCACGATTATCGCCGATGGCGATCAGACCGCCGCGCTCCAGATCCTGCTCCAGCTCCGGAAGCAGATTTCGGTTCTTTCGGCGAAGCTATTGGATCCTGAGGAGGCGATCCTGCGCGCGATGGTGATCGTGAAGGTTGACGCCGATACGAAGGAGAAGCGCGATGAAGTTATTCAGATTTCGAATATTTTCCGCGCTAATATTATCGATATCAGTCTGGACTGCCTGACGGTTTCCGTGACCGGCGATCCGGATAAGACCGAGGCGTTTATTCGGCTGATGGCCCCGTTCGGTATTCTGGAGCTGGTCCGTTCCGGTATCGTGACGCTCGAACGCGGCAAGTTAACGATCAACAGTGGTTATTGATATAGAAGGAGATATAAAAATGGCGAAGTTATATTACACGAGCGATTGTAATCTGGAGCTGCTCAAGGGGAAGACTTTAGCGGTTATCGGGTATGGGAGCCAGGGACACGCGCATGCGTTGAACCTGCGCGACAGCGGGATGAACGTCGTCGTCGGGCTTCCAGAGGGTTCGAAAAGCCGCGCGGCGGCGGAGAAGGAAGGGCTGAAGGTCCTGACGGCGGCCGAAGCGGCGAAGGCCGGGGACGTGATCATGATCCTGATCCCGGACGAAAAGCAGGCGGAAATGTACGCCGCGGACGTCGCGCCGAACCTGAGCGCCGGGAAAGCGCTCGTCTTTGCCCATGGATTTAATATTCATTATGGCCAGATTGTCCCGCCGGCGGACGTCGACGTTTTCATGGTCGCGCCGAAGGGACCGGGGCATACGGTCCGTTCGCAGTTCGTCGAGGGTTTCGGCGTTCCGGACCTGATCGCCGTATATCAGGACGCAACCGGCAAGGCGAAGGAGCTGGCGCTGGCCTGGGCGGCGGGGATCGGCGGCGCGCGCGCCGGGATCCTTGAAACGACGTTTAAGGAAGAGACCGAGACCGACCTCTTCGGGGAGCAGGCGGTTCTTTGCGGCGGGGTGGTTGAGCTTATGCGAGCCGGGTTTGAGACGCTGGTTGAAGCGGGGTACCAGCCGGAATCGGCGTATTTTGAATGCCTGCATGAAATGAAGCTGATTATCGATCTGGTCAATAAGGGCGGGATCGGGATGATGAATTTCTCGATTTCGGACACGGCTGAATATGGCGAGTATGTCGCCGGCCCGCGCGTGATTACCGGGGAAACGAAGAAAGCGATGAAAGCGATCCTCAGCGATATTCAGGACGGTTCGTTCGCGGGAAAATGGATTTTGGAAAATAAGACCGGACGGACGTTCTTTAACGCACGCCGCCGTATGCTGGCGGAACATCCGATGGAAACCGTCGGCGCGGAGCTGCGCGAGAAGATGATCCGGAACGGTTAAGGAGGGCGCGGATGCGTTCCGAAGCGATTAAACTGGGGGCCGAGCGCGCGCCGCATCGCAGTTTACTGAAAGCGATCGGGTACACGGACGAGGAGCTGGCGCGGCCGCTGATCGGCGTCTGCAATTCGTTTAACGAAATTATCCCCGGGCATATTCATTTGAACCAGATCGCGGAGGCGGTCAAGGCGGGGATCCGCATGGCGGGCGGAACGCCGGTCGAATACGGCGCGATCGGCGTCTGCGACGGGATTTCGATGGGCCATGAGGGCATGAAATATTCGCTCCCGTCCCGCGAGCTGATCGCCGATTCCTGCGAAACGATGGCCCAGGCGCATCGGTTGGACGGGGTTGTCTATATTCCGAACTGCGACAAGGTCGTTCCGGGAATGCTGATGGCGGCCTGCCGTGTCGATATTCCGGCGATTTTCGTTTCCGGGGGACCGATGGCGTCGCGGACAGTGAACGGGCGCGGGCTGGACCTGAACTCGGTTTTCGAGGCGGTCGGCGCGATTAAGGCGGGGAAAATCGACGAGGAAGAATTGAAATTCGTCGAAGATAACGCCTGCCCCGGCTGCGGCTCGTGTTCCGGGATGTTCACTGCGAATTCGATGAATTGCCTGACCGAGGTTCTGGGATTGGCGCTTCCCGGAAACGGGACGGTCGCTTCGACGGACGCGGCGCGGATCCGGCTCGCGAAGCTGACGGGGATGAAGGTCATGGAGCTGGTCGAACGGGACATTAAGCCGTCGGATATCGTGACCGAAGCGTCGCTGATGAACGCGTTCACCGCCGACATGGCGCTCGGCTGTTCCAGTAATTCGCTGCTGCACCTGACCGCGATCGCGAACGAGCGCGGGCTTGGGCTCGACCTGCGACGGGTGAACGAAATTTCAGAGCGGACGCCGAACCTCTGTCGTCTGGCTCCGGCGGGCGTTCATCATGTTCAGGACCTGGAAGCGGCTGGCGGGATTCAGGCGCTGCTGACGGAGCTGGCGGCGCATGGCGCGCTGGACGGCTCGGTCCTGACCTGTACCGGACGGACGTTAGCGGAAAACCTCGCCGGACGGAAATTTATCCCGAATCCGGTCATCCGTTCGTTCGACGATCCGTACGCGAAAACGGGCGGTCTGGCGGTGCTGTTCGGGAACGTCGCGGAGCGCGGGAGCGTCGTCAAGCGCTCCGCCGTCGCGCCCGAAATGCTGACGCATTCGGGGCCTGCGCGCGTTTTTGACAGCGAGGACGAGGCAATCGCGGCGATTTACGGCGGGGAGATCAACAGCGGCGACGTTGTCGTTATCCGTTACGAAGGGCCGAAGGGCGGCCCGGGGATGCGCGAGATGCTGTCGCCGACGTCAGCGATCGCGGGGATGGGGCTGGATAAGTCGGTGGCGCTGATTACCGACGGGCGCTTCTCGGGCGCTACGCGCGGCGCGTCGATCGGGCATGTCTGCCCCGAGGCGGCGGTCGGCGGCGTCATCGCGCTGATCGAAGAGGGCGATCGGATCACGATCGATATTCCGAATTATTCGGTGACGCTCGACGTTCCGGCGGATGTTCTGGCGGAGCGGCGGAAGCGCTGGAAAGCGCCGGCGCCGCGCGTGACCAGGGGCTACCTGGCGCGGTACGCGAAGCTGGTCGCGTCCGCGGCCGAGGGAGCTGTCCTCAGGGCGTAAGGGCAAGATAGAAAAGACGGGATGAGCGATTCGTTCGTCCCGTCTTTTATGTTGAACAGGAATGAGCGAAGTCCATTAAGGGCGAACGGGCGCAGGATCATCATTTCGAATCTCTCCGATCGAAATCATCCGAAAGCATATGTTGTTGATGACTTCGATATCAAGGATTTTATTTATTGTCTTAGAATTTCTTTTTTGTAAGCGACAAATCTTTGGACGTTGTATCCGGATCCATGGTTGATCTTGTGTCAGGCCCTGGGATCGATGCAATCAGGATTCCTGTGGTTATTGACAGATAGTCCGGAAGAAGCCGCTTGCATGCCGCTGATCAGAAGATTCTTTATCCTCTTCTACATAATACCTTTTCCGGCCATGTAAAACAATTCCATCATCTTCGCGGTATACTTATTTAACTTTTAAGGGGAATTGCGCCGGCGAAAACGCGCATGCGCCGCTTCGGGGCATCCCCCAAAGCAGAATAAAACGAATCAAACTGAAAGAATCTTCAATTGGATGGTGCGGCCATGAAACTATCGGTATCTCAATCACTTTTATCACAGGCGCTTGGAATCGTTTCCCGATCCGTTGACACAAAACGATTGCTTCCTATCTTAACCAATATCCTACTGACGACCGAAGATGGAAATCTACGCCTTTCCGCGACCAACCTCGAATTGGGGATCAATTATCGGATCCCGGCGGAAATCGCCAGCGAAGGATCGATTACCGTCCCGGCGAAAACGCTGATCGACCTGGTCAATACGCTTCCGAACGACGTCGTTCATCTCGAACTCAGCCCGGACGCCTCGACGCTGATCGTCCGCTGCGTTCAGGTCGTCACCGATATCAAAGGGCTCGACGCCGAGGATTTCCCGCCCATGCCCGTTTTCGATCCGCAGGACGCCGTCGTCTTCAACCTTCCGGAATTAAAAAAGATGATCCAGCAGGTCGCTTTTGCGGCAGCGACCGACGAAACCCGTCCCATGCTGCAGGGGATTTACCTGACCGTTAATGGGAACGAACTGACCCTCGTCGCGACCGACGGATATCGGATCGCGAAACGGACGCAGTCGCTCGAAAACGCCCCCGACGCGCCGATCTCAGCGATTATCCCCGCCCGCGCGCTGATCGAGGTCAACCGCATTCCGGGCGACAGCAGCGACCAGATTTACGTCAACCTCGCCTCCGGGAAAAATCAGGTCATCTTTCATCAGGAGCATGTCGACGTCGCGTCGCAGCTCATCTCCGGAACCTATATCGACTATAAAGCGATTATTCCGCGTAATTTCAAGACGGATACCGTCGTCTCGACCGCCGCGCTCCAGAAAGCCTGCGCGCAGGCGATGATCATCGCGCGCGACAGCAAATTTCTGACCCATTTTACGATTCGCCCCGACGCCGGCGACGACGGACTGATCCAAATTAACGCCGTGTCCGAAGAAACCGGGACCTATGACAACCAGATTCCCGCGACCGTCAACGGCGAAACGCTGAATATCGCCTTCAACGTTCGTTTCCTGCGTGACGTTCTCGACGTTGTGAGCTCGCCGCAGGTCATGATTCGCACGAATACGAACGTTTCGCCAAGCCTGATCACCCCGCTCGACGACGGAAATGACTACGAATACGTTTTGATGCCGATGAACCCGAAACGTTGATTCGGTTCATCGCTGAAAAATAACGAAACGGATCATGCAAGAAATCGCATACAATCAGCAAAACTATTTCCGCATGCAATCAACGCTGGCGGAGTATCCGATCCTCCGGGACCGTATTATCGAAGCCATGCTGAACCAGCTGGTCCGCGATCAGGTTTTCAGCCTCTCCGAAATTCAGGTTCTTGTAACCGAAAAAGCGATCCGGTCGCAGACGCGCGAAGGCCTCAATAACCCGTTTATCCAGGAGGGCCCCGCCGGCTGGGAACATCGTCTTTCACGCATCCGCGCGCACCTGATTATCGATCAATACGCCAATCAGTACACGTTCAACAAATTCATAGAAACTGTAAATAATATCGTTGAGAATCGCCCGGTCGAAAAAGAACCGGATTTCTTTTGGCATAACGTCGAATTCGCCTCTACCGAATCCATCTTTGAGCAGGCGCTTCAGCTCGAACGCGATTCGGCTGCCGGGAACGCCGATACCTTAGCGGCGCTCAGCGGCGCGAAAACCGTCCTGATCCGTCGCTGCCTGAGCGAGGACCCTGACTTCATCGAAGTCGCGAAAAAACATCTCAAGGTTCAGGACATCTACGAGGTCAATCAGAAAAAAATTGGCCAGGGCCCGATTGGCGGGAAAGCCGCCGGCTTCGTCCTCGCGCGGACGATTCTTCAAAACAGCGCCGACGAAGAAATCCGCTCCACGGCAACGACCAGAGACTCTTATTTTATCGGTGCGGACGAATTCCAGACGTTCCTGGCAACGAATAACCTCCTCGACATCTACGATACGTGCTTTCTTCCCGATCAGGAACGATGGGACCGCTACCCGTTCCTTCATCAGCGCTTCCAGGAAGGGGCGCTGCCCGGGAACCTGACCAACCCGCTCCGCCGGATTATCGGCGAAATCGACGGCCGCCCGTTTATCGTCCGCTCGTCGAGCCTTCTCGAAGACAGCTACCGCTCTACCGTCAACAGCATCTACGAATCGGTCGTTGTCCCGAATCAGGGGACCCAGGAGGAAGGCCTCGTCCAGCTTCAGGCCGCGATCCGCGAAATGTATGCGCAGGTTTTCAATCCGCAGGCGATCCAGTATCGCGAGAAAAAAAAGCTGGTCAATACCCCCGAGAGAATGGGGATTATTATCCAGATTATCCGCGGTCACTGCGTCGGAAATTATTTTTTCCCCGATCTTTCCGGTTTCTCCGTGTCACAAAGCTCGACGCGCTGGTCGCCGTTCGGGAAACCGCACGAGCTGGAGTCCGGCTACACGCGCTTCGTTCTCGGGCTGGGTTCGCACGCGCTCTATCGCCACAGCAGCGATTTTCCGATGTTCGTCCGACTCGCAGAGCCCATCATTCCGGAGACCCGGAAAGGCCGGATCTTCAATCACTTCTCGCAGAAGCTCGTCGCCGTAATCAACCTCAAATCCAATCGCGTCGAGCTCATCGATATTGCCGATATCCCAACCGAAAAATATCCGTTCTCGCTCTTCGCGGCGCAGAATCAAGTTGGGGGGAAGCTTCAATCCGTTCAGCGCTCTTCCGAACTGGATCGGGCCGTCCTGACGTTTCACGACCTGATCTATAAAACCAACTTTGTTAAGATCCTGAGATCGATGATGACCAGTCTGGACGAAGGTTTCGAACGGCCGGTCGCGATCGAATACTCGGTCATTTGCGACTTTGATAAATCTTCGATTCCAACCTTCCGGATTCAAATTGATAAATGCCGCCCAATCGTAAAACCGGCGGCGCTATCGAACGCGCCCTGCCAACCGACCGGAGAGATCCGGAAGTTTATCGAAACCGAATTCAACGTCATCGACAAACTCGAAAAACAGATCCACTACGTCGTCGTCGTCGAACCCAGGGGAAATTACAACCGTGACGGCCTGCAATACTGGATCCGGACGCTGAATCGCGAACTCGCGGACGCTTCGTTCGTTTTTTTCAGCCGCCGGCGATTCGGCGTCGCTGATAACGGTCCTGGGATTCGCGTCAAATTCGCCGACGTCCAGAACGCCGCCGCGCTGATCGAACTCAGCGACCCGAAAACCGGGGAGGTCAACGACTTTCCCGGCGGAACGCAGTTCTACAGCAACATGATCGAAATCGGCATCGCATATATTCCCGTCTTCCTCGGATCGAGAAATACGCTGATCGACTGGTCTTTTTTCGAGACGCAGCCGAACGTCGTCCGTCAGTTTATCGACCTGCCCAACGAATATCGAGGAATGATCCGGGTCCTTCCTGCCAAAGGCTATCAGGGATACGGCAGCCTGACGCTCCGTTCCTCGCTTCAGGACGGGAAAACGACGCTCTATCTGACCCGGTAAAATCCGAGTCCATCGCTCAACGGAAGGCGGTTTCCAATTTCGGCGCCGCCTTTTTTTTATGTTCGCGATCCTGAATCTTTGCAGAAACGACCGCAGGCGGTATAATAACCTGACCGGTCAGTTTTTTTATTGCGACAGGAGAACATCATGAAAAATCATACGCAAATCTTTCCAATCATCGGCCTGCGTTTTTTTGCGGCATGTTTCCTTCTATTTCTCGTAAGCCAGTTTTACCTCGTGCTCCAGGTTTCATCGCTGATGAAAAGCGCCGGCTCCGTGCTGTTGTTGAGTTCTGTCCTGATGGCGATGACTATTCCAAGAGTTATCGTCCTGCCAATCAGTGGATTTTTAATCGATAAACTCGGCGCCTTCAAAATCCTCAGGTCGGGGACCGCAGCCCTGTGCGCTTTGCTGTCGTTTTATTTCGTCTTTAATCTGCAAAACATGATTCAGGTAAAAACGGTTTTCATATTCGCGGTTCTTTTCGGCGGATCCAGCGCGCTGATCACGCCGGCGCTTTACGCCGCGATTCCGGCGGTAACTACGGCGAACCGTTTGCAGCAAGCGAACTCGATCCTGCAATTCATCAATCAAGCCGCAATGCTTTCCGGGCCGATGTTGGCCGGGATCACCGTCAATCGCGCCGCTGATCATACCTGGCTGCTCATGGCCGGCGCGTCGCTTATTGCGCTGTCGCTGATCGCAGGAATAAAAAACTCTGAAAACAAGGCGCAAGGCATCGTTCCGGAAGCTGTTCGCGAACCGCGGAGAGAATCGTTCGCGGACCTGTTCAAGCTGCCGATTCTGATCCTGCTCCTGCTTTTTACGGCAATCCTGAACCTTTGTATCATCGGGCCGCAGCAGATCGGGTTCCCGATCATCGCCGAAACTTATTTACCAAATGGGATTGACGGATATCCGACGCTGCTGTCCGTGAATGGGGCAGGCAGCCTGATCGGGGCGGTTCTCATTGGAACCGTAAAAAAGATGGAAAATCCCCGCGTGATCAGGCGCATCGCGTGGATCTCCCTCCTGTCTGGGGCTATCTGGGGGCTGCTCGGTCTTATTCGTTCCCATGTGTCCATTCTGGGAGCCGTTTTCTGCGCAGGCTTGCTTTTTGGAATCATCAATGTATTATTTCTTACGGCGATCCAGCAAATAACGCCTGATTCCCTGATCGGCAGGGTAATGAGTATCCAGTTTCTATGCTCCGTCGGGCTTCAGCCGGTTTCATATCTCGCAACGGGATTATCACTGAATCGATTATCGTTAACCGGCGTGTACCTGATTTCCGGCGGAAGTATCGTCATGACCGCGGCGGTTATGCTGTTGTATAACGAAAAAAAACCGCATGAATTTTATACGGAGGGCATTCATGCCGAAGATATCGCAAGAGAAAAAAAATCAACGTCAGGAGATGATTCTGACGGCGGCGTTCAAACTGTTTTCGAAAAAAGGATACTATCCGACGTCGATGGACGATATAACGAAAGAAGCGGGCGTCAGTAAAGGGCTAATCTATACATATTTTAAAAGCAAAGAAGAAATATTCTTTGCCCTGGCCGAAAACCGGGGCGAATTCATCAACGCAGTCTCGCCAGATAACCGGATCGGGGAAAGCATTTCCCGATCCATGCCGCTTTCCGAAAAACTGATTTGCGTTTGGGACGAAACGGTTCGTCAGTGGACAGCGGAGAATCTGGAATTCGCGCGAATTAAATTTGAATTCTGGCTGGAATCATCGAAAAACGAAATCCTCCGCGCGCGGATGAAAGAAAAGTCGGAAAAAAGTTTAAACCTGATAGCGGAAATAATTATTCAATCCAAACCTGACGCCGCCCCGGAAACCGTCTCGGCGTTTTCAAGACTTTGGTGGTCGCAGGTCGACGGGCTGGTCGCTTATTTCGTGAGCCATCATCAGCTGCCATCGGAAGATGAGATGTGCCGTATCCGAAAAATCGTATTGCATCTCTGCAGATTTTTCGATGATTAGAAGCTGAAGCCCGCGGTATTCACCCGGTCAGATACGTCCGATCCCCGTTATCCGTCGAGGACGTCAGAATATGCGCGCGATCTCGTCCGCCTCCGGTCGCTCCAGCTCCGTCCCGCGCCCGGCGACACGGACCGAAACCGGTCCGCCGCCATCCAGAACGCGTCCGATCTCCGCCGCCGGGATCCCCGCCGAACGCAGCGCGCCCAGTATCGCCGCGGCGTCCGCCCGATCCGCCGTTATCAACAACGCGCCGGACGCAATCGTGTTCAACGGATTCAGCCCGAAAACCGCCAGAATCCTCCGCGACAGCTCCGAAATCGGGATCGCGTCCAGATCCACCTCGATCGCGCGCCCCGCCGCCTCCGCCAGCTCCCAGAGCGCCGAAGCCAGCCCGCCTTCCGTCGGATCATGCATCGCGGTGACCCGCCCTGCGCCGATCGCGATCCGCGCGTCGCGCGTCACGCCGATTCCGGGATTGCGCGCATAGGCCTGAGCCGCCGCGATTTCAGTCCCGCTCAGCCGCCCCGCCAACCGTTCGGCGAACTCGTTTGCCAGAATCGCTGTGCCTTCGATCGGGATCCCCTTCGTCAGCAGAATGACGTCGCCGGCGCGCGCGCCCGTCGGAACGATCAGCCGATCCTTCGCGACTTCGCCGACCAGCGAACAGGTCAGGATCGGGCGATCCAACCCATGCGTTATCTCCGTATGCGCGTTGGCGAGGGTGATCCCCAGCTCCGCGCAGGACGCAGCCAGCTGATCCGTGACGCGGCTGACCAGCGCCTCGTCCGTCGCTCCTTCGGGAAACAGCGCCGACAGCATCATCCACACCGGTTTTGCCCCGGTTGTCGCAACGTCGTTCGCCGCGATATTCACCGCGTACCAGGCGATATCCTCTGTCACGAACGTAATCGGGTCCACCTTCATGACCCAATAGCGGTCGCCCATGTCGACGACGCCGCAGTCAAGCCCCACGCCGGGCCCCAGAACGAGCCGGTCGTCAAACTTCGGCGTCCTTGCGATCATTTTTCTTAAGATCTCCGGCGGAAGTTTCCCGACCGGAAGCGCGTTCTTCAACGAAATTCCTCCAGCAATCCCACAGTTTTTCAACCGTCAAAGTATATCATGTTCCGCGCCCGGACGATTCCGGACGCGGCTGGAAGCCGTCCCGGACGAAAAGCGCCTGAGCGCCGTTCTCCGCCGCGAGAAAATAACCGTCGAGCTCGTCCCGCGCCGCCGCGGCGTAAAACGCATAAATCGGGATCAGCTCCTTTTCGTCGATCGCCTCCGCTAAAATCGTACTGTCCCCGAACCGAGTTAAATTCTCCGTTTCGATCAGGATCCAATCCGGTCGGTAGTCCGCCACGTCCTCGCCCGTCAGCATGTCCCAATCCTGCCGGACGTCGACACCATTCCGTTCCGGGAAATACGCCTTCGTGTCGCGAAGGACCCGTAAAACGCGTCCCCGCGCTGCCGAAACCGAGATTGCGCGGTCGAGTTCGTCCTCAATCGCTTCGTAAAACGCGATCTTCGGCGACTCAGCTTCCCGGCGCAGCTGCGTTTTCATCAGGCCGGTATCCGCGACCAGATTAACGCAGAACTGGACCAGCCAGAGCGCCGTCAGGATACCGCCGGCCAATCGCGGGACCCGTTCCGGCGGGGAGCCGCCTTCCGCCGTCAACGCCCCCGGCGTCAGGAAGACGATCCCGCTGAAAAGTGGGATCGCCAGCGCGAGGAAGTAGTGCGACCGCTGCGTCGGCGAGAGCGCCAGAACGGCGAACGCGGTCGCGGCATAGCTCAAAACAATCCACGCCAGACGCCGTTCCCGCTCGTTCCCGAAAAAACCGGCGCAACTCCAGCCGCCGACCGCAAGAATCCAGAACCATGCGTCGCCGTAGTCTGCCCGCAGCGCGTCGTTCAAGCCGAACCCGTCAAAAATCGCCGCGGCGTTCCGGGTCAGCGTCCCGACGCCGGTTTCGGCGAACTGCTGCGATTGAACGCGGAAGATCTCCGCCCGCTCCTGCGGAAGGAGGAGAAGCGGATTCGAAACCACGACGAAAGCGAGCGTTACGGCGACGAACCCCGCGGCATGCGCAAGCGCGCGCCGCCAGCTCAGCCGGCCGCAGCGGACCGCCTTCAGGAGAAGCGCCGGAATCGTCGGCGCGAAATACAGCCCCTGATACTTCGTTCCGATCGCCGCCCCTGTCAGCGCCGCCGCGACGTAAAAATCGCGGCCGAACCGGTCCGCGTCGCGGTCCAGAAAGACGATAACCAGACAGACCAGCAGCAGCGACAGACTGTCGGGATGCCACCAGAAATCATTGATCACCACCGCCGGAACCGTCAGCAGGAAAATAAACAGCGCGACCGATCGCCATCGAGACCTGAACCCGGTCGTCAGCCCGGTCAGCAGCGCCGCGCACAGGATCATCGGCAGTACGCTGACAACCATGCGCAGCAGGCAGACGATCGTCTGCGTCGCGTTCGGGAAACCTGGAATCAATGGTTTGGCCGCGATCAGCGTTGCCCCCGACAGCGCGTAAAACGGGAAGCCGTAAAAATAATGCAAATAGACGAAAAAATTACGCAGCGTTTCGACCGTCGTTCCGCCCACCGTCGCCATGCGCAGCGCGTGCGGATACTGCGCATACTCGTCGACCTCAAAGATCGCCAGCATCTCCGGATTCGCCGCGCCAGTCCGATTCGCCGGAATCAGCGCCAGAAACGCCGCCGCGCCGAGCAGCACAATCAGCGCGAGCGTAATTTTTTTTTCAGATGGGCCCCATCGCCGCCCTTCCTTCCGCGTCGTCACAAGCCGCCGAGCCCTCCGCTCAGATTTTCTCCAGCGTATCAAAACCGTTCAGGAACAGGCGCAGGTCGTCCATGATCTCTTTCACGCCGCCGACGCGATCGCTCTCGATATTCAGCGCCAGCAACGGGTCGTGCAGCGATAATCGCAGCAGCGTCCATCCGACAGCCGCCGGAACCGAGACGCGGATCCCCTCGTAATTCACCGGCGCAACGTTCCAGCCCTCTTTCGCGTCCGCGAACGCCGCAAATTTTTCCAGGACCTCGGTCCCCGCCTGTTTAAAATCGGACGCAAGGATCCTGATCCGGACCTCGACCGCTTCAGCCGGATCCCGGAGCTCGGCGATCAGCCCGCTGAGCTTCTTGCCCTCCTTCGCGGCGCGGACCATCTCGATCACGATCATCGCCGATAAATACGCCCCGTCGTCCAGGAAATAATTTTCCGCGAAAGCGCAGTGACCCGACGTTTCGATCGCCAACGGGCAGGCACGGCCTTCCTCGTTCAGGCGGATCCCCTCGCGGATCACGTTCCGGTACCCGCGACGGAAGCGATGATGAACCAGGCCCAGCTTCTCGATAAACGACGTCAGGTGGTCCGATGTCACGGAATCGGTCACAATCGTGCACCCCGGATTTTTCTTCGCGACGATCGTCGCTAATAAGCCGATCAGGCGGTTCCGGCTGAAAATCGCGCCGTCGCCGTCGACCGCCGCCGCGCGGTCCACGTCGGTATCGAAAACCAGCCCTAAATTCGCGCCCGAGTCGAGGACCATCCGTTTCGCGATTTCCATGACTTCGTTCGCTTCCGGATTCGGCGCATGGTTCGGGAATTCGCCGTCCGGTTCGAGGAACTGCGACGCGGAGATGTCTGCCCCCAGCGGCGCTAAAACGTCCGTCGCGAAAAAGCCCGCGGCCCCGTTCCCGGCGTCGACCGCGATTTTATACCCGCGAAGCGGGGTCTCGCCGTCGCCGATCCCGTCGCGGATAATCGACGCAAGGTGCGTAGAATACGGCGTGATAATATCGTAGGAGCGCCGCTTTCCGCGCGGCTCGACCTCACGGTCCTCTTCGGCAATCGCGATGATCTCGCTGATATCGTCTTTTTCCAATCCGCCGCTGTTCAGGAAGAATTTCATCCCGTTCCGGTTCCAGGGCAGGTGCGACGCGGTAATCATGATCGCGCCGCTGAATTTCGCGTCGGGGAAAATCGTCGACATGAACATCGCTGGCGTCGACGCCATTCCGCAATCAGCGCAGCTCGCCCCGGTAGACAGGATCCCGGTCATCGCCGCTTCCCGGAGCTTCGGTCCGCTGAACCGGGAGTCGCTCCCGACGGAAATTTCGAGCTCTTTCGCCGCATTCCCGGTTTTCCGCTGAATCCAGAGAACGAAAGCGGCGGCGAGATCGGTTACCGCCTGAGGCGTTAAATTGACGGGTTCGCCCGAAACGCCGGCCAACGCAACGCCGCGAATATCGGACCCGTTCTGAAGGTTCTTATAATCTTTCATAAGTTTTTTCTCGATCCGCTGTTTCCTTTTTTCGATTCTGACGGGAAATAACGCGCTGAAACCCGCGCTGTCCGGTCCGTCAATCGATACCCTATTTTAACCCATGCCGCCGAAAGCCGGTAGGTTTGCCCGTTACGCGAAAATATTGACTGAAAATGTAGCATATGCGTCAGCAGCATTCAGCCGGAAATCGGCTATTTAATCGCGACGTATTTCTGGAACCGGTTGGTCGGCTTATCCGGAATCGTCATGGCGATCCGGCCCTGATCGCTCAAAGGAATCAAATACTTCCGCACCGATTTCTTCTCTCGAAAACCAAAAACTGATCAAACAACATGACTTCTTTCCGTTCTACAATTCGATTCCTTTCATCAGCTTGCGGAATATTTAAGACGTCGGCATACTGTAGCACATCATCCAATGAATATAATAAGCAAGTATTGTCAAATTCTCGCGCTGAATATATCGTAGACGCTTTGTTGATACCGGTAAAGTGTCCGAACAGGATTGGGATATGACTATTATTCGCCAACAATTGCGCAAGAAGATTATAATCTCCATCTTCAGTATAAAAACCGAGATTTTTCCTGAAAATCTTCTTATTTCAGCGCAATTCCTTTTGCCTCATAATAAACAAGCAACTTATTAAAAATAAAATTTGATATTCCGATTCCGTATTCACAATTGTCGGAAAACTGTGGCGCAGAACGTGAAAAGCCGAGACTCGCGCTCGGGATATTCTATCAAATTTAACTTTCCCGAACCAATTCGAAGATATCGGACTTTATTAAATGCAGTCGGCGTGTTACAAGCGGACTGTATCATCAATACGACGACTCGCTTCCCCGATATGCGTTTAATTCTATTAATGATGCCACGATAAAAAAGAGCGAAAATAACCATCCCTGGCGCTATTCTTCTTTTATCTTGGCCCAGGATCAAGCCCATCGCCACTTCAGGATTTCTTAATTTGCCGATGGCCTTTTTTCCCGCTGATGTTCTCCTTTTTTTGTCATTTCCCCTTAATTTTTAAAGAATGGGCCCACTTCGCGGTTTTCGCGGGCCCCACGGCTCATTCACCCGTTTCTCAGGCGGTTCGGGCATTCAAATTTACATCGAATTAACAGATTTTATTTTGCGGTACTTTGATATGATTAAGGAGATCATCCCGGAGGTTCCGGGTGCATTCCTATTCAACAGGTTTACAGCGAACGGAGCGGAAAGATGGCGAAACGTAAGAGGGAATGGCTGATCAGGGCGCTGGCGGTACTGGCGATGATCATGGGGGCGATCGGAATCCGGCCGAGGCTGGCGACGCAGGCGGATGCCGCCGTGGAAACGGGACAGGCCGTCCCGCAGATCGCAGCTGCTGAAACAGCGCAGGCTAAAGCGCAGAACCCATACGCGGGCTTACAGGTGGGCGATATGATCGAGTTCGGGTCATATGAACAGGACAATAACGAAGCGAACGGAACGGAGCTGATCGAATGGCGGGTGCTGGACGTGAGTGACGGGAACCCACTGCTGATAAGCGTATACGGGCTGGATACGAAGCCGTACAACGATTCGTATCGGTGGGTCACATGGAAGGAAAGCACGATTCGGCAGTGGCTCAACGGCGAATTCTTCCGAACGGCGTTTACACGGGAAGAGCAGGTTTTAATAAAAAAGGAACCTTTGACCACCGCCGATAACCCGGCCTACGGGACGTCGGGCGGGGGTGTGGCTAAGGACAAGGTTTTCCTGCTGAGCCTGGAAGAGGCGGAGACCTATTTATTGGATGATAACGATCGGCGGACGGAGCCGAGCGCTTACGCGAAAGCGCATGGGGCGGCGACCCATGGGACGGGAAACGGGAGCTGGTGGCTCCGAACGGCCGGATTCGACGCGGCCCGTGCGGCGTATATGAATGAGACGGGGGAGGCTGACGAATACGGGACGGTGGGGACGGATACGGATAAGATGATCCGCCCGGTCATCCGGCTTGGCTCAAGTTCAGGAGACCTGTCAGCTTTGCGGGCTGGGGACCATTTCACGTTCGGATCGTACGAGCAGGATAATTACGAAGCGAACGGACCGGAGCCGATCGAGTGGCGGGTGCTGGAGGTGAGCGGCGGGAGCGCGCTGATCGTCAGCGAGGACGCGCTGGACGTGAGAGCATACAACAAGGAATGGGTGAGCGTAACGTGGGCGGAATGCACGCTGCGGGAATGGCTGAACGGAGAATTTTACAATACGGCGTTTAACGAGGCGGAAAAGGGGCTGGTTGCGCTGACGAAGGTGGAGAACGCGGATCATCCGACGTACGGGACGAAAGGCGGGGAGGATACGGAGGATCATGTGTTCCTGCTAAGTATCGGAGAGGCAGAGCATCTTTTTACGAATGACGAGGACCGGCGGGCCTTTCCGACGGAGTACGCGATCGCGAAGCATGCGTGCGTAAACAGCGGCCTGGGCACCGTGTGGTGGTGGCTTCGTTCGCCGGGGGACTATCGTATGAACGCAGCGGGAGTCTTCGCCGATGGCTCGCTCCGCCTCATTGGCGGCAGCGTCAGCTTCGACAGCGACGCCGTCCGTCCCGCTCTCCGGCTTAAAATCACGCCGTAGTTGACATCCAGCGCAAACCAAAAAAGAGGCAGGCCGCGATTCCCAACCGGCTTCTCATCGCCTCAGGTAACCCAGATCGGATTCGAGACCAGGACCGGAAGCGGCGGCAGCCCGGGGATCAGCGCCCGATAGATTTCGGCGCGCACGAAACCGGGCGCGTCGATCGGAAAATCGATTTCCGCCGATCCGGCGCTCCCGGCGGTCAGCGCTTCCATTTCTCCCGCCGGCGTCAGGATCCTCAGCGTGTCGCCCGTTTTCAGGCGATCGACCGAAAGGTGAACCGAGCGCGTTTCCCGAGACGAAACGCAGCCGCCGATTTTTACGTCGCCGGCGCTGAGATCGATCGTCGGTCCGGAGGGTTCGAACGTGATAAAACCCGATCCGGCCCGGATCGCTGACAGGAGGTCTTCAACGCCGCGCGACCCGGCGTAGACGCCGGCCGTCGGTCCGCCGAGAAAGCTGAACGGGGTATCGCGATGATAATCGCTTCCGCCCCAGCCCGGGATCCGTTTCCCGGCGAGAAGAAGCCGGTTCCATGCCGCAATCGCGCGCAGGTTTGACGTCCGCATCGGCCCGTTCCAGACTTCGAGATAGTCATAAGGGAGCGCGTTCTGGTCGAGCTGGAACGGGACGCCTTCGTCGAACGGATGGTTGATCCCGACCGTCAGTCCGGCGTCTTTCGCAGCGCGGAAACGAGCTTGAATTTCGTCTTTGTCGTTGACCGCAAACCCGATTTCGAAGTCCCGTTCCGTGCCGAGGAAATTCGCGTGGCCGGCATAATGGGTCCATTCCACCCCGGGAATCAGCGTCACGCCGCTCGCCCCGACCGCTGCCAATTCGTCGCGGCCGACGGTCTGGTTATGATCCGTGATCGCGACGAAATCGAGCCCGGCCCGCTTCGCCTTGATCGCTAATTCGGCGGCGGTATGAACCCCGTCGGAAGCCAGCGTATGCGCGTGCAGATCGCCGAGGAATAGCCGCCGTTTTTTTAACTCGAAGCGGATCGTGTAGGTGACGTCGACGCCTTCCGGCTGGACGCGGTACGCCCCGACCAGCACGCGCCATTCTCCGGGAACGAGCGCGCAGGCGCGGTACCCGGGCGTCGCCTCGGTCTCGCTGATCGAGAAGGACGCTTTATCGGAGCCTGACGCGCCGCGCTGCCGTCCGTCCGGACCGATCAGGCCGATGTCGATAATATTCCGTTCCGCCCGCGAGACGAAAGCGCCGTTCGGGAGCGGCTGTGTTTCGAAAACGTGCCGCGGATAACGGTACTCGATCGTCATCCGTTCAACTTCGTCAGGAACCTGGAACGGGAGAGTAAAATACGTTCCAGCCCGCTCCGGATCGATCCGGAGCGGAATTTCCATCCTGTTTTCCGGCTCAGTCATGCGATCCGTCCAGCGCGGTCTTCAGGAACCATTCGATTTCGCGGTTCCAGTAACGCCAGTCATGCGCGCCGTCGCTTTCATGATACGTCAGCGGAACGTCCAGCCTGGCGCAGGCTTCCCGAAAAGCCAGGCTCAGCGGATACAGCTCATCCTGTTTCCCGCAGCAGACGGTAAGCTCCGGCAGCGTCGTTTCGCCGGCGTTCCGTTTTTCGGCCGCGTTCCTGAGCCAGACGAGCGGATCATGCTCCCCGCCGGCGAGCCTCTCCAGTCCGCCGAATAAGAGCTCGAACTCGGCGCGGCGCGGGTCAGCCGACAGCCCTTGAAGAATGCCCGCCGAGAGGACGCCGGATAAGCTGCAGGCAGCGGCGTACCGTTCCGGACAGGTCAGCGCGGCTTTGAACGCGCCATACCCGCCCATCGAGCTTCCGGCGATCAGCGTTCGTTCGCGCTTCGCCTCGATCCCGAAAACGGCGGAAAGATAGGTCGGGAGCTCTTCGGTCAGGTAGGTAAAATATTTCTGGCCGTCGCGGCGGTCGATATAGAAGCTGCGCGCGCCGGAGGGCATGACGACGATCAGGCCGCGCTCCTGGGCGAAAACCTCGATCATCGTGTACCGCTGCCAGGCGCCCGCGTCTTCGCTGAGCCCATGCAGCAGGAAGAGGACTTTCCGGTCGCGAACCGGAACGCCGCGCATGTCGCCGGGCTCGGGTATGATCAGCTGCAGCGGCGTAATGACGCCGAGGGATTCGGGTTTATGATCGATGCGAATGATTGCCATGGGACGGTTCCTCCTCAGAATCTGAAATTATGTCGACGACCGGTTCGGACGGAGCGCCGGATGGGAAATCGACCGTGAACGAAAACGCAAAACTGATCGCCATTAAGAACGCCGGGAAAACGGTCAGAAGAACCCGCGACGCGACGTCCGGACGTTCTCCCGGGTTCAGTCCGCTTTCAAACCCAAACAGGTAAAAAACGATCAGGAATGCGGC
Organism: Anaerolineaceae bacterium oral taxon 439; assembly: GCA_001717545.1. Lineage (NCBI taxonomy): Bacteria > Bacillati > Chloroflexota > Anaerolineae > Anaerolineales > Anaerolineaceae > Anaerolineaceae bacterium oral taxon 439. Next base: position 2,737,438 of record CP017039.1, on the reverse strand, counting down.
GCTGGTAAAAAGTCCGTTCAGCCGGTTCATGAAGCCTAATGCGTTTGAGATAATTCCTTCGCGGCGAACGCGATGACGCGCCTGATCCTCGTCCATGACCTTCGCACCGATCAGGTCCATCGTCGTAATGACGCCCGCGAACCCGAAGCCGACGAGCGCGCTCGCGATCGCCGCGGTCCGAATTGAATTCGCGAAGTAAAGCGGAATATAGGCGACGGTTAAAAAGCCGAGCGCCGCGCGCCAGGTCGGAACGAGGCCGAAGCGCCTGACGAGCCGCGCCCAGAGCGCGACGCTGACGATCGCGACGATCAGGACGGAGGCGAAAAGAATGGTTGACTGTGAATCGTCGAGGTTTAGCGTATACGTTACGAAGAAGGGCAGCGAAGCCAAAACGAGCGCCATCGCCGCGCTGTAGAAGGCGTTCGCCAATCCGGTCAGCCAGAATTTCCGGTTTTTGAAGAGGTCGGCGAAGCTTTTCAGGACGTTTGGTTTTTCTTCTTCCGTCGTTCCGGCGGTGTTTTCGCGCGCCGTCAGCGCCATATAGAGGATGACGGCCGCGCCGACGATCCCGTAGATCAGCGCCGTATTCTGGAATCCGATCCGCGCGGTGATCATCGGGGTCAGCGCGATCGAAATAATCATCGCGACGAGCTGGAACGCCTGACGCATGGCGTTCGTCGCCGCTCTTGAAGCGTCCGACTGGAACAGTTCGGGAAACAGCGCCCCGTAATTTGCGTTGATCACGGAATCGATCGTCCCGGTCAGGACGTAAAAAAGAAGCGCGTACAGGAACATCTCCTGACCCTGCGTTCCCGGCGGGAGCGAAAAAAAGGCGATCAGGCAGAGCGCGAGCAGCGGCGCGGCGATCACCAGCCAGGGACGACGCCGCCCCCAGCGCGTTCGCGTTCGATCGGAAAGGATCCCGTAAATCGGATTATCGATTGCGTCGATAAACGTGTAAATCAGGAGAATCGAGGACCAGTCGCGGAAGCTCAGGCCCATTCGTCCGACATAATAAATCGTCGCGTACGTTTTCAGCATGTTGATCGGGATCGATGTCCCGAACATTCCGACAGCATAATTGAATGACGCCAGGCGGTTTTTACTCATTCCAGTCCTCCGGGAATATAATTTCATTATACATGAATCAGACGGCAAAAAAAGGAAAAATATGGCGCAGAGAATTCATATTATTTTCAAAACGCATCTCGACGTCGGCTTTACGGATATGGCCGCGTCGATCCGGAAACAGTATTTTGATCGATTCATTCCGAACGCGCTGGCTTTAGCGCGGCGGAGCCGGGAAACGGATTCGCCGAACCGTTTTATCTGGACGACGGGATCCTGGTTGATATTCGAATATCTTGAAAATGCGGACGCGAAAGCCCGGAAGGAGATGGAAAACGGGATCCTTGCCGGCGATATTGCGTGGCACGGGCTCCCGTTCACGACGCATTCCGAATTGATGGACGCGGATTTATTCCGGACCGGTTTATCGCTCTCCCGCCGATTGGACGAGCGGTTCGGACAGCGAACGATCGCGGCGAAATTTACCGACGTCCCGGGGCATACGCGCGGGATTCTTCCGCTTCTCGCGGAATTCGGGATCCAGTTCCTCCAGATCGGCGTGAATCCGGGATCGACGGTTCCGTCCGTGCCTCCGCTTTTCCGCTGGCGTTCGCCCGAAGGGGCCGAGGTAATCCTGCTTTACGAAAGCGGATATGGGAACGCGTTCCCGACGCCGGACGGAAAGGAAGCGCTCTGCTTTGGGCATTCTTCCGATAACTTTGGGCCGCCGGACGAGCGCGGCGTTGCGGAGATTTATGCGAACGTGCGAAAAGCGTTCCCGAACGCGGACGCTTCGGCCTCGACGCTGGACCGGTTCGCCGGGGCGCTCATCCCGTTTCGGGAATCGCTCCCGGTCGTTACGCAGGAAATCGGCGACAGCTGGATTCATGGCGTTGGGACCGATCCGTTGAAAGTCGCAGAGTACCGCGCCCTGCTTCGGCTTCGGAAGACCTGGCGGGCAAACGCGAAGGCGGATGAGCTCGACTCGATCGATCGTTTCGAACGTGGGCTGATGATGATCCCGGAGCATACATGGGGATTGGACGAGAAAACGTTCTTAGCCGACTATGACCATTACGCCGCAGCGTCGTTTCAGGCGGCGCGATCTGGCGAGAAGTTCCGTAAATTTGAGGCTTCCTGGGCGGAGCAGCGCGCTTATATCCCGGCGGCGGTCAGCGCGTTAGCCGGGACGCCATACTATGACGAAGCGAAGCGGGAATTAGCGGCGATTCGTCCGCGAAAGGCTGACCTGACGGACTGGGAATCGTTCGATCCGGGGCATGAACTCAGCCTGGGCGGAGCGGCGGTCCGCTTTGATCCGGAATCCGGCGCGATTTTGGGATATGCGATGAAAGAAAGCGGCGCGGTTGTTGCCGATGGGGATCATCTTATCGGAGCGCTCCGGTACCAGACGTTCTCTGCCGGCGATTATGAGCGGTTCCTCGATCAATACATCCTGCCGTCCGAGCGGGTTAAAAGCTGGTCAGGCGACGATTTCGGGAAGCCGGGGATCGAACGGGCGGGCGCGGAATCGCGCTTCTGGCGGCCGGTCGTGAAGTCGGCCTGGCGCCGCGGGCGCGAAGTTCTCTTTCTTCTGGAAGGCGATCCGAAGGCTGTTGAAGCGTACGGCTGCCCGCGCGAGTTTTCGCTCCGCTGGACGTTCCCCGAACCGGGCGGCACGATCGACGCTGAAGTTCAGTGGTTCGGGAAGCAGGCCTGCCGCTTACCCGAGGCAACCTGGTTCCAGGTGAACCCGGCGGGGTCGGGGGAGGCTGACTGGGCTTTCGAGAAATTGGGAAGCTGGATTTCGCCGCTGGATGTTGTCGAAAACGGGAACCGTCATTTGCATGCGGTGGGCGCCGGCGTCGCCTGTTCGGATGGGCGGAAGCGGATTGAGATTGAGACGTTGGACGCGCCGCTTGTCGCGCCCGGCGCGCCGTCGCTGCTGGATTTTACGAATGATGAGCCGGATCTGGGAGAAGGCGTGTCGTTCAACCTGCATAATAATGTCTGGGGTACGAATTTCCCGATGTGGTTCGAGGACGACTGCCGATTCCGCTTCAGGCTGCGGATCGTGCCGGGAGAGGAAGAGAAGGTAAGTGATGCGTTTATACTGTAGTTCTGTCAGCCTTGCAGCTTCTTCCCGATTTGATATCCCTGCGTAAATCCATGAACTAAAAATAAAAGCAACAATCCAGCACAAGCAATCCCAAAAAAGATTCCGGTAATCAGCCGTGTTGGATTGTTGCTTTCGTAAACAGAAAATTTTTGGATCATCCCATCAATCAATAGCGGCAATAACAACAGAACATACATCCATACTGGCGGCGCAAAGGACATAGCTAAAATTGGACTCAAAAGGAAGCCAAATAGAATACCCGTGCAGCGCGCGCAGATTGGAAATTGAAAACCTCTATAATAAAAAGAACGATCTTTCCGCTGATGGCAGCTGAAAAAAACTGGCAGCCATCGATACGAAAAATTTACAAAAATATAGAACAGCCGCTTCAAAAGCATCAACGTTTAACGTTGATTCGAATAAAACTACAGGTTGGAAAGACCAGCAAAACCAATGCCGAGCGCGATCATAGCAATATATACAACTATCAGAACAATTACAGAAATCAAAGCTCCTTTTCCTGCAATTTTCGAATTTTTTGGCCGCGAGTCTTTCCAAACGAGGAAAAGAATCAGCCCTACGACTGGCAAACAAAAACCAAGAAGACCCCATCCGAAGCTGCCTGTATCATCTGAGGCGACAATTGTTTGCTGTTGCACGCCACATTTTGGACATATAACTGCCTTATCATCAATTGCCTGACCACAATTCTTGCAATACGCCATAAATGCCTCCATTATTATATAAATATAGTTGTAAAAAAATTGAATTTTCTCCGACCTTTCCTGCAGGTTCGAAAAAGTCGGAAACGTATATATCTATTTTACCAGAGAATTGCAATAGATGTGATCTGAAAAATCAGGCAAAACGCTGTCAATGTAAGTTTGTAAATTGTCAAAACTACCATATTCGTAAGCGGTCCTGCAATCTACATATGCTGACAATCTCCTTATAGAAATAACGATTTGTCCGGTCCGAAACGATCATCCAGTTTCCGGGTGCTATAATGTTCTTCTAAGCACAAAACGGATGATTGAGTGGGGAAATCAAGAATCCTGCGGAGTTTGGGGAGAAACGCATGCTTATGACACGACATGACCTGATGTACGGGGATATTAAGTTATTCAGTGGAACGTCCAACCAGGGTTTATCGCAGGGGATCGCCTCTTATTTGAATACAAAGCTTTGTCCGGTGACGATAAAAGAATTTAAAAACGAGAACCTTTTCGTTCAGCTGGGCTGCAGCGTCCGAGGGCAGGACTGCTACGCGATTCAGACGACCTCTGCCCCGGTCCATCGCAACCTGATGGAGCTGTTGATGCTGATTCAGGCGCTGCGCCTCGATTCGGCGGCGCGGATTACCGCCGTGATCCCGTATCTCTGCTACGCGCGGTCGGATAAAAAGGATCAGCCGCGGATCCCGATTACGGCTCGGCTGGTGACCGACATGATCGAAGTCGCGGGCGCCGACCGGTACATGTGCGTCGATCTTCACGCCGGACAGATTCAGGGCTTCTTCGGAATCCCCGGAGACGCGCTGACCGCTTATCATAAGATGGTCGAGAACCTGAAATCGATGATGAAGACGATGAAGGATCCGGTCGTCGTCTCGACCGATCTGGGCTTCGCGAAGCGGGCGAGGAACTTTGCTGAACGGCTGCATACGCCGCTGGCCTTTATCGAAAAACGCCGGATCGGCAATAACGACGGCACGGAAGCGCTTTCGATTATCGGCGAGGTCAATGGTCATGACGTTATCCTCGCGGACGACGAAATCGATACCGGCGGTTCGATGTGCAACGCGATCGAGCTGGTCAGAAAATTAGGCGCGCGCGACGTTTACGTCAACTTTGTTCATCCGATCCTGTCGGGGAACGCGGCCGAACGGTTAGGCGCGCTCGACGTCAAGCGCTTTATCACGACCGATACCGTCGCGATTCCGGACGAGAAGAGAGCGTTTTTCGGTAACCGGCTCCAGGTTCTGACCATGTCCTACCTGCTGGGCGAAGTTATTTCGCGGGCCAACCGTGGCGTCTCCGTCGGGAGCATGTTCAACGAATAAAGCGCAGTCAGAAAAAACGGCCGATGCCGGAATTACCGGAAGTTGAAACCTTCGTAAAGTCCTTAACCTCGGGCGGGATGACAGGGTCGCCGATCCTGAACCGTCCGATTTTATTTGCTTCGCTGTATTGGGAAAAGACGCTCGCGGCGCAGGACGCCGGCGATTTTACCGCATGGTTCGTGGGGAAATCGGTCGCGGAAGTGACCCGCCGCGGAAAATACCTGATGCTGCGGATCGACGACCGTTTCCTGCTGATTCATTTGCGCATGAGCGGCGATTTGCGGACCGTTCCGGCGACCGGCGCGATCGGGAGGCATGACCGTTTTTCGCTGACCTTCGTCGACGGCGAGCGCCTCGTTTTCCGTGACCCGCGGAAATTCGGGCGGATCTGGCTGACGCAGGGTCCGGAAACGATTCTCGCGAAGCTGGGCGTCGAACCGCTTTCAGGGGCGCTGACGGCGGACTACCTGCGCGTCGGGTTCACGAAAAGCGCGCGGCCGGTTAAATCGCTTCTCCTCGATCAGGGGTTTATCGCGGGATTGGGCAATATTTATACGGACGAAGCGCTTTTTCGCGCGGGGATTCATCCACAAACGCCGGCGAACCGCGTTGCCGGGCTGGGGATCGAACGGATTGAGGCGCTCCGGCGCGCGATTCAGGACACGCTTTCCGAAGGGATCCGCCGGAACGGCGCCAGTTTCGATTGGGTCTATCGCGGCGGCGATTTTCAGAATTATTTCAGCGTCTATGGTAAAAAAGGCGAATCCTGTCCGCGCTGCGGGGCTGAAATCGAGCGGATCGTCGTCGGTCAGCGCGGAACGCATTTCTGCCCCCGCTGCCAGCCGCCCCTGATTTAGCGGATCATCAGGTCAAGAACTTCTTCTAATAACGTAATATCGTCCAGCAGGAAATCCGCGTGAACGTCGGGAAGGATAACCTGATCGGTTTTCGCGTACCGCGTCGCCCAAACAGCCCGCATCCCCATCCGTTTCGCGCCGAGAATATCGGCGATAAACGTATCTCCGATCATGACGGTGTCCCCGGCTTCGACCCCGGCGTTTTTCAGCGCGGCCTCGAAAATCTCCCGGCGCGGTTTTCTGAATCCGATCGCGGCCGAGATATTGACCGACGTAAAAAAATCGCTGAGCCGATGCGACTGGAGCTGCGTCAGGACATCCTGAATCGAGCTGGCGTTCGAAATCAGCCCGAGCGTATGCCCCTTCTGGCGAAGCTTCCCGAGAAGCTCGGGTACGCCGTCGATAAGATACCAGTTGGATTGCGTATACGCGTAGAAAGCCTGGATCGCGGCATGAATATCCTTCGCTGGTAAATCCGTGAACCCGAACTCTTCAAGCGTCTGTATGAAAATCTGCTCGGCGCTATGCTCGATATGGTCCCCGTCCCGGATCGCGTAATATCGGGTCAGGTTGTGATAATGGGCGGCGGCGAGATCGTTCGGCCGGATCAGGTATCCGAGCTCGGCGAACGCGGCGGCGGCATGGACGCAGGCAATTTTGATATTCTCATCGCCGGGGTCCAGACTGTACAAAAGCGTGTTCCCCAGGTCAAAAAAAAGGGTCATCGGTTTCAAAAAAATGATCTCCAATCGGATTCCGTTGAATTTCCTTTATTATAGCCAACCGCATGCGTTCGCGCGCTTTGGTACAATGGAAAAACTGATGAGCATGACGGAGGAAGAAATGACGGAGGAACGTTGCGATTCGACGACGCCTTATGGAGGGCGGGGCCGTTATATCGCATGGGCAAAGGATCATGGACGGACGGTCCGGCGGCTGCTGACGCTGGCGCTGGGATCGCGGCTGCTCCTGATCCTGGCGGGCTGGATCGCGAATTATTATCCGAAAAACCCGACGTACCAGCGCTATATCGATCAGGGATTTCAGTTCACCCCGCGCTGGCTGATCGACATGTGGTGCCGCTGGGATTCGTCCTGGTATTTATCGATCGCCGGCGGCGGCTACAGCGCGGGAGAATCGCTGGGGAACGCCTACTCGAACATGGCGTTTTTTCCGCTCTATCCAGATCTGGTCAGGCTGCTGACGGTCTGGCTCCCGTCTTCGGTTCAATCGCCCGCTCTGCTGCTGACGGCGGGGTTGGCGATTTCGAATCTCTGCTTCTTTGCGTCGATTGTGCTGCTGTATGCATTGACGCTGCGCCTGACCGGCGAGGAAGCCGTCGCCGGACGGACGGCGCTGCTGACGGTCTGTCTTCCGGCGGCGTATATTTTTTCCGCGTTCTACACGGAAAGTTTATTTTTCTTCCTGAGCCTGTGCGTCTGCGTCGCGGCGGAACGGGACCGATGGGCGCTGTCGGCGGTTTTCGCGGCGCTGGCGGCGCTGACGCGGGCGAACGGATTCGTGATCGTTCTTGTTCCGGCCTGGATTTACATGTCGCGGCGCGAGTGGGATTTTCGGAGACTGGGCTGGCGCTGGACGTGGTTCCTTCTCGTCCCGCTGGCGATCGCGGCGCATTTTTTCACGCTTTACCTGAAGACCGGGAATTTTTTCGCCTTCTTCATGGCTCAGAAAGCCTGGGCGCGCGGGACGGTCAGCCCGATCGGGATTCTTCGCGAGTCGATCGACGCGCTGCGCGATCCGTCGCCGCAGCTCGCGATCCTCGATCGGGCGGCGTTCCTCGCGTACCTGACGATCAGCGCATGGGCGATCTGGCGGGAGAAGACGCTCCGCGCATACGCCGTTTACGCGACCGGCTTGATGCTGGCGTATGGCGCGTCAGGGCTGATGTATTCGATGACGCGGTATACGCTCGTCGTTTTCCCAGCGGCGATTTTCGCGTCGCTGCGGATCCGTAATGAAGAAGCGTTCCGCTGGCTCTGCGCCGCGCTGGCCGTGATCCAGACGCTGCTCTGGATCGGATGGACGAATTATTACTGGATCTGCTGACCGGCCTTTCGGAATTCTTAAGGTACATCAGTGGAGAAGCAGCGAAGCGCCAACGGAGAGCCGGAGGCTGTGCGGATCTTCCCTATTTAATCCGGATTCAGCATCGGGAACGACTGGACCCAGTTATAACCGCCGTCTGTCGACTTGACGAACGCAGCGCGCCCCTGAAAATCGACGATCCCGAACCCGATCGCCGGCGTGATAAATTGAAGCCTGCTGTCCCACGCGGTATTGGCGATCGTCATCCAGGTTGAGCCGCCGTCCTGCGTCGTCAGGATTTTGAACGGGAACGACGGATCTTCGCCGTCGTTCGGAACGGAGTACCAGCCCTGATAAATCCCGTAAAAGGTCAGGTGACCGACTGCGGCCGGGAGTTTATAGGAAAGCCAGGTCGCGCCGCTGTCGTATGTCCAGTACACAAAAGCGATCTGGCCGTCGATCGATCCCCCGCGGCAGGCGACCCGCGACCAGGCGTACTGATAAAGAATATCGACAAAAACCGGAACGGACATCTCGCAGGAATACATCCCGCTGGTGAACAGGTCGGACGGAACGCCGTCCCCGACCGGGTCGGGAAGCGGTACCGCCGCCCACCTGTTCCCCCCGTCTTTCGTCTGATACAGCATCGTTCCCGGCGAGTCGCTCGGATTCGTTCCGCTGATCCAGCCTTCGGCGGCGTTTCGGAAAACCGCGCCATTTTTAATTCCTTTCGGCGGCATGTTGGTTGAATCGGAGGAAATCATCATGTTCCAGCTGTCGCCGCCGTTGACGGTCGTGTACAGCCCGACGAATTGAAGATCGGAGGTCCGGCTCAGCGTCGCGAAAATCCAGCCGAACTGCGGCGTCAGAAAACGGATTTTGACGTCGCTGAATTGTTGGAGCGTGTACCCTTCGATCGGAAGGTCAAACGGGGTCCAGCTCGCCCCCGCGTCGCGCGTCCGGTAGACCTGTACGCCGCGTTCGGGCGTCCAGCGATCGGTCTCCCAGTAAAGGATAAACGCCTGATTCGCGTCGATGAAGTAAGCGGCGGGTTCGAGGTTCCGTCCGAGGTTATCGTAAATCAGCTCCGGCGGCGTTACGTTTTCCCAGGTCTCCCCGCCGTCGACGGTCCGGACAATTAGCTTGCCGATTCCGTTCGGGAGATGGGCGATTGCCCAGCCAATCCCGCCGTCGATCATGCGGACGTCAAGAATATCGACCGCGGTCTGGGCCGTTACCGGCGTTGGCGCAAGATGAATCGGCGGGGTACTCGTCGCCAGCGCGTCAAGGAGCGGAAGCGCCTGCCGCGAGACCGGGGTCGCGGTCCGGAAGGGCGTCGGCGTCAGGACAGTCGGAAGAACCGGCTGAAGATCATATATTTCAACTGTACAGCCGCAGAGAGCGATCACGGCCAGGAAAATCAGGATCAACGAAAGAGCTTTTCTTCTCGCGGTCAAGCGCGGCCTCCTTTATTCGCTCGTTCCGCGTCCGTCTTTTCTTCGAACGCGGAGCGGAAGGATTTTTGTCGGGTGATTGAACGGGGCGGGATCGGCGGGAAGCTTTGCGGACGCGCAGCGTCCGATAAAGGATTCAGGGACCGGGATCGGAGGGAGCGCGGTTATATACTGGCCTGGGAGGCGCGACCGGATTTCGGATAAGAACGCCGCTCCCGAAAGGTAAAGCGCGTTATTCACGACGATCAGCGTCCCGCCGTCGGCGACGAGCGGGCGCGCTTTATTGATCAACGCGATAAAAGAACGCTCCTGATCGACGCGTCCCCGCCCGGTCAACGAAAAAAACGGCGGATCGAGGATGACGATATCGAAGCGTTTTCCGGCCCTTCGATACGCGGTCGTCAGCGCGAAGAAGTCGGCGGCGACGTTTTCATGTCGGCTTGGGCTGATCCCCGCGCGTTCGGCTTCGTCTTCGCAGATTTTCAGAAATGCGGGATTCAGGTCGGTCTGGACGACTTTCCGAGCGCCGCCGGCGAGCGCCGCCAGCCCGAGCGATCCGGTATAGGCGAAGGTATTTAATACGGTTTTTCCGCCTGAATTCTCGATCATGTACTTTCGCAGTAACGTCGTGTCGAGATAAAACGAACAGTCCTGATTCAGCGTCAACCGGATCGGATAGCTGACGCCGAATTCGCGGACCCGTTCGCAGCCTTTTTCTCCGAACAGGAAAACGCCGTTCCGCTCGCGCTGAGCCTTTGAAAAGCGCTCTTTCAGCAGGATCGCGCCGACGGTCGGATCGGAATGGAACGTCTCTATCAGCGCGTTTCGGATCGCCGGATCGAGCCCGCTTTTCGCGAAGGACTGGAAAACGATCGTATCGCCGTAACGGTCGATCGAAAGCGGCGGATAACCTTCGTAAAACCCGTTGAAAAGGCGGACGGCTCCGTCCGGCGCGGCGCTCCTGAGCCGGAGCGCGGAGAGAATCAGCGGCATTGCGTCTTCTGGAACCATGATTTAAGTTTACACGAAGCCGTCAGCTTTGGGGTCCATGGGCTCGGATTTCTTTCGCTCCATGAACGCGGCGATCAGCAGCAGCGCGATCCCCGCGAACGACAGCGCGGCGCCGGTCCGGAATCCCGGCGGCGTGTAGCGCAGCTCGACGACATGCGTTCCGGGGTCGGCCTGGATCATCATGAAATAATTCAGCGCGGGGATCAGGAGCCGTTCCTCGCCGTCGACGTACGCTTTCCAGCCCTCGTCGTAAAGGATCGAGAAAAACAGGTACGGCGTTTCGGCGTCGCCGGTGAATCGCGCGCGCAGCTGCGACGGGCGGATTTTTTCGACCGGGACGCCGCGCGGCTGAATGACGCCCGCGTAGCGGCCGAGGACGTCAAGGGATTCGCTGTAGAAAACGCGATTGCCGGCGGGATCCGCGGAATTGGGATCCGGATGGGAGGTCACGCGAACGTTTTCCCCCTGTTGGATCGTCCCGAGAAGGTAAGATTCGTCGGGAAATACCTGAATCGTTTGCGGCCCCGCGGCGGATTCGATCAGGTTCGGTTCGATTTCCTGATTTTCAACGTACATGTAAACCGGGGCGATTTGACGCGGACGAAAATTCCAGATCGTTTCACCGTCGGATTCCGGCGTTTTTTCGCTTTCGACCGCTTCGTAAATCGGCCCGAAATCTTCGCCGGATATGGCCTTGAACGCAGCGTTCAGGTTCTCGTATGGGAGATGGGTAAGAATAACGCTGCGAATAATCGAGCTGGGAGCGGAAAAAGCGATCGGAAGCGCGTTGGGATTCATGGATATTTCCGTCGCGCTTTTCAACGTCGCTTCGATCCCGAAAAGCGAGAGCGTCGCGGCGGGAACGCCCTCCGTGACGGTCGTCCAGTAGTGCCGCTGCGGAACGCCGAAAATCCGGAGCGGAAATAAATAATCAGCGTAGCTTACCGTTGAAGAATAATGCGTGAGTCCCTGATATCCGAGCCGCATCGGGTCGTTGCTGTCGCGGATATCCAGATTTTCGATCCTGAATAAATCGGTCCGACCTTTCGCGACGGGATCCAGCAGCGCGGAAAAAGCCCGGATCCGTTCGCGATACGGTTCCGCGGGGTTGGGGTCGGTCAGGTTTGGACCGAGGATCGTCGACGCATGCAGATATAGATTCATCAGGACGACGACGGAGACGGCGGGCAGGAACGCCCGCCCGAGCTTCCCGCGCAGCGTTTCGGCAAGCATGAAAAAAAGGAGAAACGCCGATTCAATCAAGGTCAGGCGCAGGCTCGCGAGATGAAACCCGGTCAGGAGCGGCAGCCAGCAGGCGACGGCAAGGATCCCGCTGAGAAGGAGCCGTTTTCCGGACGGCGCCCGTTCGTCCGTGGGGAATCTCAGCGCCGCCGCGCGAATGAGCCAGAAGCTGAAAAGAAACGAGTAGCGGTAAGGCCACCAGACCGGCTCGGCGAATCCATGCCAGACGCGGTTCAGCCCATAGCTCCAAAAGCTGATCCAGAGGAAAAGCAGCATGCCCGCCGTCAGCAGCCGTTCTTTTCGGGTCACGGCGTCCGCGGTAAGATAGAGCAGAAAATAAACGGTTATCAGCGCGCCGCTGTAAATTCCGGGCAGTCCGTATCGAAATTCCATCGTGTCATACGCGCCCGGCAGGTTTTTCCCGAGCAGGCTGAAAAAACTGAAATTGGAAATCTTTTGCGTCCAGGGGATATTCGTATCCTTCGGAAGCGCGGACAACCCCGCCGCGACCGGAACGAGGATGATCGAGGCACAGAGCGCGGCAAGAAGCGAACCGGCGATAAAACGGCGCAGCGCGCCCCGGTTCGACCGCTTCCCGTTTCCTGAGCGATTCAAAATCCTGAACAGGAAGTACAGTACCGCGAAAATACAGATCATCCAGCCGATATAAAACTGGATCAACAGCATGAACCCCAGCGCGAGCGCGTAGCCGAGGAAGGATTTCCGTTCGAAGATATCCTCGATCCCGATCAGGACGAGCGGGAGCATGACGACGCCGTCGATAAAAAAGTAATTCTCAGCGCAGACGAGCGTATACGTCATCAGCGCGTACGACGTCGAAAAGAGCAGCGTTCCCCAGCCGAACGAGGACGGCCTGATCCGCCGCAGGTACAGGTTCATCGTCAGCCCCGCCAGCCCCAAGCGGATAAGGATAAAAAACGTCAGTGCCTGGGGAATGTCTTCTGCTGGAATGAGCGCCATGAGCCAGTTGAACGGGTTGGCAAGGTAGTAAGTATAAAGAAAATAAAAATTCCCGCCGCCGTTCATCGAGAACGAATAAAACAGGTCGTTTTCGCCCAGAAGGATTGAACGCAGGTAAGTTAAAAAGGCGCTGTACTGGCTGTTCATATCGGCGCGCAGGAAGGTCCCTTCGCCAAACGGATATACGCCGAGGTTCATCAATACAAGGATCAGCAGGATGACCGGCGCAAAAAAAGCGCTGATGAGAATAGCGGGTGAACGGTCGCGAAGCTGTTTCATGTCGAATTTTTTTGGAAAAGACGGACGGTCAACGCCGCGAGGATCGGAAACAGGACGGATCCAATCGCGATCGTTTCCGCTGAAAACGCGGCCACGCGATGCAGCCGCAGCGCATGCCGACCGAAAACCGGCGTCGGGTCCGTGAAATTTCCGTTGATCGAGTAGAAAGATCTTTTCCCGTTCTGCCGCAGCGCGATGAGCGCGTCGCCCCCGATCGTGCGAAAGCTGAGAACCGGAAAGCCGTCGTGCGGCCCGAGGTTCAGGAATCGGAGCGCGGCCCCCTTCTCGTTCGTACGCAGGATTCCCGCTTCGCTGACCGTCCAGCTTCCGGTTGCGCTGAAATCGTTATAGCTGATATCCCGGAGGGAGCGCGGCGTATCTTCGCCGTCTTTCGAAATCCCGTCGCTCCAGTACGCCCAATACAGCTCGATTTCCGTCCCCGGTTCGAGATCGAGAATTTCCGCCTGGACGCCGGTCAGCAGGAAGAGCTGAGCCGGAAGCGGGATCAGCCGGAAAATCATGACGCCGAGCGCGACCGCCACGGCGCCGCTTGCGGCAATGACGTTTTCTTTCGCGGCGATATCGACGTTTCGCAGCAGGAACATCGAGACTGCGAAGACTCCGACGAATCCGGCGGCGGCGAAGAGGATTTCCCTCCCGCCGATTCGTTCGTCGCGCAGCGCGACCACGATCAGGAAGAGAAGCGCTGCTCCGAGCGCGGCGAGGAAAGAAACTCCGACGCGTTTCAGCGCCGATCGGGACAGGGCAAAGCGAGGTTGGATCATGAATTTATTTTACCGTGGTTTGGATTTTTTATCGTCCGTCAGGCATGACGCGTTCGGTCGGACGGGAAAGCGGCGGGTAATGGTAGAATGATTGGGAATGATCATTCTTGAAAAGGGTTTGACGGGGAAATTACGGGAAATCATGGAAGAAAGCGATTTTTTAGCGATATTTTGGGATGGGATTCTCTCCCGCGACGCAGCGCAGATCCAATCGGCGTTCAACGCGGTTTCGGAAGCGGAACGGGATGACTGCCTGACGCATTTGCGGTCGATGATCGCCGACGCCGAATATCTTTCGGGTCAGCGCGAATCTGCGCGGGTCGCGCTCGAAGTCCTGACCGCGTCAAACGACAAGACGGGAAATTGAAATGGCTGATGAAAAATTAACGCCGCAGGCGGAAAACTTTTCCGAATGGTATAACCAGGTCGTCTTACGCGCGGATCTGGCGGATTATTCGCCCGTTCGCGGCTGCATGGTTGTGAAACCGTATGGGTGGGCGCTTTGGGAGAATATTCAGGCGAATCTCGATCGCCGCTTTAAAGAAACGGGGCATGTCAACGCCGCGTTCCCGATGCTGATTCCGAAGAGCTTCTTCGAAAAAGAGAAGGAGCATGTCGAAGGGTTTTCGCCGGAATTAGCGGTCGTTACCGTCGGCGGCGGCCAGACGCTGGAAGAGCCGCTCGTGATCCGGCCGACGTCCGAAACGATTATCGGGCATATGTACGCGAAATGGATCAGGAGTTATCGCGATTTACCGCTGCTGATTAATCAATGGGCGAACGTCGTCCGCTGGGAAATGCGGACGCGGTTGTTCCTGCGGACGCTTGAATTTTATTGGCAGGAGGGGCATACCGCCCACGCGACGCCGGAGGAGGCGCAGGAAGAAACGCTGCGCATGCTGGACCTGTACGCAGATTTCGCGACGAACGAAGCGGCGGTCCCGGTTTTCAAAGGCGTCAAGTCCGAATCGGAGAAATTCGCCGGCGCGGTGAATACTTATTCGATCGAAGCCATGATGGGCGATACGAAAGCGCTTCAGGCGGGAACGAGCCATAATCTTGGGCAGAATTTCGCGAAGGCGTTCGATATTAAATATCTGGATCAGAATAATACGCAGCAGTATTGCTGGACGACGTCCTGGGGGATTTCAACGCGGTTCGTCGGCGCGATTATCATGGCGCATGGCGATGATAACGGGTTGATCCTTCCGCCGCGGCTCGCCCCTTATCAGGTCGTCATCGTTCCGATTTATAAAAACGACGCGGAACGAGCCGCCGTTTTGGAAACGGTCGAACGCGTTCGGAAGGGACTTAACGGTTTCCGCGTCAAGGTCGACGATCGGCCCGAGGTCACGCCGGGTTATAAATATCATGAATGGGAGCTGCGCGGGGTTCCGCTTCGGCTCGAAATCGGACCGAAGGACGTCCAGAAGAATTCGGTCATGGCGGCGCGCCGCGATATCCCGGGCCGTGACGGAAAATTGATCCTGTCGCAGGAGAATTTAGCACCTCAGGTTCAGGAGCTTCTGGATACGATTCAGGCGGCGATGCTCCGGCGCGCGACGGAGTTCCGCGACGCGAATATTCATGAGGTTTCGACCTATGACGAGCTGAAGGAAACCGTTGAAATCGGCTGGGCGAGCGCGTATTGGTGCGGCTGCGCTGAATGCGAAGCGAAAATCAAGGAGGATACGAAGGCGACAAGCCGCTGTAAGCCGTTCGATCAGGAGCGTGGGCAAAAAGGGGCGTGCGTCGTCTGTGGAAAGGACGCGGATTCCCGGACGTTCTTTTCAAAAGCATATTAACAATCTTTCCAGCAAGCTTTCCAGGAGAAAGCGGACGGACGCTCCGCTTTCTCCTGAAGTCTCGAAGTTCCCCATCCTTTCCATGGATTCCTGTCAGCTTCAGAACGTTCGTCCAACCGAAGAAAGGAGCGCGTGGATATGACCGCCGTCAACCTCCTTCAGCTCCGTAAAGAAATTAACGCGCTGATGTGGAATTTCACCGACCCGGACGCGTTTGAAAAAACGCTTCTCGAACTGTTTGAAAAGTATCGAACGGCGCGGAACCCGGCAGGGACCGCTATCCTGCTCACGGCGCATTCGGCGGAACTGAACGTTCCGCTGATCGTGCTTCGCGAGCTCGAGATCGCGTTGTTCCAGACGGTCGCGGATCATCCGGACGCCGCGCTTCAGCTGAGCGATCGGATGATGACGACCGGCGCGCCGGAAATTCGCACGATCGGCGCGCGTATTCTGGGGCTGGCTCCGATCGGGTACAGCAACGACGTTTTCCAGCGCATCGAGGCCTGGTCGCGGATGGGTTTCGACACGGGCGAGCTCCGCGTTTTTATTCGCAGCGCGGGCAGCCTTGTTCGGCAGGCAGATTCTGAACGGCTTCTGGATCAGGCGCGCAGCTGGGTTTTATCGAACGAAAAAAAGGATCAGGAGCTTGGCGTTGAGACGCTGATTTTCCTGATTGAGTTCGACGGGTTCCAGAATCTTCCAGTTGTCTTTTCGCTGCTGGAAAAGCTGCTCCGGACCGGGCCGACGACGATGCAGCCCGAATTATTGGAGCTGACGACGAAGCTGCTGGATCGTTCGCCGATCGAGACGTCGTATACGATCCGATTAATTTTAGAGAGCGAGACGCCGGGCGTCATGACGCCCCGGATCGCGCGGAAGCTGCTGACCGAGTTTACCGAACCGTCGCGCGCCGCGATTCAAAAGCTGCTCCGGCTTCAGAGCGGAAGGGCGTAACGGTGCTTTCGGGATGTTCAGGGCAGGGAAACGCAGCCGTGTGGGACGGTGAGTTGTCAGAGTAAACGCAGCCCTGTTTTCTACTTTACCGTTGCATTAAGTTTTCTAACTTCCTACAGGTAAAGAAGCAAGAGTTAGATCAATGAAAACGTGTTAAAAAATATTTGTCAATTATAATAAAAATGCAGCGGCATAGATTTACTGTGTCGCTGCGCCCGCACACATTTTAAGATGATCTTGCTGTAAATTTAATGCTTATATTTTATGATTTTTCTCCATTCATTTTACGATTAAAAGCGATAATAGCGAGAGTGAAAATAACGATAGTATATCCTGTTACGACGACCAAATGAGGAAAAATCTGCCTGAAATCACCGCTTAAACTTATCTTTATTGCTTCAGTACTATGATAGAACGGCAAAATATTTGTTATTGTTTTGAAAACGCCGCCTATTAAATCAATTGGAATAAAAACTCCAGACAGCCAACCTGCAATATTGGTTAATAATGCTCCGCAAACACCACCGACCGCTTTATCATTCAAAATGCTGCCAAAAAATAAACCCGTACCAACAAAAAACAATGAAGTTAAGGCTGTCATCATAATCGCAAAAAGGATATTGGTATTTATATCAAGTCCAAAAGCTCCCGCCGCCCATAAGGTTATTGCAGCTTGTACGACCGTCATAACTATCATAGGTAAAGTATAGCCTAAAATAAAATCCGTCGCAGTCATAGGAGATGTAAACAAACGCATTAAGAAAGAAGATGTACGGTCTTTTGATAACAACATACCTGCAAATAATGCCATAAATACGCTGCCGAACATTGCCAAGCCCGGCGCGAGATTTTTTATTTGAAACATCGTGTTTTTCGCTTCGGATGGTATAGCAGAATTGAGAATAGACAGCAGGACTAACAGAATAAGCGGAAAGCCAAGACTAAAAAAGAGATTAATAGGGTCGCGCAAAATCTCTTTGATATTACGTTTTGCAAATAGAAACATTCTCATAGCACACCTCCTATAAGCTCAACAAAGGCATCCTCTAATTTAGAAGTACCCGTTTGCGTAGTTAATTCTGTTACGGTTCCCACAGCCGTTAATTGTCCCTTTGCCATTATTCCCACACGGTCAGATAAATTTTCGACCTCATCCATATAATGGGTTGTAAGAATTATCGTAACTTTTCCTTTTAATGATTTGATGGAAGCCCATAGTTCACGACGAGCCAGGACATCGAGTCCTAAAGTTGGTTCATCTAAAAACAAAATTTGAGGTTCTGAAATCAGAGCCATAGCAATAGAAAGACGACGTTGCATTCCACCCGATAAATCTTTGGCTTTTTTATTCAATTCATTTTCCAAACCAAATTTTTGCGCTGTTTCATGGGCTTTTTTATTTGCCGTTTTACGATCCTGTCCATATATTCCTGCAATAAGTTCTAAATTTTCTAAAACAGATAAATTTGCGGCTACTGCCGTTTCCTGTGGCGAGATATTGGTTTTTTCATTTATTGCATGAGGATTCGCGATAATGCTGTCGCCAAGAAGAAAAGCATCGCCGCTTGTGGGTTTTATCAAGCAGGATAACATTTTAATCGTTGTCGTTTTCCCCGCTCCATTTACGCCAAGCAGGGCGAATAACTCGCCTTGCTCAATTGTCAAATTAAGATTATTTACGGCGACTATTTTTCCGTATTTTTTTGTAAGCTCTTTAATGATAATAGCATTCATTCTTTGTCCTCCTTTGGCGCATCTTGATTGAAAATCGTATCCATCAAATGTGCGAACATATCTTTAGGTGGAATGGCGATACCTTTGTTTATATCCGCAAGAACGATTAAAGTATCGCCGGGTTTAATGTTGAAAATATCACGGGCTTCTTTAGGTATAACAAACTGTCCCTTTTCTCCTACCTTAACAGTCCAAGCATATTTTCCCTCTGGGTATTTCATTTTCCTGCCTCCTGGTTTTAAGTATGATTTGTATGATTAGTATAACGGAAAAACTTTTGCGGTCAAGAAGCTGCGGCAATAAATCAAAAAAGGACTTGACAACCCACATTCCTGTGGGATCGGCCCCGACGTCAGGATTTTTTTGCGGCGTTACCACGTTTTGCGGTAAAATTCAATAGAAAAGAAAACCTTTGGGGCAGGGTGAGGCATGAGCCGATTCCCGACCGGTGGTATAATCCACGCGCGCCGTACGCGGCGCTGATCCGGCGCAATTCCGGAATCGACGGTAGAGTCCGGATGAAAAAAGGCAGCGCGAATTTGCGGACGAAGTCCTGTTTTCGAATCAGAAGCTCCAGGGATTGGAGTTTTTTTATTGATGAATGGACGAATCGGGCCGAAGCCCCGGCCGATAAAAGAAAATCGCTTTGCGCGGTTTATTCCGCCGCTTTCCGTTCTTTTGGGGTTGGCGATCTGGGAATCCGCTGTCCGCTTCAGCGCGTTCCCGGCGTTTATCCTCCCGCCGCCGTCGCTGATCCTCGCGCGCTTCGGCGTATCGCTGAAATCCGGCGTGCTGGTCTCGAATATGGGCGTTACCTTGATGGAGATCGCCTTCGGTCTGGCGATCGGGATCGGCGCGGGCGCGATCAGCGGCTTCTTCCTGGCGCATCATCCGGCGCTGGAGCAGGTCCTTTATCCGTATATCGTCGCGACGCAGGCGATCCCGTTAGCGGCGGTCGCGCCATTATTTATCATCTGGCTGGGTTCAGGATTAGCTCCGAAAATATTGATTTGTTCTCTGGTCGTGTTTTTCCCGATTCAGGTCAGCGTCGTCGCTGGTATTCGGGAAATTCCGCGGAATTACCGCGACGTCCTGACGTCGATGAACGTTGGACCGATTGCAGTGCTGCGGTATCTGGAGATTCCGGCGGTTATGCCGTCGTTTTTCAACGGACTGCGGATCAGCGCGACGCTGAGCGTTTTGGGCGCGGTTGTCGGCGAGCTGTCCGGGGCGAAGTCGGGGTTGGGCTACCTGATTAATACGGCGCGGGGGCAGTATGATACGGCGATGGTTTTTGTCGCGGTACTGACGCTGATGGTGATGGCGATAACGCTGTACCAGGCGATCGCCCGACTGGAAAAACGCGTGCTGCGCTGGCAGGCGGTCAAATAGCTGCGTTGACGATGCTGAAGTACTTTTATAAATGAATCAAAGAGGTTATCAGGTGAAAAAGAAGTTAACGATGATCTATGTTGTGCTGGCGGCCGCGCTGGTTTGCGCGCTGCGGGTCGGGTATGCCGCGGAGGAAATTACGCTCCCGGTCGGGTTCGTTCCCAACGTTCAGTTCGCTCCGCTTTACGTCGCAGTCGAAAAAGGGTTCTTCGCTGATGAAGACCTGAGCGTGACGCTCGATCATAATATGGAAATCGACACAGTCGCGCTGGTCGGGGCGGGGTCGATTCCGTTCGGGATCTGCTCCGGGGAACAGGTTTTATTGGGCCGGAACCAGGGACTCCCGCTGGTTTACATTGCCGAATGGTACCGGCGGTATCCGGTCGGGATCGTTTCGCTCGCGGAAAAAGGGCTGACGACGGTTGAAGCGCTCAAGGGAAAAAAGGTAGGGATCCCCGCGTTGTCCGGCGCGAGTTATATCGGGTTGGAGGCGCTGCTTCAGGAGGCGGGCATGCGCGATCAGGATCTGGCGCTGGAAGCGGTCGGTTACGCTCAGGTGGAGCTGCTGACGACGGACGCTTTGGATGCCGGCGTCGTGTACACGACGAACGAACCGGTTCAGCTGGAAGCGCTGGGGGAGCAGGTCCATTTAATCCGGGTCGCCGATTCGGCGGAGATGGTCTCGAACGGACTGATTACGAATGAAGCGGTCATTCGCGAAAATCCGGCGCTGGTCGAGCGCATGACGCGGGCATTTTTACGCGGGATCCAGTATACGCTCGATCATCCGGAGGAAGCGTATCAAATCTGTTTGCAGCGGATCGAGAACCTGAAGGATGTCGCGGATCAGGAGCTTCAGAAGCGGGTCCTTGAGGAGACAATGAAACTGTACGCTGCGGACGGTCGGCCGTTGGGCGCGTCAAATCCGGCGGCCTGGGAGACGATGGCGGAGGTCATGCGCCGGATGGGGTACCTGACGGCGGATATCGATATTCACGCGGCGTTCACGAACGATTTCATTCCCGCAGCGTTGGCGGGAGAATAAAATGAGCCGGACGACGATCCGAATCCGTCAGCTTTCGGTTCAATTCGAGGGGGCCGACGGCGAATTTCAGGCGGTTTCAAACGTCGATCTGGCTGTTCATCCTTCGGAGTTCGTCTGTATTCTGGGCCCGTCCGGCGCGGGGAAGAGCACGCTGCTCCGCGTCATGGCCGGCGTTCTCGCTCCGACGGAAGGGACGATCACGGTTCAGCGGGACGACGGCCCGGAGCGGCGCTGGAGCCCGGACGATCCGTCGCCGACGCGGGCGCTCGTATTTCAGAATTCAAACCTGCTGCCCTGGATGAGCGCGCTGGAAAACGTGACGCTCCCGCTTCGGATTCGCGGCGTTTCGAAGGCGGAAGCGGAAGCGCGCGCGCTGGACTGGTTCGGGCGCGTCGGTCTCCGGGGTGTCGAAAATGAATGGCCGGAGACGTTATCCGGCGGTATGGCGCAGCGGGTCGCGATTGCGCGGGCGCTGATCCAGGAGCCGGAGTTGCTGCTGCTGGACGAGCCGTTCGGCGCGCTCGATTCGCTGACGCGCGATACGCTGACGTTGGAGCTGATGCGAATCTGGGAGGAGGCGCGTCCGAGCGTCGTCATGGTAACGCATTCGGTTTTTGAGGCGGCGCTTTCAGCGGATCGGATCCTGATTTTTTCGCCGCCGCCGGGCCGGATCACGGCTGACGTCAGAATTGATTTGCCGCGGCCGCGATCGTCCGAGCTGCGTTACGATCGGGAGTTCCTTGACCTGACGCGGCGGCTGCGCGCGTTGATCGGCGCTGCGGGGTGAGGCAGAAGCGAAACAGGAATGATTTAAACGTTTTTCGGGAAAGCTGTGGTAAAATCTTATTCGCTTTGCCCCCATCGTCTAGCGGCCAAGGACGTGGCCCTCTCAAGGCCAAAACAGGGATTCGAATTCCCTTGGGGGCGCTTGCGTAAAATCCTGTTTTTCTCCTGTTTTTGATGGTACGTCCGCGTTGTCGGACGTTTTTTCGTTAATAATCGAGTGTTTAGGTAGGCGATATCCGATCGTCGCTTTTCGGCCTTATATCCTTCGATTTGGATCGAATGGATTTCGGTTTGCGCGATCATATTGATTGCAGGGCTTCACCTTTGACGTAGTCCATTCGATTTTTTCGTCTTTTAAATTAAGGCGGAAAGGAGAGCATTCTTGAAACAGGAAACAGCAACGATACCACGCCGCATGCCGTATGGCCTGTTTGAGGCGAAGGTCAGTCCGTACGAAGCGTATCTTAAAAAGATTATTTACGGGATTATCCGGACGCCCGACGGCACGGACGACCTCTATTGTGAAGTTCTGCAAAAGATTTATTTTGCGATGGACAGCTGGTCCGGTGCCAATTTCAAAGCCTGGATCGCGCGGATCGCCGTGAATCACGCGATCGACACGAAGAAAAAGTGGCGCGGAGAACAAGATTGGCTCAGCTTGGACGAGCTTGACGAAGACCGGGTCCCGTCGCCGAATTCGCGCCTTCCTGAAGCGGAAATTATCGCCGATGAGACGCTTTCAGAGGTGCGGCGGCTGATCGGCGAACTGGATGAACTTTACCGTGTTCCTTTGGAGATGTATTACCGAACCAACCGCTCGGTCAAGGAAATTGCCGCGGCGTTGGAACTGAGCCCGCGCACGGTCGAAACGCGAATTTACCGCGCGCGTCAGATGATTCGCGAGAAATGGAGGAATACTAATGCACATTGAAGCGTACGAATGGGCGCTGTACCTGAGCGGGCAGCTGTCGGAACGGCGGATGTCCGAGATGGAAGCCCATCTGAAAGAATGCGACGTATGCCTTGAAACGTATGCCGCGTTGGCCGCGGGAGAGGGAGCAAAACCGGCGCGGTTCCGATTTTTACGGCCTTTTACGCGCGGACGCCGTCCCGTTTTCGGCGCGATCGCGGCGGTCTGCGTCGTTTTACTGATTTTTTTGTCTACGCCGACCGGAAAAATCGTCTGGGCGGAATTGACGCAGTCGCTGCGCGAGTGGTTCGCGATTCAATCGCATCCCGAACTGGTCGAGACGCTCGACGTTCCGGCAGTAAGCCATCATGGCGTTGAGATGAAGTTGGAAGAGGTGCTGATCGAGGATAACCGGGTGTATTTTTCGGTATTCGTAAGCGCCGGCAAGGAGATTACTAACTTTACACATCAGATCGGTATTGTTCAGGACGGACTGACGATTGGGAATCAATCCTTCGCTTTGAATCAAGAATGGTGGTACCAATCACAGCATTTGGGGTATTCCGACGAAAGTGATCCGAAATCGAGGATCATGATTATTTTGCGCGCGGATGTTGCGAAGGAATTCCTTACCGACGGCGAGATTCCCATGAAATTGCAAATCGATTCGATTTCGGATTATTCAGACAGTCCCGGAACACATCTTAATGGTCCTTGGGTCTTTGAATTTACGGTCAACGGAAAGAAAGCCAAAGACCTGACGCGCACGGTTGCCATTGACCGTACATTTACCGGCGACCGACGAACGTATACGGCGGTTGAAATGCTTTTTTCCCCGATTCGTTCACGGATTCGCGTTCAACGTTTTTTGAAGGTGGAACAATTTGTCGGCGAAATTTATGGACACAAATTCTGGTCCTCCGACTCGCAGGGAAATTTATTGGGGTTTGTCCTCCAGGACGGTCACGGAAACCGGGCTGAAATATCTCGCCGTGACATTGACTACACCTCTGAAATCGAAGAGCTGCAGGAATGCGTTTTTTATTCGGATAGTGAAAATAACGGTTGGGAATGGCTTAAAGACGCCGAGTCTGTGACGCTGACGCCGTATATTGTAACGCTTGCCGGACCTCAGGGTAATGCGCCCGGGATTGAGCGTTTCCATGCGTTGGAACCAATCAATGTCAGTCTGAAATAGGAGAGAGAAGATATGAAGAACTATCGACTGTTCGTCTTTTTGTGTGCCATGCTGATGTTGTTGTTTGCTTTGACAGCCGTGACAGCGCAGAGCGATCTCGAAAAATTCATGGAGGATTTTGAGCCGGATTATCCGACATCAGACAAAACATTTTTATCAGGAATGGATACAACAAGTCCGTATGCAAAGCCGGTGCGTCAGGCGGTAACGACGGATGACGGCGTTGTCATTATGCTCGATAAAGTCCTCGTTACCGAGGACGATGTCACTGTTTCCGTGTTGCTGGGGGTGGAACCGCGAGGTGAGAATTGGGCGGCTCCAAGCAGTTTTCAACTTGGACTCTCAATGATGGAAGTTACGCCGCACATACCGTATCCGCCGGATTATTTTGAAATAATTCATGGCGGAGTCGGCGGAGGCGGGCCGATTCTGAATAAAATCCATGACGATCCGTTTGTTGTTTACGATTTTATTCGGAGTGAATTGATGTTCGATGACGGGTACGTCTCGCCGAAAGATCCGATGCATATTAAGGTTACGATTCTAAAGTATGAGATATGTTGGGACGTTGTTGTTATTGATGATTATTCCGAGCCTCGCTGTTTTAAAGAAAACGGTCCTTGGAATTTTGAGTTCGATACGGATGGCGCGGAATTAGCCGCGAAAACGAAAGAATTTGAGATGCATGAAACGTTTGAAATCGACGGGAAGAAGTTCTCGTTGGATCGACTGCGTTTTAATCCGTTCCACATCATTCTTTTCACAAGCGGACGCGGCGCAAATCGTGGATATCAGGAAGATTCTATTTATGGTCTTACGGCTTTCATTGAAGCGGACGACGGGACGCAACTCCGTCTTTTTGAGCGTAGTAATCCCTATAATGGATTTGATAGAAAGATTGTTGCCGAAGCGCTTAATGAATCGTTAGAAAAAACGAAAGCCTTGAAAGTTATGTTCTGCCTGAATCGGATCAACGGCGAACCGCCGAAAGATTACGATTGGGAGAGTATCAGGTTTTATACCTGCGATCCGGCGTGGAGCACGGTCATCGATCTCGAATAACGCTCAGAACGCATCGCCAGAATTTTAAGAAAACGTTGGAACTTTTTTTACGAATGAAACGTCTATTACAATGGGGATGTTGTACGCAGGCAGGGCTCGTCCCCTAAGGACATGACGATGCGCGATCGGGCGTGAACGGGTCGCGCGCAGGTTGATCGTTCGCAAGTAAAGGAGTTGTCATGAATCGAAAAACTTATCTGTTGCTGCCGCTTTTATGGGTCATATTCGGTTGCTGTGTGCTGGCGGGCGGGGTTTTCGCGGAAGACGCGGACTACGTCCCGCTTCGGGAGTGGTTTGACTTTGAGGATCCGGAGGGACTGGTTCAGGCGATCGATCTTCCGCCGGTAACGCATCATGGGATCGGGATCGAATTGCGTGAGATCCTGATTGAAAATCATCGGGTCCACCTCTCGATCATGGTCAAATCTGATCGAATTGAGGATGTGAATTCGCTGCAGCTTGGTCATATTGAGAATGGGCTGAGGATCGGGCTGCTTGATTTTTTTGATTTGTATGGGAGTTCGTCAAGTTCAGCCGCGTACGCGCTTTTCCCGGACGGAAAACGGGACGGCGCGGTTCAGGTCGTGCTGACGGCTGTCGTCCCGGAATCGTTATTGAGCGGCGATAAAGTCCCGATGCATCTGGCGATTGATAAGATCTATATCCCGGATGAGGGAGGCTTGCTGGGCGTCGATTTACACGGGTTTTGGTCGTTCGATTTTACGGCGGACATGACGAAACCGAGAGAGCTGACGCGCGGATTTGAACTCGATTACCCGTTCGTTGGAGACGGGGAATTATTTACGGCGCTTACGCTGACTTGTTCGCCGATGCGCGCGCGGATCAGCGTCGAACGAATGCTTCCGAAAGAAGTTCTCGAACGAGACGACTTCGAGAAAGGCTCCTGGCTTTATTCGACGCCGGGGAATTTACACGGTTTTATCGTTACGGATGAAAACGGGAATCGGATCGAAGCGGCGTATCCCGAATATGACTATCTTTCGGAACAACCGAAACCGGTCGTCGAGATCGATTATTTTTCGACGGCCGAGAATAACGGTTGGGCATGGCTTAAAGAGGCGAAAGAAATTACGGTGACGCCGGTCATGACGTCCCTTGCCGGGCCGCAGAATATGGAAGCGGACGGCATAGACCGCTACCTGCCGCTGGAACCGATTCAGGTAAAAACCGCGTCGGAACCGACCGAAATCGAAACGTTTATGGAGGATTTTGAGCCGGATTACACGTTATACGGGGGGCTCGACACGCGGAACGCGTATGTTAAACCGGTGCGTCTGATGCAGACGACGAAAAACGGGCTGACGGTCATGCTCGATAAAGTTCTTGTCACGGAGGACAATATTTATATATCTGTCCTGATGGGAATCGCGGAGAAGAACGGGAAGAATCTCGTTGTTCCGTCCGATTTCCAAATCAACGGATATGATATCGACGTTTCGCCGGTCGTCCCATACCCGCCGGATTATTTTGAAATCAAACTCGGCGGCGGAGGCGGCGGAGGCCCGTATATCAACGTTGTCCATGAAGATCCGCTGGTCGTTTACGACGGAATTGGCAGGAACCTGATGTACAGTGACGGATATGTGTCTGTGAAAGATCCGATGCATGTCAAAGTCCGGATACTGCGGGTGGAAGTCTGCTGGGATGAAGAAATAGCCCCTCAACGGTATACGTCGGCCTGTTATACTGAAACGGAACCTCTGACGTTTGAGTTTGACACCGACGGCGCGGAGCTGGCGAGGCTGACGAAAGAGATCGAATTAGACGAAACGGTCGACGTCGAAGGAACCGAAATAAAGCTGAACCGGCTGCGCTTTAATCCGATGGAGCTGATCCTTTTTACCGGTGATTTAAAGTGGGACGGATCCTATTCGAACGCGTATGTTGAGACGGATAACGGGACGCGGCTGCGATTGAATCCGCGTTCCTATCCGTTTTCAGGTTTTTCCTTAAAAACGGTTGATCCGGACGAAATCGCGGCATTGGAAAAAACGGAGAAGCTGAAAATCGGCTTCTGCGTCCCCGACCCGGAAAAGGTTCCTGCCGGTTATTATTACTCCGATCTGGATTACTATATCTGCGATCCGGCGTGGAGCGCGGTCATCGACCTCAACTGAATCAGGATCAGCGGGCGGTTCATTCGGGCCGCCCGCATGTTCTTTTAAGTCAGGGATAAGGAGAAAGCGAATGAAAATAAAATTGAACGTTTATCTGGTATTGCTATTGGTTCTGGCGGCGCTGATCGCCGTTCCGACGGCGGGCTACGCCGAAGACGGGGAACCGTATCAGCCGTTGGCAAAGTGGTTTGGGGTTGAGGACGGGGACGACGCGGGCATGATTCAGCAACTCGATC
The DNA here is from genome assembly GCA_001717545.1 of Anaerolineaceae bacterium oral taxon 439. Lineage (NCBI taxonomy): Bacteria > Bacillati > Chloroflexota > Anaerolineae > Anaerolineales > Anaerolineaceae > Anaerolineaceae bacterium oral taxon 439. The sequence continues at coordinate 2,710,274 of CP017039.1, read as the reverse complement.
TCCCGGCGCAGGTTCACTACGGAATTGAAATTCAGCTTCGAGAAGCCCTGCTCGACGGAAATCAGCTTTATTTATCGACGTACGTCGTCTCGGACCGGATTGAAGACCTGTACGATTTACAATTCGGATCTGATGTAAACCTGCTTTGGCTGGGGATGGAATCTTTTCCGCTGGAAGGGTTTGACCGATACGATTCGGCGCTGTCCGACGAATCGGAGATCCTGCGCCCCGGCGCGATGCAGCTGGTCCTGACGGCGGAGATTCCGGACGAATTCATTCATGGCGACGAACTGGATCTGTCGCTCAGTATTTCAAAAATAAGCGCCAGGACGGAAGAAGGATGGATTGAATTCGGCGGAAGCTGGTATTTTAATTTTTTGCTGGATCTCGACGCGAGATGGAAGTCGGTACGGAAAATCGCGGTCGATCGTCCGATCCTGGTCGACGATCGATTGATCGTGATCGATACGCTGACGCTGACGCCGTTCGGCGCCCGGGCAGCGTTGACGCTGCCGATCGTGCGGCAGGGAAAGGCTGGGACGGATGCGGACCGGCGCCAGGACCTGTATAACAGCTCGATGCTGGGATTCGTCCTGTCGGACGACGAGGGGAACCGGACGCATTTGGACACGGAGGTTTATACGTATTGGGGGGGGCCGCCGGACGAGGATACGCCGCTTCATCGGGGCTTCAGGACCGACGCGGAGGCTAACGGCTGGAGCTGGCTGAAGGACGCGGAATATGTAACGCTGACGCCGTATGTCGCGACGTCCGCGGGGCCGAGCCAGGGCGGCGAAGGGATCGAACGGTATATGGCGCTGGAGCCGATCCGGTTGGCGGCCGGAGATTTCCCGACCGAACTGGATCGGTTCATGTTCTCGTTCGAGCCGGAGTATATCGTTGAAGATCCGCTGCTTGGTTCGCTCGATACGTCGAGCCCATACGTGAAGCCGGTTCGTCATCTGCATGAGACGAAAGCTGGAACGGCGCTGATGCTGGATAAGGTTCTGGTGACGGAGAACGATTTATTCGTCACGGTTTTAATGGGGCTTCCGGAGGCCCTGGATCAGGAGCCGTCCGATTTTCAGATCGGTTCGTACACGATCGAAGTTGGGCCGCGGATCCCGTATCCCGAAAATTATTTCAAGCCGCGCTATGGAGGCGGCGGGGGCGGCGGTCCATACCTGCATAAGCTCAACGACGACCCGTTTGTGGCGGTGGACAGCGTCCGGAGCGACCTGATGTTCTTAGACGATTACGTTTCGGCCAGCGATCCGATTCAGGTCAGGCTGACGATTCAAAATTATCAGGTTTGCTGGGGCAAGTCCGAGGCGGAAGAGGACCTGTACTTTGATTCGCATTGTTTCCGGGAAAACGGCGAATGGACGTTTGAGTTCGAGACCGACGGGGCGGAGCTGGCGGCGAAGACGGAAGAGTTTGATTTGGACGAGACGCTGACGGTCGGGCAGGGTGAATTGTCGCTGTACCGGCTGCGCTTTAATCCGATGCAGCTGATTTTCTTTGTCGAGATTGAAAATTCGAACTGGGCAGACGATGGAATGGATGCGATTTTCGCGAGGACGGATGACGGGAAGACGATGCGCCTGGAATATGATGATGCGCCATTCAGGCGGTTATCCAGGAAAATCGTCGATCCCGAGCTGATCGCGTCGCTGGAGAAGACGGAGACGCTGACGCTGTTCGGCTGCGGCTATCCGGAGTTCTCGGACTACACGGAGTTCCCAGAGGATTTTGATCCGGAGGATCCGAAGTTTTACGACTGCGAGGGCGCGCAGGACGTCGTGATCGCGCTTCCGTAACGTTCCACGGAAAAGCGGGCCCGTTTCCTGACGCCGATTGCCGGCGAGGCCGGGCCCGCTCTAATCATCGATAAGGAGGAATTCAATGAAAATAAAGACGATGGTTTATCCGGTATTGCTGCTGGTTCTGGCGGCGATGATCGCTGTCCCGACGGTGAGCCGCGCTGAAGATGGAGCGTTGCCGACGCTGGCCGACTGGTTCGGAATTAAGGATGATCAGGGGTTGATTCAGAAGCTGGACGCTGCGTCCGAAGAGGTTGAAGGCGTTATCGTCAGATTAAATGAGCTGATATTGGAAAGAGATACCGTTCATCTTTCCGTAACGCTGACGTCGGAAAAGATTCTGAACGCTAATTCGCTCGGATTCGGGTATGAAAAAAATGGACTGCGGATAGGCGAAGAGTCGTATGATATCTGGCGGGACTGGGACCGAGGCTCCGGAGACGATTCCGTTTTTTGCGAAGGAACGGTGACGTTCGTTCTAAGCGCCAGGGTTCCGAAAGAGGTTTTGGAAAATGACGAAATACCAATGACGGTTTCTTTCACTGAAATGTCTTATTCTGACGGCGGAATGGGATTTCCAAAGACATTAGAAGGTCCATGGGAAATTTCGTTCAACGCGGATGGGCGAAAACTGCGAGCGTCGACGCGATCCGAAACGTTGGATCAATCGATATTATCAGGGCATACGCTGTATGATGTGGACGAGATGGTTTCCTCGCCGCTCCGGACGCAGATTAGCGTTACTCGTTATCTTAAAGAACATGAGCTTATCTATAACGAAGAATTTGATTCATATTTCTCTACCGTTACGTCGGAGAATCTATTAGGTTTCGTTATTGAGGATGGAAGCGGAAATAAGATTCAACTTACCCACGAAGATAGCTATCCGTTAGAGGATGCGACGGCTTGGGAGCATATGACTTTTTATTCTGATGCAGATAATAACGGGTGGAATTGGATCAAGGATGCCGAAACGCTGACGATTAAGCCTTACTTCGCAACGGCTTCAGGCCCAGCGAACGAAGGACAGGGGATTGAGCGATATGAGGCGATCGGGACGATGACCGTTCCGACAGTGTTGGAATCGACTGATTTGGAAGAATTCATGTCAGATTTTGAACCGGAATATAGGCTTTGGGATTTCTTTGATTCAGAGAACGAATATACGAAGCCAGTGCGGCTGGCACAGACGACGCCGAATGGGACTGTGATCCTGTTGGATAAGGTGATGGTGACTGAAGATAATATCTCCGTTTCTCTCTTAGTCGGGACGGATAAATTAAAGAAGGATCAAAAATTATTGAAAGGTTTTGAGATTGGTTCTGCGTGGATTGATGTCGGGCCTGTCCTTCCTTATCCGCCGGAATTTGAGACATCCAAGCTGCATGGGGGCGGCGGTGGCGGCGAGCCGGGAATTAACGATGTAAACGAGGAGCCGCTGGTCGTAATGAATATGGTCAGCAATTCTTTGATGAAAAGGGAAGGCTACGTCTCCCCGAAAGACCCGATTCAAGTTCGTGTGACGGTGCGCGATGTTCAAACATGCTGGGAAGATAAAGAATCTTACAGTGAGTACTGGACGTATCGATGTTTCTCAGAGGAGGGTCCATGGGTCTTTGAATTTGAAACGGACGGCTCGGAGCTGGCGGAATTAACGAAAGATGTCGCGATAAATAAAACGATATCGATTAATGGGCATGATTTGACGATGAAAAGTTTGCGCTTCAATCCAATTCAGCCGATCCTGTTCATGAGTGGGTTCAATGACCAATTTTCTCCTGAACTTAATAACAGTCATGTTTTTCTGGAAGCTGATGATGGAACGCAGCTTAAGCTTTATGATCGCATGTTTACGTATACCGGCTTCACGCAGGTTCACGTAAATGAAGCGGATAATGATTCGTTTGAAAAAACGGAAAAGGTTAAGATTTCGTTCTGTTTATCTAAAATGTGGGAAATATATCCAGAAGATTATGATCCGATGAATATGACGTTTTACGATTGCGACCCGGCCTGGAGCACGGTCGTTGACGTCAGGTAGCCTGGCTTAGCTGAACCCGGCGCGGGCCGCGGCGGCCTTGTATGCGGTTCCGCGCCGGAAACGGCAAAATATATCCATTTCAGGCTATCATTACAGGCAAGAATATCAAGGAGGATACTTATGTCAGATAAGAATCAGGCAGTTGCGTTCGTTCGGGAGCTGGTTTCGGCGGAGTCCTGCTATCCGCCGCTGCGGGAGCTTGGAGAGGAATGGCTCGCGGCGGTTGGGACGGATCGCGAAAGCGATTTGTCCTCGAAGCTGATCGCGGCTTTGGAGGAGGATGTCAATACGATCGATGATTCGCTGAGCTTTTTCGCTTCTGAAGCGGGAATGCGGCATTTTGGTAAGGAGAAGGTGAAGGAAATGATCGTTGCTTTTACGGAGGCGAAGGCCAATGGCAGCCGGTACTGCTTATGTCCGGCCTGCAGCGCGGGGGCCGCGATCCTGGCGCATCGGGAGCTGTTCGGGTAAGGAAATCAATTGTCAATGTAAATGCAGCTAAGCTGTAGGGACTGTGCAGACGTTTTTTCAGACCGCTAACCCAAGCCATTTTGCCCACAGGCCCCCTCATCGGTGCATTTACTATTTCAATTGCCGCCTCCTCTTTTCGTGTCAGGAAAATCGAAAAACCGGTTGACAGCGGCAATTCTTTGGGCTATCATCCTCCCGAAGGCAGTAACAATCCGGCGCGCAGCCGCGCCAGTCGGGAGAGAAAATGGATGAAAAAAACCTGCGAAAAATCGGCTCGTTATCCTTTCTCGAATTATTGATCGCTAAGAATTAAACCTCCGGAGGATGGAGGTTTTTTTTTTGCAAAAAGCTCGGAATCGGGCGATTACGAAAGGTAGGAAACGATTATGCTGAAAGGCAGCGACTTGCTTGAACCGATGGACTTCAGTGTGGACGAGATGGGAGAGATTTTCGATCTCGCCCGAAAAATCATCGCCGATCCGCGCAGCTATGCCCATGCGTTAGACGGATATTTATTAGCGACGTTATTTTACGAGCCGTCGACGCGGACGCGTTTCAGCTTTGAAGCGGCGATGCTCCGGCTCGGCGGGCAGGTCATTGGTTTCGCGGAAGCGAATTCTTCGTCGGCGGCGAAGGGCGAATCGATCGCCGATACGCTTCGGACCGTCGCCTGTTACGCCGATATTGCCGTCATGCGTCACCCCAAGGAAGGCGCCCCGCGAATCGGCGCGAACGCGGCCGATATTCCCGTCATCAACGCCGGCGACGGCGGGCATCATCATCCAACCCAGACGCTGACCGACCTGCTGACGATTCTTCAGGAAAAAGGAACGCTTGAAAACCTGACGGTCGGAATCTGCGGCGATCTGAAATTTGGCCGCACGGTTCATTCGCTGATCAAGGCGTTATCCCGCTATCAGGGGATCAGATTCGTCCTGATTTCCCCGGACGAGCTCGTCGTTCCGGATTACGTTCGAGACGGGATCCTGATCAGGAACGGGATCCCGTTTGAAGAGGTCCGGAAGCTGACCCCGGTCCTGTCGAAACTGGATATCCTGTACATGACGCGGGTTCAGAAAGAGCGCTTTTTTAACGAGGAGGATTACGTCCGACTGAAGGATCGCTATATCCTCGACGCGACGAAGATGGAAAGCGCGAAAGCGGACATGATCGTCATGCATCCGCTCCCGCGCGTCAACGAAATCGCGGTCGAGATCGACAGCGACCCGCGCGCCGCGTATTTCCGTCAGGCCAAATACGGTATGTTCGTTCGCATGGCGTTACTCATGAAGATTCTCGGAGCGGAGGAATAAACTATGTTAGTTGTCAACAGTATTGAACGCGGCATCGTCATCGATCATATCACAGCCGGCGTCGGCGCGAAAATTCTGTCCTGCCTGAATATCGATACCTCGAATCATACGGTCGCCTTCCTCATGAACGCGGATTCAACGATCCTCGGGCGCAAAGACGTTATCAAGATTAAAGATGTCGTCGATCTCGACCTGAGCGAGCTGGGGCTTCTCGATCCAAACGCGACCGTGAATATTATCGAGAATCATAAAGTCGTCAGGAAAATTAAACTGGCGCTTCCAGATAAAGTTGTCGATATTATTCATTGTCGGAATCCGCGCTGCGTTACCTCAATCGAAGCCAACGCGCCGCATATTTTCCATCTTGTCGATCCGGAACGGCGCGTTTACCGCTGTGAATACTGCGACGACAGGGTCAGTATGGAAAAGGATGGAGTTGATGAACTTATTTATAAAAAACGTCAGTCTTCCAGGTAGCGCTTCGGACGCGAAGACGAACGTGCTCGTCGAAAACGGGCGGCTTCGTTCGCTCGCCGCGCCAGAGAGCGCGGGATCAGGCGCGGAAACGATCGACGGGAGCGGCTTGACCGTCCTTCCCGGCCTGATCGACCTGCATGTACATTTCCGCGATCCCGGCTTTCCGGAAAAAGAGACGACCGAAAGCGGGTGCCTCGCGGCGGCGCGCGGCGGTGTGACGACGGTTTGCCCGATGCCGAATACGAAGCCGACGATCGACACGGTCGAGACGCTGGAACGGATCGAACGCGCCGCGGCCGCGGCGAACGGGGTTCACGTTCTTCCGCTGGGAACGATTACCCGGGGCGAGCGGGGCGAGGAACTGACTGATTATGCGGCGCTGAACGCCGTTCAGAACGAATGCTTCCGGCTGATGGGGCGGGGGCTTTCCGCCGTCAGCGAAGACGGGAAATCCGTGATGAACCCGCGCCGGATGCGCGAGGCGATGATCGCGATTCATGCGAACGGGTTGAAAATTTTTTCGCATGCCGAAGAAATCGGCCTGTGCGGCGGCTGCATGCGGCTGGGCGCGGCGTCGGAGCGGCTGGGCGTTATCGGGATTCCGGCGGAAGCCGAATCGATTATCGTCGCCCGCGATATCCTGCTGTCGGAGGCTACCGGCTGCCCGGTGCATTTCTGCCACATCAGCACGGCGTCGTCGGTGTCGCTGATCCGTTGGGCGAAAGCGCGCGGGATCGCGGTTACGGCGGAAACCGGGCCGCATTATCTGACGCTGTCGGAGGACGACGTTCTCGCGGAAAACGGGCAATTCAAGATGAACCCACCGCTGGGGAACGAAACCGACCGCGCGGCGCTGATCGAGGGGCTGCTCGACGGGACGATCGACGCGATCGCGACGGATCATGCGCCGCACACCGCCGAAGAGAAAAATCGCCCGGTCTCGGAAGCGCCTTTCGGCGTGACCGGACTGGAGACCTCCTTCTGCATCAGCTATACCGTGCTGGTCAAAAGCGGGCTGACGACGCTTTCACGGCTGATTGAGATGATGGCCGCGAGGCCGGCCCGGATCCTCGGGCTGGACCGCGGGGAGCTTCGCGTGGGCGCTGCGGCGGACCTGACGCTCGTCGACCTGAACGAGACCTTCGTCGTCGATCCGGCGAAGTCGCTTTCGAAAGCCAGGCATTCACCTTTCGCCGGACGGCCGTTTACCGGGAAAGTAAAATGGACGATTATAGACGGAAAGGTTATTTATCATGATTGATCAACTGATTTGCGCAATCCGCGAAAAAGCGAATCCGACCGTCGTCGGACTTGATCCGGCGATGAACATGATTCCGGAGGGTTTGAAGCTCGAGGCTTTCGATCGATACGGAAAAACGCCGAAGGCGGCCGCGGAAAGCTTCCTCGCCTTTAATCGCGCGATTATTGACGCTGTCGCGGATATCGTTCCCGCCGTCAAGCCGCAAATCGCCATGTACGAGCGCTACGGGCTTGACGGACTCGACGCATACCTGCGAACGGTCGCATACGCCAGAGAGAAGGGCCTTATCGTAATTGGCGATGTCAAGCGCGGCGATATTTCCTCGACCGCCGAAGCCTACGCCGCGCACCTGGGCGGAACGCAGGTCGAGGGCGAAACCTACGATCTTTGGAAAGAGGATTTTATTACGGTCAATCCTTACTTCGGAACCGACGGGATCGCGCCGTTCGTCAAGGCGGCCGCTGCTATGAATCGCGGGCTTTTCGTTTTGGTCAAGACGTCGAACCCGTCAAGCTCAGAGCTTCAGGATCTTCTCGTCGACGGGCGGCCGGTTTATCGCCTGATCGCCGACCTGGTTCATCGCTGGGGGCAGGACCATATCGGCGCGTTCGGGTACAGTCTCGTCGGCGCGGTCGTCGGCGCGACCCATCCGATTCAGGGCGTCGAACTCCGCGCGCAGCTTCCGCATACGTTTTTCCTCGTTCCGGGTTACGGCGCACAGGGGGGAAAAGGCGCTGACCTGAAAGGCTTTTTCGATAAGGACGGCGTCGGCTGTATCGTAAATTCATCGCGCGGGATTATCGCCGCCTGGCGGAAGGATCCGGAATTCGCCGACGCGCCGAAGCTGGGGATTGAATTCGCCGCCGCTTCGCGGAAAGCCGCGCTGGCGATGCGCGACGATCTGCGTTCGGCGTTTTAGAGAAATAAAAATGAGCGCGGAGGTTCGCGCCCGGTCTGCAAATGGTCAAAGCCCAACGAATCCAAACACGTTGGGCTTTTTAATTCACACAATCTTTTCCCCTTCTTTTCCGAATCCGGAAATCAGGAGGAAAACCAAGTCGACAGCGCCGAACACGATCAGCGTCAGCGCGGTAACGGTCCAAAGCACGGCGGTCGCGAAGAACGGGTTCAGGATAATGACACATCCCAACAGGATTGAGAGGACCGCGCTGATCGCGGCGATCCACCATCGTTCCATCTTCAGCCGGAACATGTCCGCCGCCCATTGGACCCTGAAGAGGCCGACAAGAAGAATGAAAATCCCGTAAAGGACGGTCAGGATCGGGAACGTCGCCAGGAACCAGTTCGGCCCCGTGAAGCAGATAATTCCGAGTATTATGAATGCAAGCGCTTTAAACAACTTTAATCCATGCATTGCTCTTCTGGGATCCGATCGGATATAGCCGATGCCGGAAAAAATACCGCTGATAATCAGCGCGATACCGAAAATCTGGATGCTCAGGTTCGCGAATCCGATCGGGTTGATCAGCAGTACGATCCCAATCAGGATCTCGCAGACAAACAGGAAAACCAGCTCTAAATTGAAACTCAACTTTTTCATTTTGTCCTCGCTTTCAATCTCATTCCTTTACGCCTTTTATGAAAAACCGTCGTCAGTCAACAGCGGAACACAACGCGTTTATTTCGGGCTGTTCGCGCTCGTTTCCACTCCGAGGATTTTAACGATTTCTCCGATATACATCGTATGATAATCGCGTTGCGGATAATTTCCATCGATAATCGATCGGTCCATAAAGCCGCTTTCCAAAATCGGCGCGGCGTATACCTTCCGGCAGACCAGCACCATTTTCGCTTCCGCAAAGTAAGTAAACCCATCGCCGAAAACGGGTGTCAACCCTGAATTCGCGACCTTATCCTCGTCGCGGCCCGATCGACCGCCCAGGTAGAGGAGCTCCTTCCGGTAATCGGCGGAAAGGTAGGAAATCGTGAAAAGCGGCTCGCGATCGACGAATTCCTTCGTGTATCGCTGCGGGCGGATATAAATCGTCGCGGTCGGCATTCCCTGATTTGCGCCCCAGATTGCGCCGACATGCCGCCAGCTGATCGTCATCGTGTTAAATCCGGTTTCTTTCGTTCCTGCTGTGACCAACGCCCATTCGTCCGCAAAAAGCGGGATTGGGCTGATATTTACGTCCTGAATCGTTAATTCTTTCATGATGGTTCGCCTCTTTCGTTTGGGTCTGCGACGGTTTTTCCGCTGGTTTTCCCGTTTTCATCGGCCGCTACTATATTCGGAAAATTGAAAGCTTTTCTGATGAGCAGAGGATTCCGCAGTTGTTAATGAATTTTATCATGCCGTGACCGGATCGTTACGATAAAACCGGAGCGTCCGGGCGCCGCTCAGAAAATTTCGATATAAAAACGGCAGGGAGAAGCCCCTGCCGCTCAGTTTTCCCTGCCTTTTTTACCGTAAATGATTGGGGCCGCTTACTTCAATCTGGCTGATCCGGCGGTTCATCTCGTTTGCCAGTTTTTTCTGATGCAGATAGATAATGAACCAGATGACGAGCGCGATGGCAATCTCTCCAAGGATCGTCCAGAGGATGGCGCCGATTCCCTGATCGGTCGGGATCCAGCCGACAGCGAACGCGGTCATCGTCATAACGACGCAGCCGATTCCCATATGGATCAGCCCCTGAACCGGGAGCGGTATCTTTTCATTCTTATAAACGAGCGTTGGAACGCCGAACCCGATCCCGATGACGAACATGCCGGCCGCCATTCTGGTGTACGTATAGTTTTCCCTCACCAGATTGCCTTTGAATATCAGGTCAAAAATGACCCCGACGACACAGAATATGACGGCGGCGTACCCGATCGACTGAAACGTGTTGGATAACACTTCTTTAACAGTTTTGTTCATGATGATCTCTCCTCAGATTCCCAGATATTTTTTTAATTCCGGCAGGTATTTTCTTGACACGTAGTCGGAAAGGCCGTTCTTCAGCTTGAGAAGAAGCGTACCGCTGAAGCCGGCTTCCACGCTTTTTATATAAGAAAGATTAATAATAGTTTGCTTCGAAATCTGCATGAATCCACGCCCAAGCAGGCGGATCATTTCATAAAGCCGTTTCCCGGAATAATATTTTCCCGTTTCAGTATGGATAATCGTGTTCCCTTCCTCTATCCGGATCATGTAAACTTCTTCCGGCTTGATGACGACCAGCCGTTCATCCAACTGCCCGATCAGCAGTGTATCGTTCTGCCCTAACCAGTCGATGATCTTTCGGATTTCCTCAGTCATCGCGTCCGCGTAAATGACCGCGCGAGGCGGTTTATAATTTTCGGAGATTTCAACGCTGACTTTCATGAAGCTTTTCCTCCTCCTTCCTTTCCTCATTGATGCTGTCATCATACACGAAAACGAACCTCCCGTCTTCGTTTTTTCGGTAAGGCGCAGGAATCGGCGAGTGAAACGCGAAACGGGCGTCATGAAAATCGTCAGCTCAGGGGGCACGACGATTTGAGACAGACCGAAGCGGATCGCTTATCGATCGCGCGCCGGCGTTTAGCGGCCGCACCGACGGGCGAAAAAAGGAGGTAACGCACATTCCGCGAATCATTCCGCGGCGTTCATTATTGGCGGTAGACTATTCTATTAATTGATTCATCCCGAAACGGATTCGGAAAAGCGAACGGAGGTATGGTTAAATGAGGTCCATCCTGCATCATCCGATTTGTAAATGGCTGCTGGTCGGAGCAGCGCTGGCTGGAATTGCGCTGACGGCTTTTACGACGATGGCGAGGGTCCCGATCAATTCTGATTTCGCGAATCATGTCCTTGAGGGGCGGGACTGGATCGGCGGGAACTTTTTCCTGAAGGATTGGGTCCTGACAGGGATCAGCTTCCTGACGACCGAGCTCCCGTTTTATGGGCTGAGCGCCGCGCTTCTTGGGGTCCAGCCGTTCGCGTACGTTCTGGCGGAGGCGATGATCCTGACGGTGTTTCTCTGGTTCGGGCTGCTGCTGCTCCGCGATCGGGTCGACGCGCTGACGCCGCTCGACGCGCTGCTGTATTATGGAATCGCGGTTGTCGCGACGGTCGAAAAGACGGGCCATTTTCGCGGTCATACGGCCGCGTTCGCAGCTGCGCTCGTTATCATGGCGATTGCGGCGCGAATCCTGACGGACGGGAAAACGTCCTGGGGATGGGCGACGGCGCTGTTAATCGTGACCGCGATCGGGGTCACCGGCGATTTCCTGATCGTCGTGATCGCCGTGCTTTCGGTAGTTTTGCTTTGCGGATGGGAATTGATGAACGAGACGCCGCGTTTTGGGCGGATGCGCTGCGTCCGGGTCATCGCGCTGACCTCGGTTGGAAGCGGAGCCGGCGTCGGACTGGATCGGTTATATTTCAGCGTTGGCGGCGCGGTTAAAAATCAGATCTTATCCAGGAAAAATTTCACCGCGCTGGATCAGATCGGAATAAATTGGAATCGGTTCGCCCAAGGCGTCGTGGAGCTCATGAACGGGACGACGCGCCAGACGCCGATTACGGCGCTCAGTACGCTGCGCTGGATCGCGGCCGCCGTCCTGATCATCGGGATGGTGCTGGTTGTTATCGAAACGATTTATGCTTATTTAAAGCGGCGGCATCAGGATCTTTTCGCCGTCCTGTTAGCGCTGTCGATGGCGGTCATGGCGGCGGTCTGCGTCTTTACCGACGTATTGGTGACGTCCGAGTTTACCCGCTATATTTCGTTCCTGCCCGTCTTTACCGCAATCCTGATCGTTCGCCGGGTGAATCACCGCAATATTCCGCAACGGAGGATCGGCGGCTGGCTGTCCATGCGGGTCGGGTTGGCGCTGGTCGCGGCGCTTTTGATTGCAGTGAATTTCCCGCCTCTTACGTTTGGACGGCCGGATACGCGCTTTGATCGGGTTGCGGCGTATCTGGTGGAAAATGGCTACCGTTTTGGTTTTGCGCACTATTGGAACGCATCGAGCGTGACGGTTTCGTCGCATGATCAGGTTAAAATCCGCGCGATCACGGTGCATCGCGATTCAGACCTGGTTCCGGTTTACGTTGAAGAACAGCGCTGGTTCTATAAGCCGGGCTGGTTTTCGGAGGCGCCGTATACGTTCGTTCTTCTCGACGATTGGGGCTATTTAGACGTTTCGGAAGATTCGATTATCACGCTTTTCGGCGAACCGGCGAAGGTCGATCGTTTCGAAGGTTATGAAATTCTCGTGTATAAGGAAAATCTGGTTCCGAAATTAATCGGACGATAACGCCCGGGCCGGGAAGAAGGCGGCGATCCTCTGCGTGATATAATGCAGGGCATGGACTGGACGCGGGTTTTAAACCTGAATATCGACGTCATTTCCGGCGTGAACGCGGCGCTCTTTCTGGCCCTGTTCGGATCGATTCTGGCGTTCCTGCTGGGGATCAGTACGCTCCGGCGCGGACTGAAACTCGTTTATTTCAGGAAGCGTCAGGAAGCGATCGCGCGCGGCTGGAAGCTGATTATCATGTCGATCGTATTAGCCGGGGCGTCCTGGGCGCTGAATAATTACGCTGAGCCGGCGTTTTATACCGTTTTCCCGCCGTCGCCGACGATCACGCTGACGCCGACGATTACCGAAACTGCGACGATAACGCTGCCGCCGACGATGACGCTTTCGCCGACGGTTTCCGAAACGCCGTCGATTACGAATACGCCCGCGCTTCCGGATTCGCTTCGAGCGATGGCGACCAGCCAGGTCGATCCGGGAACGGAGGTCCTTTTCAGTCCGATTCAATTCGCCGAGGAGATTGGCGATGACGGTTTCCCGATCGAGCCTTCGGTTCGTTTTATGAATCCGTTGAGGAAACTGAACGGTTTTTATTCGTACGATAAGCTCGTTTTGGGGACGCAGATCTCATTCGTTTGGATGCGGCTGGACGATCGGGTAGCGCTTTGCGAATCGACGGTCGTCTGGGATATTTCGACTGGCGGATATAATTTTGTGACCTGCGAACCGGAGGATCCGGACGATTGGCTGCCCGGCGCGTATGAATTGCAGGTTTTCTTAGGGTCGGAATGGTTCATGAGCGAGGGGTTCGTTATCGAGGGAATGCCGCTAACGCCGACCGCGACCGCGAGCGAAGTCCCGACGGCAACGGACACACCGCCCGCGACCGGGACCTGGACGCCGACGGCAACGCGAACCGCAACAGTAACGGGAACGGTGACGCTGACAGCGACGATTACGCCGACCGGAACGGATACGCTGACGCCGACCGTGACGTGGACGCCAACGAATACGTCAACGAATACGGCGACGCCGACCGCGACGCGGACGCCGCGCCCGACCGATACGCGCCAGCCGACGCCGACGCTGACCTCGACGCCGACGCTCGTTCCAACCAGGACGCCGCGTCCGACCGATACGGTGAATCCGGTTCGGTAGCGATTTATCAGGAGAACAATAAATTGAAAATTTTAGTTGATTTTCATGTACACAGCGAATTTTCCCCCGATTCGGTCACGAAGCTCAGCGCGTTAATTGAGCGGGCGCATGAACTGAATTTGGGGAAGCTGGTCATCACGGATCATAATTCGATTCAAGGAGCGATCCGGCTGCAGAAACGGTATCCGGATTTTGTGATCGTCGGCGAGGAAATATTGACGACGCGCGGCGAGATTTTAGCTTTTTTCGTTGAAGAGGAAATCCCGGCCGGGTTGGAGCCGGCCGAAGCTTTCCGGCGTCTTCGCGATCAGGGTGCGTTTATCTCGCTTTCCCATCCGTATTCGTTCAGCCGGCATGGCTGGTATGAAGACGAGATGATCCGGTATCAGGAATATTTAGACGCGATTGAGATCGCGAACGGTCGGAATACGAAAGACGCGAACGAGAAAGCGACGAACTTCGCGAAGGCGCGGAGCCTTTGCGGAACGGCGGGTTCCGACGCGCATGGGCTGTTTGAATTGGGGCGGATGGCGCTGCGGTTGGCGCCGTTTTCGACGGCGGAGGAGCTGCGCGCTGCGATTCGGAACGCCGAAGTGGTTGGGACGCCGTCGCCGAAATGGGTCCGGATCGCCTCGCGATCGGCGGTCCTTCGGAAGAAATTCGGGCTATATCGGGAGAGCGGCGATCCGGAGGATCGTTGAGCTCGCAGTATTGATTCGGGGGTGAACGTATGAATAAAATCCGGGTTGTCTGCTATGGCGATTCAAATACGTATGGAGCCGATCCGCGAACCGGCGGGCGGTTTGACGACGACGTCCGCTGGACGACGCGGCTGGGAGCGCTCCTGGGGGATCGATATGAGGTCCGCCCTGAGGGACTCTCAGGGCGGACGACGGTTTTTGACGATCCGCTCTGTGAAGGACTGAGCGGGTTGGCGACGTTGCGTCCGGTTCTATCGACGAATTCGCCGATCGACCTGCTGATCCTCATGCTGGGGACGAACGACTGTAAAGCGCGATTCGCTGCGACAGGGTATAACATCGCGGAAGGGCTTCGCGTTCTTCTCCAGACAGCGAAGCAGCTTCCGGTCTGGCGTGACGGACCGCGGATCCTTGTCCTGGCGCCGATGAAGATCGATCCGCGGATCGAGACGGTCCCAACCGTCTATGGACATATGGGACCGGGCTGCGCAGAGAAATCGGCGGCGATGGTTCCCTGGATGCTGCGATTTGCCGCGGAAGAAGGATGCGACGCGCTGGATATTAATCCGTTTGTGTCGCCGAACGAGCTGGATTGGATGCATATCTCTGAATTGTCGCAGCTGCCGCTGGCGAAGGCGGTCGCGGAAAAGGTGCGTTCGGTAGGATTATAGCGATCCGTCCTGAGCCTTAACGCTCGCGTGATTCCTTAGCGTAAGGTTTGTTGTCCGCTTGCTGTATAAAGCTCATACCACTCTGCATGATCGAGTTTTATATCGAGCCCTTTGACAGCACGTCTGATTCGTTCTACGTTTCGACTTCCAGAGATCGGAATTGCCTCGACAGGATGGTACAGAATCCAGGCATAAAGGATCGATTCTATTTGCGCATTATGCCTCTTGGCGATTTCAGTTACTTTTTTCATAACATTGAGACTGCGTTGACAACTGTTGTCAAATAGCTTCCCCCCGGCAAGTGGTGACCAGATCATTGGATGCAGTTTTTTCATGGCTAAATAGTCAATCATGCCCGAATTGAAATGTTCGAAACAAATCGGATTCCATTCAATCTGATTTGTCACTAATTTTCCGTTTACCGCAGCATTCAGCGCTTCGAACTTAAATGGATCAAAGTTTGATACGCCAATTTCTAAAACCAGCCCTTCCTTTTGTAATTCCTCTAATGCGCGTCCAGTATCCCAGGGATTAAAGCATGGGTCCTCTCGATGAATCAGGTATAAATCGATTTTATCAATTCCTAAACGAGTTATACTTTCTTTGCAGGATTGCATAACTCTTGAATACCTTGTGTTGTAGTAACCGATTTTTTCCCCGCTAATTTCTTTCTCGAAGATCCCTGTTTTTGTAACAAGCTCAATTCTCTTGATAAGTGTCGGATCCTTCTTAAAAGCTTTTCCCATGAGCGTTTCGCATACAGTTCGTCCGTATATCTCAGCGGTATCGAAAGTTGTAATTCCCATGTCGATACACGTATGCATAAACCTTATCAGCTCGTCGGTAGTGTAATTCCAATCGGTTAGCCTCCAAAAACCTTGTACGATTCGTGAGAGAGAGAGCCTATTACTGATTTTGATCTTTTCCATAGATTATCCTTTTCTTTTTTGATTTATGCGTTTTTTCTCATGTCTAAAGCGACAGCGCTGCAAATAATTAAGCCCTTAATAATTAATTGCCAGTTCGGATTGACACCGATAAAGGCGAGGCCATAACTTATGATTGTGAAAATAATAACTCCGATGATAACGCCGGAAATTTTACCGATTCCTCCGCTTAAGGATACCCCGCCCACGACACAAGATGAAATTGCATCGAATTCATAAGAGAATCCATAAGCACTGTTTGCTCCACCGGTTCTTGCAACCTCAAGGATCCCAGCGAATCCGACAAGACAGCTCTCAATTATAAAAGCGGCGATGATGATGCTGCTGACGTTTACGCCGGATACTTTCGCCGCTTCTGAATTCCCGCCGACAATATATAGATGTTTTCCAAAAACGGTCCGATTCAGTAAAAACCAGCAAAGTACCGCAGCTATTAACGCGATGACGATCAATAAGCTGAATTCTCCAAAGACTTTATACGAACTTAAAAACGTCAGGTCGTCTCGGATCCCCCCAATGGGCTGCTAGCGGTTCGGCGGTTTCGCGAAATAGAGACAATTTATTCCATATACGATTGTTGCCATTCCGTAGGTTGCAATGAAAGGTGCCATTTTCAGTTTCGCAATCATCAGGCCATTGATCAGTCCAATCAAGGCTGTAATTGTTAAGGCGGTAAAGATGGGGACCAGGATGGGCAATTCCGGGAGATTCGGGAAAAAGCGATGCGAATTTAGTAGTGGCTGGCTCATCGATGCGACAATGACGGCAGCTAAACCGACTTGCCGCCCGCCGGCCAGATCCGTTCCGCCAAGCAAAAGCGGGAATAATAAACCTAAAGCAACAATAAGCTTAACTGAAGACTGTGTTAAGATGTCTTTAATAACACGCCACTGAAGGAACGTGGGTTCAATTATCACCATGAAGAGGATCATAAAAATGAGGACTAAGACTAATGCTTTGTCTATGATGAAT
The DNA here is from genome assembly GCA_001717545.1 of Anaerolineaceae bacterium oral taxon 439. Taxonomy (NCBI): domain Bacteria; kingdom Bacillati; phylum Chloroflexota; class Anaerolineae; order Anaerolineales; family Anaerolineaceae; species Anaerolineaceae bacterium oral taxon 439. The sequence continues at coordinate 2,693,183 of CP017039.1, read as the reverse complement.
TGTTTGATTTTCCTGCTGCTGATTGAATTCAGATAGTTCACCGTGATTCCTCCTGCCTTCTAAGTGTAAAAGCTGTTGCCAGTTTCATGACTTCAACCTGAGATGCGTTGCTATGATTTAGTGTCCCTGTTAACTTCCCTGCGCACATGACTAAGATTCTGTCGGACATGCCGAGAAGCTCCGGCATTTCAGACGAGACCATTAGAATAGAAGCCCCATTTTCGACGAACTCCTGCATAATTTTATAAATTTCATATTTTGATCCGACATCAATGCCGCGAGTTGGTTCGTCTAAGATCAGAATCTTGCTTTCCGCGAGAAGCCATCTTCCAATTAAAACTTTCTGCTGGTTTCCTCCTGATAAATTCCTGATCTGCGTTTCGAGCGATGGCGTTCGAATGTTTAATTTTGTGCATATTTCTTTTACGATAGTCTTTAACGTTTGAGGCCTGAAAAAACCGGGAAAATTTTTTACGATCTTTTTATATGCGACCGTTAGCGTATTTTCTTCAACGGATAACATTGGCACGATCCCTGTGGCACGACGATCCTCTGTTAATAGGGCAAATCTATTTTGAATTGCTTCTTCCGGATTGCGGTTTTTGATCTCTTTTCCATTTAATCGTATGCTTCCTTTAGCGATTTTGTGCAGGCCAAAAAGAGATTCGATTAATTCGGTTCGCTGCGCTCCGACTAATCCTCCGATTCCCAATATCTCCCCTTTATATAGACAGAAACTTATGTCAGAAAACGAATTCCTGTCGGCACTGCTAAGCGAATCCACTTCCAACAGAAGGTCTTGTTTTGTGGTTCTAATTCGAGCCGGAAATCGTTCCTGCATGGTTCTCCCAACCATTTTTTTGATGACTTCTTCAATTTGTATCTCTTTTGCTTTCCAGACGCCGACGTTCATTCCGTCACGCAGGACCGTTATTTCATCAGCAATTTCAAAAATTTCTTCCAACTTATGAGAGATGTAAATGATAGATCGGTTCTCATGTTTTAATTTGCGAATGAGTTTGAATAAATGCCCTGTCTCAGTGTCAGTTAACGACGAGGTTGGTTCATCCATAATAATAATCTTTGCGTCATACGAAATCGCCTTGGCAATTTCAACTGCTTGTAACTGGGATATCGATAATTTTCGGGCTAATGTATCCGGGTTGATATCAAAGTCAAGACTTTCAAATAGCGCCTTCGTCTTCTGTCTCATTTTGACTTCGTCGACGACTACTCCACTTGTTGGAAATCGGCCTACCCAAATATTATCCATAATATTCCTGAATGGAATAGGGTTCAATTCCTGATGAATCATAGCGATTCCAAGTTGAAGCGCTTTTCCAGGCGAATCTATGATCGCTTCGCTGCCGTCGATAAGAATTTTTCCCTTATCAGGCTTGTAAATTCCAAACAGGCACTTCATCAGGGTTGATTTTCCAGCACCGTTTTCGCCAACGATTGCATGCACGACGCCAGGTTTTATAGTTAAATCTATATTGTCTAATGCTCTGACGCCAGGAAAACTCTTACTGATTCCTCTTATTTCAAGCCGATTCACACTCATGAAACCCTCGTTGACAAAGTTTGAAAGATTGTGCTGCTTTTCTTATTCTCCCATGTGCCTTCTATAAGGCATATGGGAGAACGATATGGTAGGGCTTTAGTTAAATTCCAGCATCAGCTCTAAAGTCTCTTCTAAGTTATCCTGATTTACGATTTCATATGGAATCCAAATATAATTTCCTTCGATCTTACTGCTTACGCCAACTGTCTCAGCATCAATAATGGTTTCTCCATTTCCGATTGCTTTTAAGATATTTACAACTGCTATGGATTGGCTTGTACGATCGTTTAGAACGGTTCCAAGTAATGATCCGGCTTTCATCGCTTGAAGCGCTTCGATTGTCGCGTCGATTCCGACGATGGGAATAAACTTATTGGGATCCCCTTTATTGTACCCATTATTCAGCGCAGCCTGGACTGCTCCCATTGCCATGCTGTCGTTATTGGCCAAAACGCCTTCGACACCGTCGATTCCGAACGCCGTAATCCATGCGTTCATTTTGTCAAGAGCCTGAGCTTTATCCCAGTTTGCCGTATCGATAGCAATTATCTCATAATCTATTCCCTGTTCAGTTAATGTTTCTTCATAAGCTTCCGTACGGAGAATAACGTCCTGTTGACCGATTTCTCCTTGGAGAATAACGAGTTGCAGGATATTATCACCATTTTTATCGGCGATTCCTTTGTTTTCATTCCAGTAATTAATCAGCGCCTGAGCACACATAACGCCGGATTCTTTGGCCTGCGCGCCAACATACCATATAGAATCGTAGGCCTCCATTGTTTCAGCCATTGGCTCCATATTAAAAAAGACGACAGGAACATTCTCTGCATCAGCTTTCTTCATTAATTCGGCTGTACATAAGCGATCCGGCGCACAAACGGCAATTGCATCTGCTCCTTTTGTCAACGCCGCCTCAAGTTTATTCGTAGTTTTTGAGACGTCATTCTCGCCATCTTGCATTTCCAGCGTTATTCCATCAATTTTTTCGGCCTCATGTTCCATGATAATTCGAAAACCGCTTTGAAACTGATCGTCGAATGCTCTCCAGATGACGGTCGCGTTGATGTCTTTGTCTGCATGTACAGGCGCTGCAGCCATTCCAATCAACACCGCGAAAGCTGCAACGAAGAATAGACTCCTTTTCATGATTACATTCCTTTCATTTAAATTCCAATTTAATTAATGCATACTAAATTGTTTCATCTTCAGAAGGATGAGACGCTTTGCGGCTTCTTTCGAATTAACGAACATCGCCGTATTGTATTTAAAATCCGGATTTCTTTTCATTTCTTCAAACGAATTGGCGACCGCAATCAGCACATCTGTAGCAACGTTTATTTTCCGGATTCCGTTTCGAATCGAATCCTGAATCTGGTCGATCGGAGTTCCTGATCCGCCATGAAGAACGAGCGGAACGTTTACTTTCTCTTTAATTGCTTTCAATCTTCTGATATTCAGATTTGGTTCAGCTGTATATTGTCCGTGCTGCGTCCCGATACTGACTGCAAGGCAATCAACTTCAGTTTTTGCAACAAATTCTCTTGCTTCATCCGGATCAGTTTGCGCAGCTTCTGGTCCTTTCACAAGGAGATCGCCTTCCTCGCCTACAAGACGGCCCAATTCACCCTCAACCGTGATGCTTAAGGGATGAGCCAGTTCTACAACCTTTCGTGTCAATTCGACATTCTCTGCAAATGGGAGCGCTGATCCATCGATCATAACGGACGAATACCCTGCGTTAATCGCTTTCGCGCAGTCTTCAAACGTTTTTGCGTGATCGAGATGAAGCACGATCGGGATTGTTGCTCGCGCTGCCGCCCTTTTTACGGTTTCAACGGTAGCCTCAAATCCTCCCATCAGATCGCAGCAATCTGTTCCTGTGATAAAAATTACGGGAATATTTAATTCCGATCCCGCTTCAATTGCTGCTAAAGCTGTCTCATACGAAACCGTCACAAAAGCTCCATACGCGATTCCTTTCTTCTCAGCAAAATACAATAATTCTTTCATTGGCGCAAATTTCATAGATTCTCCTATTAATAAGATTCAGATATTAAACTTTTGGCAAGGTCGGTGAATGTCGGTAATCCGATTCCGCTACCGATTTGTTGAATAGAGTATGATGCGGCGATATTCCCGATTTTTGCGCAATCAAACGGGTTATATCCATGAGCCCATCCACATAGGAACCCAGCCACAAATGTATCTCCTGCTCCAGTCGTGTCAATTACGTGAGGAACAGGAACAGCCTGTATGATTTTTTCCATGTTAAAATCAGTTACATAACATCCATCCTTTCCAAGTTTTATCACCAACGTTTTTATTCCGAATTCTTTAAAGCAATCCGCAATTTTGTAAGGATTCCGCTGATTCGTCAGGACAATCATCTCCGCAAGGCTCGGAAGAAAAATATCCGTTGTTTCTAACGCCGGCCGAAGAGAGCGGAGAAGATTTTTATTGTATGTTTGTCCGTGAATAGCCGCATCCATCGCCGTTATTTTTCCAAGGTTCTTCGCATGGGAAAAAATCTTCGCAATTCCTCCCTGATCCATTTGCGGGAACGTTAAGGCGCTTCCGATGTATATGATGTCGTTTCCCGCGATTGCTGATAGCGGAGCTATCTTGTCCGTATAAGTCTCGTAGATTTTATTCTCAATTAGAAAATGTCTTTCGCCCGTCGGGTCTACAATAGCGAAGGTAGTTGCGGTTTTAAAATTTTTATCTGTAACTACGCCGTTAACGCCGACATTGTTTCCCTCGCAGTATTCCAGCAGGTATTTTCCCGGGAGATCGTCTGCGATTCGACCTGCTATAGCGACCTGCTCTCCTAACTGAGAAAGAGCTACGGCAACATTTAATGCGTCTCCGCCTCCTGTAATTTTTAAATCGCGGATTACGGCTCCGTTTATTGACATTATTTCCATGGGGATTTGAGTAATGATATAGTCGCATACCATCATTCCGATACAGAGAAATTTCATGACATCCTCGTATTTGTCCGTTTGTAATTATGTTCGTACAAAGTGTTGTTCATATTTTCTCATGTTTTTTTATCCTGTCAAATTTTTTTGTAGTGACTTACCTCATAAAAAAGCGATGACAAGTTTCTTGTTTGAGATTGCTTGATAAAATATTGTTAGTTCATGCGAACAAGGGCATGAGATTATACAAGAACTTTTACTAAGTGAAAATTGAGCGAATGAAAACAGAAAACGACTCGCTAAAAGATAAAGACCAGCTAAATCGCGATATTCCGATCCCTTTATACTATCAGCTGAAAAGTATCTTGTTCGAAAAAATTCAGAACAAATTATATCGAGAGGGAGATATTATTCCGACGGAAGCTGAACTTCAGGAAACTTATCAGATTAGTCGCTCTACAGTTCGACAAGCAATCGCCGAATTGGTTCAAGAGGGTTGGCTTGACCGACGGACAAGCAAGGGCACGTTCGTAACTTATCCGAAATCAGAGATTAGTCATATTCATCCTTTCGAACCTTTTTATCAGCAAGTAAAGCAGCTGGGGAAAACTTCTAAAACAGAATTGATTCATCTAAGTATCATTCCGGGTTCTTCTGAGCTGTCAGGTTCTATGGGGTTATCAGCTGGGACTAAAATCATATCAATGTTCAGGCGGAGATTTGCGGATGATGAACCGTTGGTTACAATCCATAATTTTTTACCATTTGAATATTGCAGCTTTATTTTAAGCCATGATTTCCGTTTTGAATCGTTGTATGAGACGTTAAAAAATAATCCTATGACGCGAATCGAGCAGACAAAGACGATTGTTTCGGCTGAAAACGCTTCTGGCGAGGATGCCCTGCTTCTTCAAATAGCTGTAGATAGCCCCATATTATGTTTTAATACGATTGCCAGAAATGAAGCTGGAATTGTCATAGATTATGCATTTTCGCATTATCGTGGAGATAGAAACAGGTTTGAAATTGATGTCAGGCCAGAAAAATAAGCAGTTTTTTCTATAGGTACGTTCCAAAACGCTTGTGCATAAAATCGGTCATATGATGTTCTATTCCAATGTTGGCGACCTTCCCGGCGGACGCCGTGCTCAAAACCGAAAGCGATTGCTGTTCATTTCACACCCATTAAAATTGAGCGCGAAGGTTTATACGATGAATCAGGAGGAACTTCAGAAGCGGCTCGATTTTGCGCAAGGCGAGCGGAAGTTCAGTGATCCGCGCTGGACATAAGCGGCGGATACCTGGGATAGTCGGGACTGAATACGATATCCACGTAAGCCGGAGCTGAGCGGCATTTCCCGACATAGTTCCTTCTAATATTCGTCCACTGGATCGCATATTGCTGTTTCACCGTTCGCGTAATCGCCTGCCTCGTACATTCGGCGCCGGCATGATAGGTCGCGACCGACAGCTTCCACAACGTCTGATAATCCGTAATATGCTGCAGCGGCCGATTCCGCAGATCAATAATGATCCAGCCAACCTGTCTTTCGCAGGCGAAAAGAATTCTGGCGGTCAGCATAATACCTTCGTCCGCGCGCGCTTCCCGGACGATAACGCCGCGAAGGAGGCGGCGATGCGGCTCGTCCATGGCCTCATATCCCGCGGCGCAGAGCTCCGGCAGAAGCGGGTAAACTTCCGCGCACGCGGACGCGAACGTCGAAGGCGACCATCGCAGCAACGTATCCACGCCAAGCTGAGTCAGATGACCCGCTCCGATTTCTCCGGGTTGTCCGGAAAATTTCGTGAATTGAGATTCGCCCAGCAGGACGTTTTTCAGGAGTCCCGGCGGAATTCGAAACGCGGTTCCGGCGCGCGTAATCTGCTGGTTCGCGTCGTTCTGGCGCAGGATAACCTGCTCACGGCATGCGTCGATTCCGCATCCGTTGGGAGTTTTCCCGTCTAAAAGCCCGAATCCTGGACAGTCGCGAGCGCGAACCGTGCCGTTTCTGATGAACTCTGCGCAGAGGCCGTAGAGCTGATATTCCGTATAGATATCGTCTTCCGTCTGACTGGGCGCTAATACGGTTCCGTCCAGTCTGCCCAGCTCTAAGGGCGACGGGACGACGTACCAGTTTTCCGCCCCGTATAGCGAGTCCCCGAACCGATCGCACCAGAGCCATTCCAGAAAAAAAAGATCCGGGGAGCGCATGAGCCGTTTAAATCGAAAAAAAATATGGTGCAGCTTTCCACTGGTTCCCTCCGGATCGATCAGGCTTGCGGTGATCCATGAATTCTTTTTAGAGGAAGGCGGCGCTAAAGCAATCTGGCAGACTGGCGCTGCGCATGTGAAATCTTCGTTATCGATCGTGATTTGGAAAACAGACTGCGCGTCTGACTGGGACCGTACGGAGAATTCGATAATCGGAATCTGATCGCAGATGGCGTTGGGTTCGCAGTTCAACGGACGGATTTCAATTTCGCGCAGCCCCATGAATGAGCTGCTGCCGATCCAAATGTCTTCGTGCGGATCAGACTGGAGCGAAAAGCCACGAAGAAAATAGCCGTCGCAGGCCAGAAACGTCGGATCGTCGCATTGCGGCGTCAGCGCGAATTCGGACGCGATCCGATCGCCGCAGTGGATGCGAAGGACATCGTTCCCGGGCGGATTCGCGTCGCTTGTAGAAAAGGCGCAGGCGACGGAAAAGTCCCGATAAGCGCGAAGCTCCCAGTTGAATTCGGAGATTGCGAAGACTTGGGATGGGATCGGGACGAGAAGGAACGCTGTGATGATTAAAACCAGACAGACTGCCTTCTGTCCATGCATAGGATCACCTCTGAGTGTAAAATAAATTTGACCATATAATATATCTTATATTTTAGATGCAGTCATGAGAAAAACAAGATGATTTTTGTCACTTGTTTTGCTGGATAAGCGACATATTGTTTTTCCCATCTTGCGTAGCTCACGTTAAAATCTCTTGAGGAGAAAGGAGATGAAAAAACATATTTCCATCTGTCAAGCTTGCGTTATGATAGCCGACAGGTCAGTTTCTGAAAAACTTCTCTAAAACAATATCACAAACTAATTACAAAGCGTCACGGAAAAAGAGGGAGCAGGTTGACAGGGAGAAGGTAGAGCGTATAATAGGGGACTGTTGCGCAGAGGGAAAGAGCGCGGACATTGAAAAAAGGAATACGGGCAGTCAGGCGGCGGAGCTGGTGAAGTCACGAAAAAAGCGATGGGGCTTGACAGGAAAAGAAAAGCCCGTATAATACTTACTTGCGCTCGGACGGAAGGAAGGGCGAAGTAAGGAAGCACTTTGACAATTGAGAAGCAGCAGAAATACAGAAGAAACCAGATAAATTCCGAGAGAGCAGAGAAGGAAAAGGCGGCCGAGAGGCCGTAAGAAGATCAGCGGAGAGTTTGATCCTGGCTCAGGATGAACGCTGGCGGCGTGCCTAATACATGCAAGTCGAACGGGTGCAGCGATGTACCAGTGGCGAACGGGTGAGTAACACGTTGGTGACCTGCCCCAAAGAGGGGAATACCGCTTGGAAACGAGCGACAAAACCGCATAAGCTATCGGGAGTCAGAGAGCCGATAGTAAAAGAGGAATCTACTTTGGGAGGGGCCTGCGGCCCATCAGCTAGTTGGAGAGGTAACGGCTCACCAAGGCGAAGACGGGTAGGGGACCTGAGAGGGTGATCCCCCACAATGGAACTGAAACACGGTCCATACACCTACGGGTGGCAGCAGTAGGGAATATTGCTAAATGGGCGAAAGCCTGAAGCAGCAACGCCGCGTGAACGAAGAAGGCCTTCGGGTCGTAAAGTTCTTTTACGTGGGAAGAGGAAGGACAGTACCACGGGAATAAGTCTCGGCTAACTACGTGCCAGCAGCCGCGGTAAAACGTAGGAGACGAGCGTTATCCGGATTTACTGGGCGTAAAGAGCGTGTAGGAGGCAAAACAAGACGGATGTGAAAGCCCCCGGCTTAACCGGGGGAGGTCGTACGTGACTGTAGAGCTAGAGTGAGTTAGAGGTAAGCGGAACTCCGGGAGTAGTGGTGAAATGCGTAGATATCCGGAAGAACATCAGAGGCGAAAGCGGCTTACTGGGACTTAACTGACACTGAGACGCGAAAGCCAGGGTAGCAAACGGGATTAGAGACCCCGGTAGTCCTGGCTGTAAACGATGTAGACTGGACGTTTTCGGGGTAAAAGCTGAGAGTGTCGAAGCGAACGCGATAAGTCTACCGCCTGGGGAGTACGGTCGCAAGATTAAAACTCAAAGGAATTGACGGGGGCCCGCACAAGCAGCGGAGCGTGTGGTTTAATTCGATGATACACGAAGAACCTTACCGGGGTTTGACATACAGGTAGTAAGAAGGCGAAAGCCGGATGACCCTTACGGGGGAGCCTGAACAGGTGCTGCATGGCTGTCGTCAGCTCGTGTCGTGAGATGTTCGGTTAAGTCCGCTAACGAGCGCAACCCTTGTCGCGTGTTACAAGTGTCACGCGAGACCGCCGGTAGAAAGCCGGAGGAAGGTGGGGATGACGTCAAGTCAGCATGGCCTTTATATCCCGGGCTACACACACGCTACAATGGCCGGTACAGAGGGTAGCGAAGCCGCGAGGCGGAGCCAATCCTGAAAAGCCGGTCGTAGTTCAGATTGCAGGCTGCAACTCGCCTGCATGAAGATGGAGTTGCTAGTAACCGTAGGTCAGCGATACTACGGTGAATACGTTCCCGGGCCTTGTACACACCGCCCGTCACGTCATGGGAGTTGGCAACACCTGAAGCCGGTATCCTGACCGAGAGGAGGGAGCCGTCAAAGGTGGGGTTGATAACTGGGACGAAGTCGTAACAAGGTAGGGCTACTGGAAAGTGGCCCTGGATCACCTCCTTTCTAAATGGAGAGAGTCGGAGGTCCAAGGGCTGAAGACGATCGAAAGAAACCCTGAGGAAGCGGGAGCAGAATCAGGTCTCGAACGGGGGACTGGTGGGGTATTTCTGCTGGTTCTGAATTGTCAAAGGAGGGCTATTAGCTCAGCTGGTTAGAGCGCGCCTCTGATAAGGGCGAGGTCTCAGGTTCGAGTCCTGAATGGCCCACAAGGACGAGGAGGGGGATGTAGCTCAGCCGGGAGAGCGCTGCCTTTGCAAGGCAGAAGCGGGGGGTTCGAGTCCCCCCATCTCCACAGGGATTTGAGGGAGTTTTACTGAGCGAATCTGTGGATTCGATTAGTAAAAGTCTTTCAAAGAGGAAGACGGGCACATTGACAATCGAATACAGTATGTAGGCTAAATCAAACAGAAGAGAAATCTGAAAGATTTAACAAAAGTAACCAAGAAAAAAAGTCAAGGTAAAAAAACCGAGAACGAAGAAAGTAAGGGGAAGGGAAAAGAGCCCTGCTCCTTGCATCACGTAAAAGCTACTAAGAGCTCACGGGGGATGCCTTGGCGTTGAATGCCGAAGAAGGACGTGGGACACTGCGAAAAGCCGGGGGGAGCTGTGAACGAGCGCCGATCCCCGGATGTCCGAATGGAGAAATCCGGCTGAGCGAACCTCAGTCATCGACATATGAATATATAGTATGTCGAGGGGAACCCGGTGAACTGAAACATCTAAGTAACCGGAGGAAAAGAGAGGATTCCCTGAGTAGTGGCGAGCGAAAGGGGAAGAGCCCAAACCGATATGCAGGGATGCATAGCGGGGTAGTAGGATCAGCGAGAAGTGAAAAAAGCGAAGCAGAAGCAGAAGGGCGTGGGAAAGTCCGGCAGAGAGGGTGAGACCCCCGTAAGCGAAACTGCGGAGACACGAGCTGACACCTGAGTAGTGCCGTGCACGCTAATACGGCATGAAGCTGGGAAGACCACTTTCCAAGGCTAAATACATTCAGCGACCGATAGAGGACAAGTACCGTGAGGGAAAGGTGAAAAGTACCCCGAACAGGGGAGTGAAAGAGAACCTGAAACCGTGAGCTTACAAGCAGTCGGAGCCCGATGCGAAAGCGAGGGTGACGGCGTGCCTCTTGGAGAATGAGCCTGCGAGTTATTTGACGTGGCGAGGTTAAGGGAGAGGAACCTGGAGCCGAAGCGAAAGCGAGTCTGAAGAGGGCGAAGGAGTCGCGTTGAATAGACACGAAACTGGATGAGCTAACCATGTGCAGGATGAAGCGAGATTAAGCCCTCGTGGAGGTCCGAACCTTTCAATGCTGCAAAATTGAGGGATGACGTGTGGTTAGGGGCGATATGCCAAACGAATTCAGAGATAGCTTGTTCTCCCCGAAATAGTTTTAGGACTAGCGTGTGGGGGAAAACTTATGGAGGTAGAGCACTGGCTGAGTAAGGGGGACAAGGTCTTACCGAACTCAAACAAACTGCGAATGCCATAAGGGGAACCATGCAGTCGGACTGCGGGTGATGAGATTCGTAGTCGAGAGGGAAACAGCCCAGATCATCGGCTAAGGTCCCGAATTATATGCTAAGTGGGAAACGATGTGGAGCTACAGAGACAACCAGGAGGTTCGCTCAGAAGCAGCAATCCTTTAAAGAGTGCGTAAAAGCTCACTGGTCAAGTGGTTGTGCGCGGAAAATGTAACGGGGCTAAGCATATAACCGAAGCCATGGGATTTGTTGAAAGACAGATCAGTAGGGGAGCGTTCCGAGAGCGGGGAAGCGGTACCGGAAGGAGCCGTGGAGCGATCGGAAGTGAGAATGCAGGCATGAGTAGCGAGAAACATGTGAGAACCATGTTCGTTGAAAATCCAAGGTTTCCGACGTCAAGTCAATCTGCGTCGGGTTAGTCGGGACCTAAGGCGAGGCCGGAAGGCGTAGTCGATGGACAGCTGATTAATAATTCAGCACCGGCAGAGTGGAGCGAAGGTGAAAACGATGGGGGAGTCCAGCCGGTTAGTGGATTCCGGTGGATGAACGTCAGCCGAAGAGATCCGGAGTAAAAAGCACGGGTTGAGGTGAGGGAAGTCAGGAGGCGAAAGCCGTAACTGAGGCGGACCCTGTCGTCAAGAAAAGCATCTAAGCGAAGAAGCTAAGCCGCCCGTACCGGAAACCGACACTGGTGGATGAGTAGAGAATACTAAGACGAACGGGAGAACTATCGTTAAGGAACTAGGCAAAAAAGCCCCGTAACTTAGGGAGAAGGGGTGCTCGGAGGCTGAGAGGCTGACGAGTCGCAGTGAAAGGGCTCTAGTGACTGGTTAACAAAACCACAGGTCTCTGCGAAGTCGAAAGACGAAGTATAGGGGCTGACGCCTGCCCAGTGCCGGAAGGTTAAGGGGAAAGGTAAGAAGAAATTCGAAGCTTAGAACTGAAGCCCCGGTGAACGGCGGCCGTAACTATAACGGTCCTAAGGTAGCGAAATTCCTTGTCGGGTAAGTTCCGACCCGCACGAACGGCGTAACAACTGGAGCACTGTCTCAACGATAGACCCGGTGAAATTGAAATGGCTGTGAAGATGCGGCCTACCCCGCAGCAGGACAAAAAGACCCCGTGGAGCTTTACTGTAACCTGGCATTGGATTTAGGTATGGTTTGTGTAGGATAGGTGGGAGACAGAGAAGGGAGCGCGCCAGCGTTCCTGGAGTCGGCGGTGAAATACCACCCTGATCATATTTGGGTTCTAACCATAGACCGTGAAACCGGGTATGGGACCGTGTCAGGCGGGCAGTTTGACTGGGGCGGTCGCCTCCAAAAGGGTAACGGAGGCGCCCAAAGGTTCCCTCAGACAGAATGGAAACCTGTCAGAGAGTGTAAAGGCAAAAGGGAGCTTAACTGAGAGACCAACGCGTCGACCAGATACGAAAGTAGGGCTTAGTGATCCCACGGTACAGAGTGGAATGGCCGTGGCTTACCGGATAAAAGCTACCCCGGGGATAACAGGCTGGTGAAGTCCAAGAGTTCATATCGACGACTTCGCTCGGCACCTCGATGTCGGCTCATCGCATCCTGGGGCTGAACAAGGTCCCAAGGGTCCGGCTGTTCGCCGGTTAAAGCGGTACGCGAGCTGGGTTCAGACCGTCGTGAGACAGGTCGGTCTCTATCCGCTGTGGGCGAAAGAGAATTGAGAAGAGCTGCCCCTAGTACGAGAGGACCGGGGTGGACAGACCTCTGGTGTGTCAGTTGTAATGCCAATTGCAGCGCTGAGTAGCCACGTCTGGCAGAGATAACCGCTGAAAGCATCTAAGTGGGAAACTCGCTTCAAGATGAGTTCTCTGGACAGAAATGTATAAGATCGCACGGAGACGACGTGCTGGATAGGTTGGATGTGAAAGGTCAGCGATGGCTTGAGCAAACCAATACTAATGATCGAAGGCTTAGACGTGATGGAAGGAACAGGGGTCTTTTCGGGGCTTCTGTAAGGAAGAGCTACATACTGTAAACGATTGAGAAGATGTTGGTGACGAAAGCGACGTGGGAATACCCGGACACATCCCGAACCCGGAAGTCAAGCGCGTCAACGCCGATGGTACTTGGAGGGCGACCTCCTGGGAGAGTAGGAAATCGCCAACGTCTTCTTTTTTGTTTTAACGGCGTCCCAGGTGCGAAGCGACGTAGGGGCGCCAACGTCTTCTTTTTTATTTATCAGATCGTATGTCTGCGATCAATTTTTATCTTTGAAAAAGAAGAAATTTATGAAGCCTGACGGCGCCTGGGCTGAATAAACAGCGGGCGGCACGGATTGGAATGGATTCGTTATTCTTCCTGTTCCGCCAGCCATTCCCGCAGGATCGCGGCATGGTTGCAGGTCGGACTTTTGGCGGCATAGAGCAGCAGCACATCCTGTTTTTCCAGTATTTCGGCCACGTCCCGCGCAAAGGCGCGAGCGTCGGTACTGCCGTCCAACTCCGCCCGGTAGAGGGCCTTAAACGCTTCAAGGCGTTCCTCCAAATGACCAAACCATTTTCGCAGGTCCGGCGAGGGGGCAATCTCCTTCGCCCAACGGTCCAGTCTCAGGGTCTCCTTGCGGAGGCCCCGCGGCCACAGTCGATCCACCAGCACCCGGTAGCCTGGGACGCCTTCTTTGAGTTCATATACACGGATAATTTTCAGCGTGTGTCCCATTTAGACCGTCTCGCCGAGCAACAGTTTCATATTTCCAGTCACGATTCAAATGTCTTGTTCGTCTGTTTCAGGGAGGCAAGGTTTGCCCGGCTATGATTCAACTATTACGATTATAGCAGATTCTTTCCTGCCGATACTGCAAGGATAAAGTATGGCCGAAAATTTATTCTTGACAAGGTTTTGGATGCTGGTAATATTAACTTGTAAAGGCAAGTCGGAAGTTTGACAGTAAAAAAAGAAAAAGCTGAAAACTTCTCATAAAAGGGTTTTTTTGTTAAATTTCTGTTGAATTATATATAGCGCTATATGTGAATATGTGATCTAATAAAGGGGAAAGGACCTGCCCCTTATGAAAATAACGAAATCCGTTTCAAAGAATTCACTGACCTATTACCTAAGTAAATCGGTTCGCATTAACGGCAAGTCAACAACGATTACGATCGAGCGAATCGGTGGCGCAGAAGAAGTCAGGCAACGCGCGGGAGAAATGGATAGCGAGCTGTGGCTGAAACGGTACGTACGGGAGCGAACAGCACAGGAAAAGGCAGAAAATGTTGAGAGTATTCTACGGAATTTGCTGACAAATTGAAGGAGGTCCTATCAGGATTGATTTATGCGCGAATTATCTATACAATTACCGGGAAAGTTACGTCGGAAAACATCCGGCTCATAACGTTTTTTCTACTAACGATCGTCTGCACTGATAGTAAAATTTTTATATCAATCAGATAAGGAGAAAAGAATATGAGAAGACGATTCTGTGTATTAAGTTTATTGTTCGTATTGTGCCTGTTCGCTGTCTCAGCGACCTGCGCTGACGAAGGGCTCGTCCAGGAGCTATCGTCCGATAAGCTGTTCTTTGATAATTTCGACGAGGGGATTCGTCCGGAATGGACTGCCGTCGAAGGAAAGTGGCGTATGGTGAATGGAGCGCTTCAACCGGTCGAAGGGGCCGCCCCGCGAGTCGAATTAGACGCGCTTGATTTTGGCGATGGAATCATAGAATTCAAGACGGGCAATATAGATACAGTCTGGGGTAAACGTAACGAATTGCAAATTGGTGTTAAACGGCAAGACGGATCTGAAGCCGGATATTGGTTTAAATATTATGATGAGAAGTTGGTATGTTACCTTATGACAGAAAGTGGAGAGACGCTTGAGTTTTATCAGGAACAGGTTAAGTTGCTTAAATCCTATGAATATAATATGCGAATAGAAATAAAAAAAGATATAATAAAAATGCTGGTAAATGGCGAACAGGTATGTGTATTTTCAGACGATGCATTTAATCGAGGCTTTATTTCAATCGTCATGAAGCCGAGCGACGCAGATAATCCATATCCTTGGATCGATGATTTCACGATTTACGAGTAATTGCCGATTTCCCCCGCATGCGAAGGGAAGCTTCATAAAAAAATGTTCGCACGCCTACCTGTAGATTTGACTGAAATTTATTCTTGACAAGGATTTGGATGCTGGTAATATTAACTTGTAAAAGCAAGTGCCTGCGAGGCATCGTCCAAAAGTATATTAATCAACTATAGAGAGGATTCCTATGGATAAGAAAAAGCTGTTTGGTTTGTTTTTGGTTTTGGTAATGGTTCTGCTTTCTTTAACCGGCTGCGGAAGTAAGGATTCGACGACGGAATCCTCCGGCGGTTCCGAACCCGCTTCCAGCTCGGGTAAGGTATCGATTACCGTCTTTAATTCGAAGATGGAAATTCAGAGCCAGATGGAGGAAATGGCGAAAAAATATTCCGAGGAAAAAGGCGTCGATATCGAAGTTTATTATTCGAGCGATACCGTTGCCCAGCATCTGGCGACAAAGTACGCTTCAAACGACCCGTATACGGTCGCCATGGTGGACGCAAAAGACATTTACGCGTTGGCGGCGGATCATGCGATCGATTTATCCGATCAGGACTGGCCGAAGGATACGACGCAGGAAATTACGATCGACGGTAAGGTTTACGGTTTCCCGTTCTGCATCGAGGCTCGCGGCGTTATCTACAACGCGGACGCGATTAAGAACATTACAGGCGAAGATTTCGATCTGACTTCGGTCTCAACGCTCGACGGTTTTTCGGAGCTGATCGAGGCGTTGAAAGCCGGCGGAATGGAATCGCCGACCGGCGTTATGAAGGAAGACTGGTCTTTGGCGGGCCATTATCTTACTGAGGTTTACGAGGAACAGCCCGACCCGGCAGCGTTTATCCAGGGTCTTCATGACGGTTCGGTCGAGCTGATCAGCGATCCCCGTTTCCTGTCCCTGATGGACACGTTCGATGTCCTGAAAGAGAATAATTACGCGAAGGGTTCGGCGATTTCGGCCGAGCGGGAGGTCACGGAACAGAAGCTGGCCGAGGGCGAGATCGCGTTCATGTTCGGCGGAAACTGGGACTGGTCCGTGATTAACGCTTATAACTATTCGGAGAATATGGGGGTCATGCCCGTTCCGCAGAATACCGACGACGACTACAATACGAAGCTCGTCGGCGGAGGCTCGAAATATTTCTATATCGATGCTTCCGAGGCGATCTCCGATGAACAGCGCGCTGCCGCGAAGGATTTCCTGAACTGGCTCGTTTACGACGAGGCGGGTCAGGATTTTATCGTCAATGACTGCGCCCTGGTCCCCGCATATTCGAATATTACGCTTCCGGTTTCCGATCCTTTGGGAAAGTCGGTTAAGAGCTTCGCGGATTCCGATAGGCTGGTCCCGAATTATAACTACCTGCCCGATGATCACTATTCGATCGTTGGCGCCGCTTTCCAGAAGTATCTCGCCGACCAGACGGATCTCGCGGGATTCGCGGAGGAAATCCAGAATTACTGGAAGGGCGTGACCCTTTCGGGCGCGTCTCAATAAAGGATCGTTTACCCAGAATAAAACAGGCGTTGCGGACACCGCGACGCCTGTTTCCAAACAAAAGAGGTTTCGCATGAAACGAAATACATTGATGTATAAGACGAAGCAGTTTCTGATGTTCGCGGGTCCCGCCGGCTTCCTTTTCTTCGGAACGGTTATCGTTCCCTTCGTTTACGGCCTGTATCTGACGTTTACCAGCTGGGACGGGATTTCCCGGGTGAAACCGTTCGTCGGGTTGGAGAATTATATCGCGGCGTTTCGGGACGGCGTATATTGGCAGGCGCTCGGAAGAACGGTTGTTTATTCGTTCTTTTCGGTTATCCTGATCAATATCGTTGCGTTTTTATTAGCGTATATGGTTACCAGCGGTATCCGGGGACAGAATTTCTTCCGGGCCGGTTTTTTCGTTCCGAATTTAATCGGCGGAATCGTTCTCGGGTATGTTTGGAAATTTGTGTTTAACCGAGCGTTTGTGGCTCTCGGGACCGCTATCGCCGGCGGAACTGTGGGGTCGCTGCTGGCGACGACGAATGGGGCGATGTTCTGTCTGATTCTTGTGTCAACCTGGCAGTATGCGGGTTATATGATGCTGATTTATGTCGCGGGGTTCATGAGCGTCGCTTCAGATTTGAAAGAGGCGGCGATGATCGACGGATGCACGCCGTTTCAGGCGATGCGGAACGTGATCGTTCCGTTGATGCGCGCTTCGTTCGTTCAGTGTCTGTTCCTGAGTATTACGCGCTGCTTCGTCGTTTACGACGTCAACCTGTCGTTGACGAAAGGCGAACCGTTTAATTCCTCCGTTCTGGCGGCGATGCACGTTTATAATCAGGCGTTCGTTTATAAGAATTACGGTCTGGGTCAGGCGGAGGCGCTGATCCTGTTCGTTATCTGTGCGATTGTCGGGATAACGCAGGTTCAGATTGGTAAGCGAAACGAGGTGGAAGCATGATGACCGACAGCGAAAAGGCTTTACGAAGAAAACATATTACGCATGGAATCATGATTGCAATATTGATCATTGTTTTCCTGATGTTCATCTTTCCCTTTTTTCTCGTCATTATTAACGTATTCAAGACGAAGGGAGATATTAATTCAAATCCGCTGGCGCTGATCGGCGCGCATGGATTTACGCTTCTGAATTTTCCCAATGCGATGCGGCGGATGAATTTCTGGCATGTATTCGGGAATTCGCTGACGATTACGATCAGCGCGACGATCCTGACGATCCTGGTTTCGGCGATGGCGGCGTTCGTTATTTCGCGGAACAAATGGAAGGCGACGACGATCTTATTTGCGCTCATGATCGCGTCCATGATTATTCCGTTTCAGGTCCTGATGGTCCCGATCGTGTCGGTTTACGGCGGAATTTTTAATGTATTGAATAGCCGACTGACTTTGATCCTGATGCATATCGGTTTTTCCGTTTCCATGGCGACGTTCATGTTCGAAAGGGCGATCCGGACGAATATTCCGCTCGGACTTGAGGAGGCGGCGGAGATCGACGGCTGTACCCGGTGGCAGACGTTCTGGCGGATCGTTTTTCCGCTGCTGAAACCGACGATCGCGACCGTGGCGATTATTAACGCAATGGCGTTTTGGAACGACTACCTTCTCCCCAGTCTCGTTCTTGGCCGGAAGGAGCTGTATACGCTGCCTATTGCAACGCAGGCGTTCTACGGAACGTATTCGACGGATATCGGGCTGGTCATGGCGGCGCTGCTGTTGGCGATGCTGCCGATTCTGGTTCTCTATGTCTTCCTGCAAAAGTATATCGTCGCCGGCGTGACTTCCGGCGCGGTCAAGGGATGATTCGCGGAGCGGAACAGGTCGGATCATTGACGACGCGGTATTGACAGCATTTGGTAACAGCGCTACACTCTCTATGTGTATATGTATATGTATATGTATATGTATATGTATATGCATATGCATATGTATATGTATATGTATATGTATATGTATAGGAGGAAAAATGTATAAAAGAATAATCCTGATTGTTTGTCTTGCGCTTGCGTTCAGCACGGCAGGGTACGCATTCGCGCAGGAGCTTGGCGGCGGCGGACTGATGTTTGAGCCGCCGTTCCTGACGGCGCAGGTCGCCGATCAGGCGGTCTTCAGGCTTGAAAACTTCGAGCTTGGCGAGGCCGGGTCGGTATCGTTCGATCTCCATATCGGGGCAGGCGCGGCGGAAAAATCATGCGCGCTGCCGGTCATGAACGGATTTATTGACGCGGATTCGGCGGCGGACGCGGTCGACTGCGACGAGCTGGCGTACCGCGCGGAATGGGACAGGTCGTCGATTCCCGCGAACGCGGAGGTTATTCGCGTCAGCCTCGTTTCGCGCATGACGGGGTTCCGCTCGATCGCGCCAATGCCTGACGAACCGGTTTCAGCCCCGGTCGGCTGGGGCGCAGCGTATCATTCGCCATTGATGATCAGTTTTTACGGCGAAGACGGCGCGGCGAAAACCGATCTGACGATGGAAGGAAATCTGGCGCTGGCGACGAATATCCGGACGAAATCGTCAATGAGCTTTAAAATCGCGAACCTGAGCACGGAAAGCTGCAAGACGCGTTTCGACTCGATCGTCGAGATCGAACCGTATGCGGAGCGGATGAATGAGGATTATCGGCTGACGGGGAAATACGTTAACGGCGAATTCGCCGATTTCGGCGCCGGCGGTTCCGAGAGTCCGACGATCCTGACGTCCCGGCAGGAAATTGACAGCTGCGCCGACGGCGGGGAAGCCCCCGAGCTTCAGGGGATTACCCTCGATTTCAGCGTCCCGACCGTGCAGGTCGAGTATCTGACCGAGGCTGGCGAGAAAGGGATCTGGCAGGGGGCGATCCTGAATTTCTTCGCGATCGATTTTCTCGGACTGTAACGGCCGGAGAACCGACTCGCGGGAACCTGTGACGCAATAATTAAAGAAAGCCGCGCTCGACTGGATTGCTGAGCGCGGCCTTTCGCTTGGATATCGTTCCCCGTTTTCGCAGCGCGCGTTTCGATTCAGCGCGTTCGGGCTTCACGGATTCGTTCAAAGCTTCAACGATTTTATCCATTCGCGCAGCTCGTCGACGGTCGCGCGCCGATTCAGGATCCGTCCCGGTTCGATCGAGGCGGCGCTGGAAACGCTTGGCCTGAGCCCGACGACGGTTCGTCCGAAGCCGCTTCCGCCCGAGGTCGCGAACAGAATAATTCGTTTCCCGGAGAAATCGTACGATTCCAGGAAGGTATTGATAATCGTCGGCGCAACGTACCACCAGATCGGGAACCCCAGAAAAACGACGTCATATTCGGCGATCTGCGCGTCGATTGGGACAATCTTCGGTCGGAACGCCCGGTCTTTCATTTCAACCGTGCTCCGCGATTTCGGATCGTTCCAGTTCAGATCCGCGTCCGTGTACGGGGTTTCAGGGCGGATTTCGAGGAGATCGGCCTCTGCCGCTTTCGCTAACGTTTCGGCGGCCGCGCGCGTTACGCCGCTTGCGGAAAAGTAAGCGACTAAGATCTTTTTCATCTGTGAAAATTCTCCTCCCCGTTTGTATTATTCCGCGGCTGGCTGATTCAGCCGCTCGGCCCATTCCATCATCCGCTCGAAACCGCCATGCGGGATCGCGGAAATATCGCGGTTGTCTTTATTGATCAGGCAATCCGTCAGCAGGAAGACGCGCATCCCGACCGTTCCGGCGATTCCGTCTTCGAACGCGTCGTTCCCAACCATGGCGCATTCGTTCGGCTCCAGCCCGATCCGGTTCGCGACTTCAAGGTAATACTTCGGGTTCGGTTTACTTAACCCGATCGTTTCGTACGCGGTATAGAATTCGAAATCTCCGGGCTCAAGCCCCGCCCAGCGGATCCGGTTTTCGGTCGCGACCGACGGGAAGAGTGGGTTCGTCGCCAGCGCGACCCGAAACCCCAGCGCCTTAATCCTTTTCAGCGCGGCCGCGGCGTCCGGGTCCGGACGGCAGATCTTCCTGAGCTCGTTGAATTCGACGCGATAGAAATCGTCGAAGACTTCCCGATCCTTTCGGGCGTCTTCGCTGAAAATTGAACTGAACTTCTTCCAGAAGACGGTTTCGTTGGATTCTTTCCCGTCGTTTTTGACCATGGCGATCGTTCCCGCCCAGACCGCGTCCACGAGCCGTTTGGGTTCGTACCCGAGCGGGGCGGCTTTCGCCGCGACCAGGCCGAAATACGCTTTGGTAAATTCTTCCTGATCGACCGGGAGGAGCGTCCCGTCCAGGTCGAATAGGATTGCTTTAATTTTCGTCATGTCCCTGCCTTCCTGAAACCTGCCGGGCGAACGCTGATTTTTTTTGAATGGTCCTGCCGGCGCGTACGGTTCCGTTCAGCAAATTGTATCTGCGATTCACCGGCAGAGCATGGAGAATAATGACAGCCGAATACGGGATTTAATGTTTTGGGCGCGCAGCGCGGCGAGGCTGAAACGGGAGCGGACGGTTTGGAACGGCTTTTTTTACATGAGAAACCGGCGCGTTCGCCGCCAGGGTGCGAAGGCTTGATATAATTGACAGCGATACATGACGATCGTAATTGGCATTCATTAACACGGGCGTCGGAACGGGGGACGGTTGAAGTTCATTATCGGGACAAACAATGCGCATAAGGTTGAAGAAATCCGGGCGATCCTGCCGGAGATCGAGTGGGTAACGCCGGAGGACCTCGGGATCGAGGCGGAAATCGACGAAACCGGCGAGACATTCGCCGAAAACGCGCTCCTGAAGGCGAAGGCTTTCGCGGCGCTGGCCGGGATTCCGGCGGTCGCGGACGATTCCGGACTGGAAACCGACGCGCTCGACGGGCGTCCCGGCGTCTATTCGCATCGGTTCTGCCCCTGGGCAGGGGCGGACGATCGTGACCGGCGGCGCTACCTGATCGAGCGGCTCAGCGCATTCCCGCGCCCATGGAAGGGGCGGTTTGTCAGCTGCGCAGCGTTTTACGATCCCGTCGCGGATCGGACGGAAACGGTTCTCGGAACGGTCGAGGGCGAGATTTCAGACGCGGACCGCGGCGAGAATGGGTTTGGATACGACGCGATTTTTTACGTCCCGTCGCTGGGAAAAACGATGGCGGAGATGAGCGAGGCGGAGAAGAACGCGATCAGCCACCGCGGCGCTTCGTTTCGCGCGCTGCGCGCCCGGATGATCGAGATGGGGATTCTTCGATAAGCGCCATGAACGAAGCGCCACGGCGCTCATTCCAGAAGAGCCGGGCGTCATACGGATCAGGAAAAGGATAAGCAGGGAAACAGCATGGACACAATTCGGCATTTATTCCGAATCGGGCATGGACCGAGCAGCAGTCATACGATGGCCCCGCGGCGGGCGGCGGAGCGGTTTTACGCTGAAAACCCGACCGCGTCGCATTTCATGGTCGAGCTGTACGGAAGCCTGGCGCTGACCGGGAAGGGGCATTTTACCGACAAAGCGATCCTGGAGGTTTTACCGCAGGGACGGGCGGAGATCGTCTGGGTCCCGGAAAAAACGCTTCCGTTTCATCCAAACGGGATGCGTTTTACCGCGACGTTCGACCAGAGCGACGAGATCCATAGCTGGACCGTATATTCGGTCGGCGGCGGGGCGCTCTCGGAAGGGCCGAACGACGACGAGCGGCTCCCGATCTATCCGCATAAAACCTTAGCGGAGATCATGGAATATTGCTTCCGGACGGGGAAGCAGTTCTGGGAATATGTCGAGGAGTACGAGGGGGCGGGAATCTGGGATTATCTGAAGGAGGTCCGCCGGGTCATGTACGCGGCGATCGAACGCGGGCTGAATACCGAAGGGGTTATTCCCGGCGGTCTCGGCGTTTCGCGGAAAGCGTCGACCTATTTGAAACGCGGGCGTTTGATGAATCCGACGATGGCGTCGGTCGGGCGCATGATCTCGTATACGCTCGCGGTTTCGGAGGAAAACGCGACCGGAGGCGAGGTCGTGACCGCTCCGACCTGCGGCTCCTGCGGCGTGGTTCCCGGGTTGCTTCGCTATCTGGAAGAGAATTTACATCATTCGGAAGATACGATCCTGAAGGCGCTGGCGACGGCGGGGCTGATCGGGAATATCGTCAAGCATAACGGTTCGATCTCCGGCGCGATGGTCGGCTGCCAGGGGGAGGTCGGCGTGGCGGCGTCGATGGCCGCCGCCGCGTGCGCGCAGCTGTATTCCTGTTCCATCCGGCAGATCGAATACGCGGCGGAAATGGCCCTGGAACATCATCTGGGCCTGACCTGCGATCCGATTTTGGGCCTGGTTCAGGTACCCTGTATCGAGCGCAACGCGTTTGCGGTCGGTACGGCGATTTTCTGCGGCGAGTACGTTTTCTTCAGCGACGGGACGCATTTCGTGAGCTTTGACGAGGTGGTCGAGACGATGATGCGGACGGGAATGGATATGCCTTCGCTGTACCGGGAGACGAGCGAAGGGGGATTAGCGAAATTCGCGAAATCGGGCCATGGCCAGATCGTCGGGAATATTATCCCGGTTATTCGCAGGAAACGTTAAGCCTCATGCGCGCGGGAACCGTTCGGCGGCTGGCCGAGCTGAATCGGGAGTTTTACGAGACGTTCGGGGGCGCGTTCGCCGCAACCCGGCGGCGGATTCAGCCGGGCGTCCGCGCGTTTCTGGCGACGGTTCGGGACGGGAGCGAATGGCTTGATCTGGGCTGCGGCTCCGGCGCGCTGGCGGCGGAGTGGGCGAGGCTCGGAATCCGCGGGGGATACAGCGGCCGCGATTTCAGTTCTGCGCTCTTATCCGAGGCGCGCGCTTTGACGGCGGGGCTTTCGACCAATTCGTTCCGGATCGATTACGGCGAACTCGATCTTCTCGATCCGGGTTGGGCTGACGCGTTCGGCGAACGGCGCTTTGACGGCGTCGCCTGTTTCGCGGCGCTGCATCATATTCCGGGAAGAGCGGCGCAGGCGGCGGTCTTCGCCAACGCGGCGCGTCTTCTTCGGCCCGGCGGCGAGGCGATTTTTTCGGTCTGGCAGTTTCAGAATTCGCCGAAGCTGGCGGCGCGGGCGCTTCCCTGGTCGACGATTGGGCTGAGCGAGGGCGACGTCGAACCGGGCGATACGCTGCTGGACTGGCGGTACGCGCTTCCGGGCTCAAACGACGCGGTCGGACTGCGCTATGTGCACCTGTTTAGTGAGGCTTCGCTGGCGGCGCTGGCGGGGGAAGCGGGGTTGACGCTGGAATCGACGTTCTATTCCGACGGGAAAAGCGGCGATCTGGCGCTGTACCAGTGTTATCGGAAAATTGAGGCGAATCTGTCTGATAATAAAAGTTGAGGAACCAGCGTAATCATATATTATATTCCGGAGCGCACCGGAAGAGTCCTCGAATTTTCGAAAGCAAAGTTAAGTTTGCTTGTCAGCATTTAGAATACGACGGCTGTGCGGTCTGTGACGTTGTATTGGCTTATGATCTCGTTAGACAGCGGAATAATAACCTGGACATCAGGTATCTGCATCAAACTGATATATCTGTGATCTGTAATGTTTGAAGAAAACTAAATATTTTGAATATCGAGGTGTTAATTTCTTGTATTGTAATATTGGATGAGACTTTCAAGACGCGGATAAAAATAAAAACGTTTATTTATGTCTAGTTACCCAAGCTATTCGAAAAGGGACTAACGTTAATTTGGGATTATGCTTCCTTAAAACCGAGTGAGGTGTTCTGATGGCCAGGATAACATATAAGAAAAAATTGAAAATTCAATTCAAACGATACTATGAATATATCTTGATAGCTGTGTTCTGTATTGCGGCAATCCTACTGCTAATTTATGGCGTGGGACTAAATATATATAGAAATAAGATGAATAATATTATGATTTCAGACGTGGTGGAGAAAGGTTTTCAAGAGTACACAGATTTCCTAAATGAGGCAGAGACCAAAAATGTACTCAATCAAAAATTGGCGCATGAAATAAGTAACAACTATATGGCCTATTATATAAACTCGTTTAAGCGGCGGGCAATTTTGGACAGCAGTTTTATTCTCATGGACACATCTGAAAATGTGATATACAGCAGCTTTTCAGATGAAGAGATGACCATGCGCAGGAGGATATTTGTAAAACTTGCCGGGGAAAATGTCGGTGACACCAACATCTACTATTCTACTTATTCCCAGTTCAACAAGAGCAGCGAGTATGTGATGACCATGCCTTTATATGACGACGGAGAACGCAGCGGTTCAATCTCTTGTTTTATAAGCGGGACTGATTTAGAGAAAATTATGTGGGAAAACAAATTTGACGGGGTCATAACTGATACGGCAGGTCACACAATTGCTGCTGCCGACTGGAACATGTTAGACGCCATGCACAAATTTTCATTCGATGGGGGCAGATTCGTCTATAAAGGGAATTTATACAGAATAGCTGTCAGTCGATCGCAAAATTACGACGTTGTCGTTTACACTTTGATTCAACCATTGAATAGTTCTCAATATACCGCTGTCGTTATTTTAACTCTTGTCATAATATTAGTTGCTTTGGGTTTCTCCGGAAACTATCTGACAGAATGGTTGGCTGAGCTCAACTCTCAGTCGCTGGATAAATTGTGTTCGGAGATCACGGAAATCCAGAAGTCTGGAATGGAAAAGAGAATAGAGCTTGTTACAGGAGACGAATTCGAAGACATAGCTGACAGAATCAATATTATGCTTGACCATCTTCAGGCCCTGAATGAAAAAAATATAGAACTCGATAGGCTTAATAATCAGATGGAGAGACTACGACTGGAGGCGCAGTTTGACCCGCACTTTCTTTATAATACGCTAGAGTGTATACGGTACGGTGTGCGCTTGGGTGACCATAATATAGATGGGATAATTTTAAAGCTTACGAGCCTGCTTCGTTATAGTATAGGAGCCGAAGACAAGATAGTTACAGTTGGCGAGGATCTGGCGCATCTCAAGGATTATATGGATATTATACAATATAGATTCGAAGGCAGATTTATTTATAATATTGATATATCAAATGATTGTATTCGCCGACCCTGTCCCAGGCTCTGCCTTCAGCCGATAGTAGAAAATAGCATCAAGTATGCGCTTCCGCACCAAAAAAAATTGGAAGTAGGGATAAAAATATGGAGCGACAGTGATTATCTGTACCTGAGAGTCTCAGATAATGGGAAGGGAATGGATGAGGAAAACTTGAGGGGAATGAGGGATTTGATAAATAATGAGTCAGGTGGGATTAAAACCATCCATTACGGGCTCAGAAATATAGCCAGGAGACTTAAGCTTCAATTCGGCCCGGAGAGTTGTTTAGAGCTGAACAGTACTAAGGAGGAAGGAACAGAGGTTTTGCTCCGGATCGCTATAGAAAGGAAAAGTAAAGATTGGGATACAAGCTGTTGATAGTTGAGGATGAGAATGTAATAAGACGGGGGCTTGTATGTTCTGTAGACTGGCATGCTATGGATTGCATCGAAATATTGGAGGCGGCGGATGGTGAAGAAGCTGTATGCGCAATCAGAGAGAAACATCCTGATATTGTTGTCATGGATATAAATATACCAATAAAGAATGGCCTGCAAGTACTTGAGGATACGAGAGAGTTTGTATACAGTGCCATTATTCTTAGCGGATACGCGGACTTTGCTTATGCACAGCATGCTATGAAAGCTGGAGCAATCAGATATTTACTTAAACCTGTGGATTTTGACGAACTACGGGAAGCTGTTAAGATCGCAAAAGAGGCCCTGAGTCATGATCGAGCCTATAATGAGGTGCTCAAGGCTAGGGCAGAGCTGATCAATATTCCGGTTTTGGTTGATGATAGGGAAATGCGTAAGAAAAGTGTGGCGACGGAGTTGGTGCTGAGGTATATAAGGGAACACTTTAATACGAAGATAACTCTCTATATGATAGCCGAAGAGTTGCATTACAGTGAGACTTTCCTTATCAGACAGTTTAAGAGGGATATGAATATGGGTTTCAATGAATATCTCTCCAGATACAGAATAAGGGAAGCGATTGAAATACTGAGATGCGGAAATAAGGGGATGGAAGAGATAGCTACGGATTGCGGATTTACGAGCTCGCAGTATTTTTATAAGGTTTTCGTAAAGTATATTGGTTGTTCGCCCAGCGAGTACATCCGCTTGCTCAAGGAACAGAGAATAAAATAGACAGATTGCACTGGGACAAAAGTGCAGTTTTTTTTACAAATTGTCAGTATTTGGCGTAGCGAAATTCTATGAGAATAAGTATTATGTCAATAATCCATAGGCGGCACAGATATTTTCGTATAAATTACATAAAAAGGAGAAAGAAAATATGGGAAACGCAAAAAAATTTTTTATGTTGATCATTGCATTGATCATGGTATGCGGTTTTGTCAGTTGCAGAACCAGCAACGAGGCAGCGGATACATCTATTACGGAACCGTCGGCTGCCCCATCTACCCAGACCTCGGAATCTGTATCGTCGAACTCTTCGATAGAAACGAACGATAAGACCTTGATTATTTATTCGCCAGCAACGGATGCGCAGGTGAATGCAGTTGTGCCTTTATTTGAGGAAAAGTATGGAATTAAATGTGAGGTTATTACTGGCGGTACAGGTGAGCTCCTTGCCCGCGTAGCTGCTGAGGGCGATAATCCCTATGCTGATGTTATCTTCGGTGGAGGCGAATCCTCGTACGCTGAGTATAAGGATATATTCCAGGATTATGTCAGCTCTGAGGATAAGAATCTGATTCCAGAATATCGCAATACGCTTGGGTATTGTACTAACTTTAATCTCGATTCATCCATCTTTATAGTCAACACGGATCTTGTCGGAGATATCGAGATTAACGGTTATATGGATCTTCTCAATCCTGCGCTTAAAGGCAAGATTGCTTGCGCTGATCCCACTGCATCTTCATCTGCTATGATGCATATCGAGACAATACTGAGCGATTTTGGCGGACTCTCACTGGATAATGAGGAAGGTTGGGGAGTTATCTCGAAGTTGCTTGAAAATCTCGATGGGAAGTTGGCCTCAGGGTCTGGCGCTGCATGGAAGTCTGTAGCGGACGGAGAAATGGTTGTCGCGCTCACTTATGAGGAAGCTGGTATCACGCTTGAGAAGGATGGGGCCCCGATACGCATTGTTTATCCTGAGGAGGGTACGGTCTTCACTCCCAGTACCGCGGGAATCGTTGCCAACTGCAAGCACTTTGAAAATGCGAAGCTCTTTATAGATTTTATCCTGAGCTATGAGGTTCAAAATATGCTTTGCAATGATTTAGATAACAGACCAGTGCGCGACGATGTCGAATATCCAGCTTACTTCAAGCCTGCAACTGATGTAAAGACTGTGGAATTCGATCAAAGATTTGTTAACGAGCATAAAGAAGAAATCACAAATAAATACATGGATATCTACATGGATGTTTATCCGAGATAAAAGTGTGGTTACGAAAGGACTTCGGCATATGCCGAAGTCCTTTCGTTGATAAATGGATACGATAATGAGCAGAATTGTTATTGAGCACGCTGTTAAAAAATATGGAGATAATGTCGTCATATTTGACTTAAATCTTAATATAAAGGATGGGGAGTTTTTCACGCTGTTGGGGCCTTCTGGTTGTGGAAAGACTACTCTCCTGAGGATGATTGCAGGCTTCAATTCTATAGAGGATGGTAATTTTTATTTTAATAATGAGCGTATCAATGATAAGGAGCCAAGCAAGCGCAATATAGGAATGGTGTTCCAAAATTATGCAATTTTCCCACATCTTACTGTGCGCGAAAATGTAGCTTTTGGACTCAAAAACAGAAAGTTGAACAAAAAAACTATCAGAGAAGAAACAGACCGTTTTCTCAAAATGATGCAAATATATCAATTCGCGGATAGGCTTCCGAATCGCCTCTCTGGAGGGCAGCAGCAGAGAGTCGCGCTGGCGAGGGCCCTCGTCATAAGGCCGGATGTGCTTTTGATGGATGAGCCCTTGAGCAATTTGGATGCAAAGCTGCGTCTTGAAATGCGACGGGTTATCCGCAATATTCAGCGGGAGATAGGCATAACGACTGTCTATGTTACCCATGATCAGGAGGAAGCGATGTCGATAAGCGATACAATCGCTGTGATGAAGGACGGGGTCATTCATCACATAGGACAACCGAAGGAAATCTATCAAAGACCTGCGAATCTGTTTGTGGCAACTTTTATAGGACGGACTAATATATTGTCAGCAAGTATTAATGGTGGGGAGCTGAATTTTGGAAACGGTTATTCGGTCAGCGAGGCGAGCTGGAGAAACATAGCGTTTCAGAAAGTCGCTGTTTCTGTCAGACCCGAGGAGTTCATTATAACCTCTGGCGGTTCAGGGGGAATTCCAGGCGTCGTAGAACAATGCATATATCTTGGACAGAATACACACTATGCGATAAATATAGGCAAAGAAGAACCGGTAGAACTTATTAGAGAGTCGATGATTAATGATCCTATTGTTCCCGGACTTGAAGTCAGCCTGACAGTTAAGAGTGAAAAAATAAATATTTTTGACAGGGATGGTACAAAGAACCTGCTGCTGGAGTGATGTGATATGAAAAAGAACAACCGATTCCGTCTGGATATTTGGGGTATCACAACTTTACTGCTGTTGGCTTTCTATCTAATTTTTATGGTGTATCCTTTTGGGAATGTCATAAAAATGGCTTTTTATGATAACCAAAACGAAGGCTTTACTCTGAGTAATTTTGTAAAGTTTTTTTCGAAGCCATATTATTCCTCTACACTTGTTAACAGCTTTAAAGTCTCATTCTGGGCGACAGTTACATCTCTTCTCGTGGGTATACCTCTGGCTTATTTTTTTGCCATGTATCACCTTCGCGGCAAGCGGCTGCTCTATCTTTTAGTAATAATTTCCTCAATGTCCGCACCTTTTGTTAGCGCTTATTCTTGGATACTTCTTCTTGGAAGGAATGGAACGATCACAAAATTTGTAAGGATGTTGCTGCCGATTACTCTGCCGGACATCTACGGTTTTAACGGTATGCTGTTAGTGTTTACGACTCAGCTCTACTCTCTGGTGTTCCTCTATGTCCTTGGAGCGCTTATGAAGGTAGATAATTCTCTTCTTGAAGCTAGCGAAAACATGGGGTGCAGTGGTGTTAAGCGATTCTTTAAGGTAATAATGCCTCTTATTATGCCGACAAATCTGGCGGCTGCTCTTCTTGTGTTTATCAGAGCTCTCTCCGATTTTGGAACGCCTATGCTTATGGGCGAAGGTTATAGAACTTTTCCAGTAATCTTGTACAATGAATTTGTTGGAGAAGTTTCTCAGAATAAGGGTTTCTCTTCTGCAATAGCGGTTATTGCCATAATGATTACTGCAATAGTGTTCATTGTACAGAGCATAGCGACAAAGAAAACCAGCGTGTCTATGAGTGCCCTTCATCCAATAGAACCAAAAAATATCCACGGACTTAAAAGTCTTCTCATACATCTTTTTAGCTATAACGTTGTAGGGATTTCTATCCTTCCGCAAATCTATGTTATCTACTGTTCATTTAGAAAGACTAGTGGGACGATATATGTGGATTCACACAGTCTAGATAGTTACCGCGAGATGTTTGGCAGACTAGGAAGAAGTGTGCAGAACACAATAATCATACCCGGTGTTGCGATAGCTATAACGGTACTTATGGCAGTCTTGATGGCATATCTTTCTGTTCGCAGGAGTAATCCGCTCAGCAAGACTGTGGATACTTTAAGTATAGTGCCGTACATAATACCTGGCACAGTCGTTGGTATAGCGATGGTGACGAGCTTCAATCATAAGCCGCTGCTCCTGACAAATACGATGATCATTATGATAATTTCACTGATAATTAGAAGAATACCATATACGGTCCGATCTTCCGTTGCAATTTTACACCAAATATCAATAACGATTGAGGAGGCGGCTATCTCGCTTGGCAGTAATAAAGTGAATACATTTTTCAAGATCACTCTGCCAATGATGTCTTCAGGGGTGATTGCCGGGGCGATTCTGAGCTGGGTCACGATGATATCCGAGATGTCTACCGCGATGATACTCTATACAGGAAAAACACAGACTCTAACCGTAGCCATATATGGTCAAATTATACGCGGGAATTACGGAATAGCCTCGGCGATGGCAAGCTTACTCACTGTTCTTACTATTTTGTCTCTTGTGGTATTCAGCAGGCTGAATAAGAACAGTTCAATAACTATGTGATGTATGAAATGGAACGTAAGCTAATGATAAAATTTGATGAAGAGAAAAAGTTAATCAGTGTTCAAGGGGCCCTCACGCTTCGTCCTGAAATCGAAGAAATAGTTGACGAAATTACCTCGGCAGGTTTTGCAAATCTTTGTTGGCTTGGTATAGGCGGTACATATGCGTCCGGCCTTCAGGTAGAGGTTCATATGAAGGAGAAGTCTGATCTTGAGCTCTTTACGCTCAACGCGGCCGAATACCTGACTACAGGCAACCGTCGTGTCCGCAGCGATACGATCGTCGTTATCTCCTCGGTTACGGGTAGTACGGTCGAGATGGTGGACGCCGTCAAGAAAGCCAAATCAGAGGGGGCAAAAGTTATCGGCTTTATTGACAAGCCTGAGGCAGAGCTTGCAAAAATAGTGGATTGGGTGATTGCATATCCCGCCAACGAGCAGCTCAAATTCTTTATGGTTGCAGACCGGTTTATGCATAATCGGGGAGAGTTCCCGGAGTACACAACATATTATTCTCAGTTGGATTCCCATCTTGCGCAGAACCTTGTGGATGTTGAGAAAAAGGCTGATGAATTTGGACGAGCCTTTGCGCAAAGACACCATGAGGATAAAATTCACTATTTTGTAGGATCTGGCAATCAGTATGGTTCGACCTATTCCTATGCTATGTGTTATTGGGAGGAACAACATTGGCTCCGGACAAAGAGTATACATTCTGCGGAGTTTTTCCATGGGATGTTGGAAATCATCGACAGAGATACGCCGGTCACTGTTTTCTTGGGTGAGGACGCACAAAGAAGCCTGTCGGAGAGAGTAGCAAGATTTTTACCCAAAGTGTGCGCCAACTATACGTTTATTGACTCGAAAGATTATGAGCTTCCCGGTATTGACGAGAGGTTCAGAGGAAACCTGTCTCATCTTGTGACACATGCTGTAACGGAGAGAATTGATGCTCATATGGAAGCTATAAATTGCCATCCGATGGAGATAAGACGCTATTACAGACAATTTGATTATTGAGTAAGAGTAAGAGGGGTGGCTGTGGAAACTGATGTCAGATTTGCGGCTATTGGCGATAATTGTATGGATGTATATGATAAGACAGGAGAAGTATATCCCGGCGGAAATCCGGTGAATGTTGCTGTGCATATAGCTAGGTTGGGCGGCAGAGCCTCATATATTGGAGTTGTAGGCGATGACGCGTATGGAGGGATAATTAGTAGCGCTATAAGCAGGCAAGGCGTTGATATCTCCCATTTGCACAGGGCGCGAGGGCATACTGCTGTCTCCCATGTGAAGCTCGTGGATGGGAATAGAGTCTTCGGAATTTATGATGAAGGTGTAATGAAGGATTTTGTACTTACGCCTGCGGACATTGCGTTTATATGCGAGCATGACTGTGTTGTGGCGGCCTTTTGGAGCCGCGCTGAAAAATATCTAGGGGAGATAAAATCAAAGGGAATTCCAATCGCTTTCGATTTTGCCGATATGTGGGGTGAAATGTTGATTGAAGAGATTGCACAAAATGTCGATTATGCCTTTTTCTCCTATGACGATATTGATACAGTAGAGGATTTCCTTAGAGATATTAAAATGAGCGGGTTTAATAAGCTGATTATAGCTACTATGGGCGTAAACGGTAGTATAGCCTACGATGGAGAAAAATATTATTATCAATCTGCGGTCACGGTTCCGGTTGTTGATACGATGGGGGCTGGCGACAGCTTTATAGCTGGATTTCTTTTCAGCTATCTGAGGGAAAAGGATATAGAAAGAGCGATGAAGTCAGGAGCCGAGTGCAGCGGAGTTACCTTACAGCATTTCGGATCCTGGTGAAGAAAGGCGAGCTGAAATGTACGTAGATTATCATTCTCACACTCTCTACTCTTTTGATGGAGAATCTCGGACGGAGGAAATGCTCCAAGCGGCTATACAGCGCGGAGTTGAGGAA
Source organism: Anaerolineaceae bacterium oral taxon 439 (assembly GCA_001717545.1). Classification (NCBI taxonomy): domain Bacteria; kingdom Bacillati; phylum Chloroflexota; class Anaerolineae; order Anaerolineales; family Anaerolineaceae; species Anaerolineaceae bacterium oral taxon 439. The sequence continues at coordinate 2,660,558 of CP017039.1, read as the reverse complement.
ATCTGTTTTACAGACCATTTAGACTACGATATTCCCGAATATCATGTCCCAGATTTTATTGCCAGAGCAGAGGAGTTCAGTCAGTTAAGAAAGAAATTTACTGATATAAAAATAAAGGAGGGTGTTGAGGTTGGCCTGAGTGATAAAGTCTGTGCCGAGATGGCGAGTAGTACGTTGCGTGATGTAAAACTTGATTTTGTAATCGGCTCTGTTCATACGGTAAATGGGATTGATGTCTGGAGAGATGTTTTTTATGAAGGAAAGTCTAAGGAGAAAGCCTACCGGGAATATCTGGAAACCGTGGCAAGGGTTATTAAGACCTGTCCATGGATGAACGCTCTCGGACACTATGATTTCGTGGCAAAGTACGCACCGTACCAGGACAGATCGGTAAGTTGTAAGCATGCTCTCGATGCTTTCGACAGTATTTTTGAATATCTCATTACCAATGGTATGACAATGGAGGTGAATACGGCATCTTGGCAGGAGTCTGCTCCTTGGGGAGAGGATGTGCTGAGGAGATTTAAAGAACTTGGTGGCGAATACGTCACATTGGGATCTGATACACATGGGGCAGAAAGAATTGGCGCTAGAATGCATGAAGCTGAGGCTCTGGTAAAGAGAGCTGGTATAAAGTATATCGCTACCTTCAGTAACAAGAAGCCGGAGCTTCACAAAATCGCAGCCTGATAGGAATGAATAAATGCATATCGAATTAATAACCATTGTTAAAAAATAACAAATTTGCAGCAAAATAGAGTTTTGATGGGAAATTGCAGAAGGAACGAGGGTGAGAATATTTAATAGATGTATTCTTCTTAAATTATAATATAATAGTTTACTTTTGATATTTATCGTAATGCTGATAATGAAGATGAATTTCGTTACAGAGGCCTCTTTTATATCCAAGATTCATTTTTAGAACTTCATTTTTATGCCGATCCAGCTTTCAGTTATCATGAGTAATTAAAAAACCGATGACTTAGTATGCAAAAATAAAACTGAAGCCTAAACTTCTAATTTTCCCGATTTGATTTCTGCTGAAAATCGTTTATACTAAAAGCGTGAGGCAGGTTTTTTTGAGTTGAATCGGCGTTGGGAATCCGCCTCACCGAGTCATCGAGCCGACGCCAGGGAAAAGGTCATCATGCTGTCCGATATGGCGCAAAAATGCCCGGAAACTGAAGACGAATTGAATCTTGGGAGGACCTCCTACGATATTTCGATCTTCAACCAGTTTTATGAAAAAAGTAATCGAATCCTGCGGCAGGATTGGTGTGAAATCGTGCGCCGCTACCTCTACCAGTACACCTGAATCATCCATATCACAAACGGATCGTTTTTTGCCTTTTGCGTAAAGGCGCGTTTGCGAATTTTTTCGTAAACGGCGGGTTCGTTCATCGTCGTTTCGGCTGAGTTGATCGTTTCGATTTTACCCAGCCCGGACCGGTTTTTTCGTTTACCGTATATCGGGTTCCCGATCGGAAGGGCGGCCGGTCCTGCGAAAAAATTCATCGGCATGGTTCAGGAGTATATATATGATCGACAGACGCTCAAAGCGTTCTTTATACCGTTCTTTTTCATCTCGTCGCTTTTCTTCCCGCGGCTGGAAGGCGGAAGCCGCGATTCTTTGGTCGAGTCAGGGGTTAGCGCTGCTGGGGACATCCATTTCGCAGTTTACCCTGATCTGGTGGCTGACCGAACGAACCGGATCGGCGATCTGGTTATCGGTTGCGGCGATCGGGCTTCTCGTTCCCGACGTTTTTATCCTTCCGTTCATCGGGCCAATTATCGACCGCTATTCGCGGAAGCGGATCCTGATCGCGGCAAACGCGGCGATTGCGGTCGTTTCCGCGATTGGGACGGTCCTGCTGACGGTTGAGGCGGTTGCACCGGCCGCGGTCGTTGCGATTCTTTTTCTCAGGACACTGGCGAATTCGTTCCGCTGGCCCGCGCTTCAGGCGCTGGCGACGGATATCGTTCCCGCGGACCAGCTGACGCGGGTCAACGCGATCGATTATATCCTGCGCGGATCGACGAACGTATTAGGGCCGGTCTTCGCGGCGTGGATGATCCGCGCGCTTCCGGTCGCGGCGTCGTTATCGATCGATTTTCTGGCGGCGGCGGCCGGAATCGCGCTGCTCTTAACACTGACGGTTCGCGAGTCAGTCTTTGAAGGCGGGCGCCGCGGGTCGGTTCGCGCGAAATTCCGCTCGTCGCTGCGCTCGCTGCGGAATGGGCTTCGCTACGTTCTGACCGAGCCGGGGCTGCTGCCGTTCCTGGGGTATGTTTCGATTACGAACCTGCTGCTGGTCCCGATCGAGAGCCTGATGCCGTTGATGGTTTCCGATTATTTCCTTTCCGACGTTGAAAGCTTATCGATGATGCAGATTTCGTTTGGGCTGGGGACGGTAATCGGCGGGCTGATTTTAGGGGTCTGGGGCGGTTTCAGGAGTCAGATTCGTTCGGCGCTGCTGGGAGATCTGGTTTACACGCTGGGCGTGCTGCTGATTGGACGCTGCGCCCCCGGTCAGCTTCCGCTGGCGATTTTAGGCTGGGGGATTTCCGGAATCGGCGATTCGTTGAGCGTGGCGAATTTGAACGCGCTGATTCAGAAGCATACCCGCCCGGAATTACAGGGCCGCGTTTTTTCGATTTCGACCGGGTTGATCAGTGTCTGGGTCCCGGTGACGATGCTGTTCGTGGGGCCGATCGCGGAACGCGTCGGGGTGCATTTCTGGTACGGTTTTGCCGGCTTCGGGATGCTGGCGCTGATGATCGGCGTGCTTTTCGTCCCGGCGTTTTATCGCTATGAGGAGCGGGAGACGGTCGGAGCGCGCGGGTTCGCTGAGAAATCGGCGTCGTAACGGCGGACGGCTCTCGGCGAAGTTCCCGGATGTCATGCGTGGGTATTTCCGGTAAAAACAGGGTTACTAAAATCCTGTTTTTTTTATGACGGTGAATGGGCGAGTTGTCTGACAAGCAATGAAAAAAATATGGTAAAGTTATAGTCAGTTCAACGATATAACTCTTCTGCAAATCTTAAGTGAAAACGGAGGATCATGCATGTCAATTAAGGCGCAGCGTTTTTTAAACGGAATGATCGATATCGTCATCCCGTTATTGGCAACGGCAATTGCGTTGATTCTTGGCGCGTTCATGTTGATTGCGTTTCGGAAAAATCCGCTCGAAGCTTACGCGGCGCTGGTCAGCGGCGCGTTCGGATCCTCCCGCGCGCTGATTCAGACGACGCTGAAGGCGACGCCGCTCCTGCTCGTCGGAACCGGGATCTGTATTGCGTTCCGGGGAGGGGTAACGAATATCGGAGGCGAGGGGCAGATTATCGTTGGCGCGCTGTCTTCAGCGGCGGTCGCGCTCTACATTCCGATCGAGTCGCGTTGGCTCCTGATTCCGCTCTGTTTTCTGGCGGCGATCCTGTCGGGCGCGGTCTGGGGCGGGATCCCGGGCGTCCTGAAGGCGCGTTTGGGCGTGAACGAAATCCTGACGACGGTCATGATGAATTCTATTGCGGTTTATTTGTCGAACTTCCTGCTGCGCGGGCCAATGATCGATCCGCGGGAAATCGAGATGGGGACGCGCGCGTCACAGACGGCTCTTCTTCCCGAGTCGGCGTTCCTGACGCGGCTGGCGCCGCCGACGCAGCTGAATACCGGGTCGATTCTGGCAGTGCTGCTGGCGGTCGTGATTTACGTCATGATGTGGAAGACGACGATCGGTTACCGGATCCGGGCGGTCGGGCTGAACCCCGCCGCGTCGCGCTACGGCGGGATCCAGGTCCCGGTTTATCAGGCGCTGGCGATTACGATGGCCGGGGCGTTATCCGGGATGGCGGGCGCGGTCGAGGTTTTGGGGGTGCAGCATCGCGTTTTCGAAAATATTTCCGGCGGTTACGGGTTTAACGGAATTGTCGCCGCGCTGTTCGGAAATTTGCATCCGTTAGGGACGATCCCGGCGTCGTTCCTGTTCGGCGGGCTGATGGTTGGCGGGAACAAGCTGCAGCGGATGGTTCAGGTGAACTCGTCGTTCGTTGACACGCTGCTGGGGCTGGTGGTTTTGATCGTCGTCGCGGCGAAGGTCGTTTCGGCGAACCGATCGAAGAGGAGAGCGAAGAATGCATAACTTATTGAACGCCGCAACGTTATTCGGGATCATCGGCATGGCGATCAAGCTGGCGATGCCGTACCTGTACGCAGGGTTAGGCGAGTTATTCGATCAAGCCGCGGGCGTCTTCAACCTGGGGACGGAAGGGATCATGCTGATCGGGGCGTTTTCGTCCTTCTACGTCGTTTACCTGACCGGGAATTCAGGGCTGGGGATATTAGCCGCGATCCTGAGCGGATTCCTGATGGCGCTGCTGATGGCCGTGATCAGTATTACGTTTAAAGCGCCGCAGGGGATCAGCGGTATCGGGCTGACGATGTTCGGGACCGGCCTGTCGTCGCTGCTGTTCAAGACGATTCTGGAGGGGACGGTGCTGTCCATTGATGGGTTCCCGAACCTGCCGCTCCCGCTGCTGTCGAAGATTCCGTATATCGGCGACGCGTTTTTCAATCATAATATCATGGTGTACGGCGCGTATCTCCTCGTTCCGTTGGCGTCGCTCGTGCTGTATAAGACGACGTTCGGCCTGAAGGTCCGCGCAGTGGGGCAGAACCCGCAGGCGGCGGATACGCTCGGCGTCAGCGTCAATTTTATCCGTTACTGCTGCGTCTGCGCTGGCGGGGTATTATCCGGACTCGCCGGAGCGACGTTTACGCTGGCGAATATCAATATGTTCCAGGAAAAAATGACGAACGGGACAGGGTTTATCGCGGTCGCGCTCGTTTATTTCAGCGGCTGGAAGCCGAAAGGGGTTCTCGCCGGGGCGCTGCTTTTCAGTTTCGTTAACGCGTTCCAGCTGCGGATGCAGGTTCTGGGGATCGAGATCCCGTCGGATATCGCGATGATGCTCCCGTATTTGCTGACGATTTTGACGCTGGTCTTCGTGAAGAGCCGCGATAAGCCGGCGGCGTTGGCGGTTCCATACGAGCGGAGCGAGAATTAGCGGGGTTGCGTCGGAGGTTTGTGCGCGTGTGATTCGTCCGCGGCGCGCGGGCGTAAAAAAATATGGAGGATAGTTTTCATGAAAAAAAGTTTGATGGTTTTGCTGGTTGTTTTGGCCGTTCTGACGGCCGTGGGCGTTGCCGCGGCGGAAGATGACGTTTTTCGGGTCGCGATGGTGATGCCGTCGAAGATTAATGACTACTCGTTCAGCCAGTCGATGTACGAGGCGCTGGTCAAGCTGAGCGAATCGTATCCGGAAGGCAAGTTCGAACTGGTCCGGTCGGAGGACATGTTCGACGTCGCCAACGCGCGCGAAGCGATCCGCGACTATGCCGACATGGGATACGATCTGGTCATCGCGCACGGCTCGCAGTATGGGACCTCGCTTCAGGAAATCGCCCCGGATTATCCGGAAACGGCTTTCGCCTGGGGGAACGGGACCGATTTCTACGGTCAGCCGAATATTACGGCTTATCAGGCGCGCGCCGAACAGGGCGGGTACGTCCTCGGAGAAGTCGCCGCGAAATTTACCGACGGGGGAAAATTAGGCGTTTGCGGTCCGGTTGAATCGGGCGACGCGAAGACTTATATCGACGGGTTTAAGGTCGGGGCCGCGAACGGTGGTTCGGAAGTTTCTGTGACGTTTACGTCCTCCTTCTCCGACGTTTCCGCGATGGCCGCCGCCGCCGAAGGGCATATGGACGAGGGCGCGAACCTCCTGACCGGCACGTCGCAGTCGATCCCCGGCGCGGTTTCCGTTGTCAAGGAACGCAAGGGATATTGGATTGGCGCGCAGTGGGATACGATCCCGTTGGCGGAGGAAAACGTTCTTGCCAGCCTGGTTTACGACTGGGGTCCGATTCTGAACGATATTATCGGGAAGATGGACGAGGGCGTTCTCGGCGGGGCGGCGTACGACCTGACGTTTATCGACGGTGGGCTGAAGATCGTCTGGAACACGGACCATATCGAAATCGACCCGGAACTCATAGCGTATGCCGACGAGTTGGCTGAGAAGATCGTCACGGGCGAAATCGACCCGTTGGAAACGAAATAAGCGATTCCGCGATCCGGGGAAAGAGCGCCGTAACGGTCCTCTTTCCCCGCGATCTGGCTGCGGCGTGTCTTCCCTGCGGCGCTGACGCTGAAGGCGCGGGAGGTAAAGAACGATGACGCGCCTTAGGGTGGGAATCGAGAGCTGCGAAAGAAGAATAACGGATCCGCGGTTCTCGAATCTCACGAATCGGTCATTACGAAAGGATTGAAATCATGATGGCGGTGAATCAGAATCATCCTGAAACGAAGCATATCTGCAAATTGCAGATGGTCGATATTACCAAGCGTTTCCCGGGCGTCCTGGCGAACGATCGTGTGAATCTCGAAGTCAACGAAGGCGAGATTCTGGCGCTTCTGGGCGAGAACGGCGCGGGGAAGAGCACGCTGATGAAGCAGCTGTACGGTCTGTATAAGCCCGACGGCGGGAAGATCCTGATTAACGGCGAAGAGGTCGTTTTCCATTCGCCGACGGACGCGATCAACGCCGGAATCGGCATGATCCATCAGCATTTCATGCTGGTATCGAACCTGACCGTTCTGGAGAATATCGCGTTGGGGCTGAAATCGAGCCGCGGACCGTTTTTGGAGATGGACGTCGTTCGGAAGCGGACGATGGAAATCTGCGAGAAGTATAAGTTGGCGGTGAACCCTGACGCGTACATCTGGCAGCTGGCGGTCGGCGAACAGCAGCGCGTCGAGATTATCAAGGCGCTGTACCGGGGGGCCGACTTGCTGATTCTGGACGAGCCGACGGCGGTCCTGACGCCGCAGGAGGTCGACGATTTTTTCGTGATCCTGAAGAAGATGGCGGCGGCGAATCATTCGCTGATCTTCATTTCGCATAAGCTGCATGAGGTGATCGAAATTTCGGATCAGATCGCGGTCCTCCGGGACGGGCGTTCGGTTTCGCAGGAGCGCAATTCCAACCTGACCAAGACCGATCTGGCCGAGAAGATGGTCGGCCGGCCGGTCGTGCTTCAATATGATAAGAGCGCCTGCGACCGGAAGGAGGTCCGCTTATCGATCCGCGGCCTGTACGTCAATAACGATTGGGACGAGGAGCGCGTGACCGATTTTTCGCTGGATATCAGCGGCGGCGAAATCGTCGGGCTGGCGGGGGTTTCCGGGAACGGTCAGCGCGAACTCGCGCAGGCGCTCAGCGGGCTCCGCAAGCCGGTTCAGGGGTCGATCCTCGTCAACGGGAAGGATTTGACGTTCGCCGGTCCTTACGAACATAATCTTGCCGGGCAGTCGTACATTCCGGAGGAGCGCAACAAGGAAGGGATTGTCAAGGATTTTAATATTTCCGAGAACTTTATCCTCGAGGATCACGATAAATCGCCGTACTCGGAGCATTCGTTCTTCAACTTCCCGGTCATTACGCGGAAAACGCAGCGCGCGGTCGACGAATTCACGGTCAAAACGCCGAATTTAAACGTCATGATCAAGAATTTATCCGGCGGCAACGTTCAGAAGCTCATTTTAGCGCGCGAGCTGGAGCGCGATCCGTCGATCCTGATCGCTGCTCAGCCGACCCGCGGGGTCGATATCGGCGCGTCTGAATATATCCATAAGCGGTTACTGGGGCAGCGGGAAAAAGGGACGGCGACGCTCCTGATTTCCGAGGACCTCGACGAGATCCGCGCGCTTTCTGATCGGATTGCGGTTATTTTTGAAGGGCGGCTGATGGGGATCGTTGACGCGGCTCAGGTCACGACGCAGCAGTTGGGCCTGATGATGGCGGGGACGCCGCGGGATGAGGTCCGGGACCAGATGGGCGACGCGTTCGCGGTCATCCGCTGAGGTGATAAATGGAAAGAAGCGGGCTTGAAGGCTCGCTTCTTCGTTTTAAACCCGCGATTTTAATCGGCGTTTGTGTCCCTTGTTATGGGACCGGCGCTTCCGCATCCATCAGCGCTTCGACTTCCTCCGAGCCCGGATAGCGGATGACGAGCTCCGGCCGCGCGTTGGATTCGGCGATCCAGGAATAAACGTTTTTCCCGTCCGGCGTAAACGCGATTCGCAGCGTGGGCCGCCCGAACGAGAAGGCTAATCGGTAGAGGCTCTGTCCGCTGAGACGCTTATCCGTAAACGAATAGTAGCCGGTATAGGCGTTGACCGGGCCTTCGAAGAGTTCGGTCTGCGACGACTCCGGCATTCCGGCCCCGCCGGAGACTGCGACCCCGTCAAGGAAAACGGTATAGCCGACAAAATAGAGACGATCGGAAGGGAAATAGGAATTCGCCTGCGTATCGGCCGGGGTAAAGAATTGATGAACGTATTGGTGCGTGTCGACGAGCTCGAATTCAAAATGGTTCCAGCCGACGATTGCGTTCTGAAGCTGAAAGCCTGCACTGTCGCGCGTAGCGGCGAGCGAAAACTGCGGGATTTGCGCTGGGGATTTCGGGAGTTCCTCGAAGCGTTTCCCACCCGCTTCGCCGAAGAACGCCGGTTTTACGATCAGGCCGATATTCGCGAAAAAGATCCGTTTTGGATTGACCTTATTTCCTTCGGATTCGCCGGCGAGGAGCGCTTCGAGTCCGGCCGGGCCGAGATTCAGCTCGGTGAAGATGATGTCCGCGCCGGCGGGGATCGGCGAAGGGGCGTAGCGGTAAACGATCCGCACTGCTCCGCAGTCGGACGCGTCAATCGGCTGGTCCGTTTCCGGTCCGATGACGCCATCGAGTTCGGCGTCCTCAAATTCGCAGACGTTCTCCACGCCTTCGTCCACGCTCCGGAAGAGAAAGGCGAGAACGAGCTCATCCTCCGTGTTTTCGAAGCGGTCGAGGACGATTTCGAAGTTTTCGCCGAGTGGGATTGGGATGGTATCGTTGGCAGCGGCGCTGACTGGGATCATCGTCAGGAGGAGCGCCGACAGCAGCAATGCGCATAAGGATAAGAAGTAGTTTTGAAATTGCCTGTTTCTATCGTTCATTGAAACTCCTTGCTTTATTTCTTAAAAACGACAGGCGGATCGATTTTTTATCTGATCATGCATTGATCAAAAAACTTCTGCCGAAATTAGTTAATACGATTTCCTCTTACGAAGAATTTAAAACCGGCAACATGGTAGCCCGGAGTCAGGTTGTAACCAAAATGAGGCGTAGTAGTCCACCGTTTGGCTGGAGCAATCGAACTTGTGCATACGTAATTATTGGTGTTCTGATCTCCGTTGACAAGGTGGCACGCTTGCGCAAATTGATTCTCTGGACTTGTCAATTTTATTTTTGCCTCTAATGTTGTTCCATTCCAATTTCGACAGACACATGCTGAACCAGGATCACCATGTTGATAGGCATTTTTCATAGCGCATGATTGATACCCTACATGTGAGCATTCAGACGCCTGCATTTCGAAATCTGCCGCATCTATAAAATCTGACTCATCTACAAAACCTGCTCCGACAAGAATGTATTCATATCCATCATCTCCGATATATCGGCCTTCTTGATCTATTGTCAGATTAATGATCGCTTCTGTCGCGTCTTCTTCCTGCGCCAAAGCGGCGTTTGAAATTATTAAAATAACAATCATTGAAATAATCAATGAGAATTTTTTCATAATAGTATCTCCTTCGTTCAATAAACAAACAAATAATCTGCCTGTTTAATAGCAGTATAATCGCTTGGATGAATTTTCCTATATGAAGGACATCACCTTTAAACGATTACATTCAAATTAAAACAATTCGAAGAATGAAAGAGTCGTATCCATTTGTGCCATAAAGGGAACCGAGCGTGTTGAACGATGAGTATGAATGTCATATGCTTTAATATGATATGGCTCAATTTTGAACGAAAAATACATGACATTTATCCCATACCCCTGTTACTTTCGCCATCTTTACGGAACGTCCGATTTGGCGGCTCGTTCCTCCGCCGTGCGGAAGTCGACGACGCGGAGCTGGATCGAGCGCTTTCCCTGAAACTCGTTGATATCGAGCCCGAAGAGGAGGTCCAGCAGCGCGCCGACGGGAGGAATTCGCGGACCCTGCCGGAAGGCGATCGCCTGCAGCGCGCGGTCGTTTCCGTCTGCGACCTCGAGCCGCAGGTGCGTTTTATCTTTGCCGACGAGCTGCGCGGATTTGACGCGGACAGCGCGGAGGAGGAAGAGCGGTTCGCGGTTCCCGGTCCCGAACGGTTCGAGCGCGCGGATCTGCGCGACGGTTTCTTCGTTGCAGTATGCGGTTTTCAGCTCGGCTTCGACGTCTTTCACAGGCCGAAGGTCTTTCCCGCTGAGGCGCTCTTCGGCGTACAGCGTCAGCCGTTCCCGGAGCGCGTCCCAGTTTGCCGTTGAAATCGTGAACCCGGCCGCCATAGGATGACCGCCGTGGCGGACGAACAGCCCGGCGCAGCTGTCGAGCGCGTCGATGATACTGAAGTCGGCGATCGAGCGGCAGGACGCCCGGATTTCGCCGCCGCTGATGGCGCCGACGATAGCCGGGCGGTTGAGTTTTTCAGTGATCCGGGATGCGCCTAAGCCGACGACGCCCATATTGTACGACTCGTCCGCGGCGAAGACGATCGGCGGGACCGCGTTTTCGTCGATTCCGGCGAGGACGGACTGCTGGATTTCTTCGGTCATGGCCTGCCGCTGGCGGTTGATAACGTTAAGCTCTTCGGCGAAACGGAGCGCCTCGTCCTTATCGGCGGACATCATCAAATTAAACGAAAGCATCGCGGTTTCGAGGCGTCCAGCCGCGTTCAGGCGCGGTCCGAAGCTGAAACCGATCGATTGCGAATCGATTTTGGGGACTTCGACGCCGCTGACCTGCGCTAACGCGACGATACAGGGGCGGGACGACTTCCGCAGCAATTCGAGTCCGGCGCGGGCCAGATCCCGGTTCTCTCCACGCAGCGGAACCATGTCGCAGATCGTTCCGATCGCGACGAAATCGAGCCAGTCTTCAGCGCGGACGCCGGGAACGGGACGCGCCGACAACAGCGCGGCGGCGAGCTTATACGACAGCCCGACGCCGGCGAGGTCTTTATCCGGATAAGCGTCGTCCGGACGCTTGGGGTTAATGACGGCGGATGCGTCTGGGAGGACGGGACCGGGCTCATGATGATCCGTGACGATCATTTTCATTCCCAGCGACTTCGCCAGTTCGACTTCTTCGGGCGAGCGAATTCCGCAGTCAACCGTAACCGTCAGCGCGGTCCCGCTTTTGGCGAGCTGCTCGATGGCGGCGGGGTTGACTCCGTAGCCTTCTTCGAAGCGGTTCGGAATATAGCCGGAGGCGTCCGCGCCCAGCGCCCGGAGCGCCTGGACGAGGAGAGAGGACGCGGTCACGCCGTCGACGTCGTAATCGCCGTAAACGACGATTTTCCCGTCAGCGTCGATCGTTTCAAGGATCGTTTCAACCGCGGTTCGCATTGTTTTCAGCTCGAACGGCGAGTGGAACGGCCTGGGCAGCAGGAACGCATGCGCATCGAAAGCCGACAGGATATCCCGATTGAAGAGGAGGCGTTGCTGAATGCGCGAAAAGTCTTGCAGCTCGCGCATGACGGCGAACGGCATTTCCGGCGGCAGTCTCCATCTCGACAGGGATTCGATTCGTCTCTCGCCGGTCGGGTTCATGCGACGACCCTTTGGACGCGCGCCGACAGTCCGGAAGTAACCTCGTAATTTATCGTTCCCCACAGGCGCGCGAGGTCGTCGGCGCTGATCGATGCGCCGCGCTGCCGCCCGATCAGGACGGCTTCGTCGCCTTCCTTAACCGGGAGCTCGTCCGGAACGCGGACCATGCATTGATCCATGCAGACCGTTCCGACGATCGGGAGTTTTCGCCCGCCGATCAGGACCGCGTTCCCGGCGACCCGTCGGAACCCATCGGCGTAACCGACCGCGATCACGGCGATTTTTTCGGGCGCAGTCCCAACGACGTAGCGTCCGCCGTATCCGATCGCGCTCCCGGGCGGAAACGTCCGTATGGAGATGACCCGGGTCCTCAGCGATAAAACGGGTTCGATTCCGGCGGGCAGGGGGCAGTCCGGCGAAGGTTCCAGGCCGTAAAGCGCGATCCCGGCACGGACCAGGTCGAACGCGCGCGCCTGATCGAGGGTCAGGATCGCCGCGGAGTTTGCGACATGAACGAGCGGGGGACGGTCGCCGGTACTTTCGAGCGTTTGGATGAGCGCCTGAAAATCGGCGGTTTGCCGTTCGGCGGCGCTGCGGTCGGCGTTGTCGGCGGTCGCGAGATGCGAATAGATACCGGCGATTTCGAGCCTGGAAAAGGCGCCGAGGGAGCGGATAAAGTCTGGCGCGTCGACGGGAAATTGGCCGAGGCGGCCCATGCCCGTGTCAATTTTGATATGGACTTTGAGAGTACGTTTCGCGCTGCGGAGCGCGCTCGCGTATTGACGCGCCTGCTCTGCGGAAAAGAGGGTGACATGCAGCCTGAGACGGGCGGCGTACGGCGCTTCTTCGGCGGCGATCCGCCCGAGGACGAGGATCGGCGTTTCGATCCCGGCATGCCGCAGCTCGACCGCCTCCGAGAAGCGGGCGACGGCGAAAAAGGGGCAGCCGATCTCCGCTAAACAGCGGCTGACTTCGATCGCGCCATGACCGTAGGCGTTTGCCTTGACGACGGCGAGGACATCCGTCCCGGCGAGCTCGCGGAGCTTCCGGTAATTTTCGCGGAGGCGCGGCCCGGAAATCAGCGCGACCGGTTCGGTTATTTCGGCGATGGAAGCGGTCATGGTTTTTCCTTCCGCGTTTTCGTTTCCGCGTTCGCGAACGCGTTCAGGATATCGAGCGCGCCCTGCCGCCAGGTCCCGATTCGGATCGAACGCGCGCGGCGGAGCCGTTCTTCCGGATCGATCGCTAATACTGCGTCAATCTGGCGGTTAAAAGCGGCGGGGTCGTCGAGCGGGAAGAAGAACCCGGCTTCTCCGGCGATTTCGCGGTAAACGGGTAAGTCGCTCAGGATGACCGGCTTTCCGCGCAGCGCGCCTTCAACGACGGGAAGGCCGTAGCCTTCGCCGCGCGACGGCGAGATCAGCGCGACCGAGCGGTCGTAAATTCGCGCCAGTTCGAATTCGCTCGCGTTTTCGACGAAAAGGAAACGGCGGCCGCGTTCCGGATGATTCCGGATTCTCTCGTAAAGCGCGTCGGCTTTCCAGCCTTTCCGTCCGACGTAGACGAGCCGCTCCTCGCGGCCCTGCGCCCAGCGGGTTTCAAAGACGTCGAGCGCGAAATCCTGTCCTTTGCGCGGCTGGAGGAGACTGACTTGCGTGAAGATCGGGAAGCGGTTCGCGGCTCCGGTCAGGAACGCTTCGAGCTCAGGGCGAAGTTCCCCCGCGTCGGAATCATCGTTCTTCCCCACGTTGGCTCCCTGATCGAAGACGGCCAGCCGGACGCCGTTCAGACGCGCGGGCAGATTCCGGCGGATCCAGCGCTCCGTTTCGGCGCGCGTCGTTTCCGAGACACAGAAGACAATATCCGACCATTGTATGAGTTCGGGGATCGTCCGGGTAAAAACGGCGAGAAAATCTTCCGGGAACCAGTCCGGATTTTCAAACGGCATCAGGTCGTTGATCACGGAGGCGGTCGTTCCGCCGGCGGCGCGGACGCGCTCGAAACAGGGAATGAGCTGGTCGAACCGGTCGAAGTTCGCGCCGATCATGAGGATATCGTCGCCCGAGCTGATTCGGATTTCGGCGTCCCGGCCGAGCGTCCCGGGCGGCAGTTCCCGGAGGCGCTCCTCGTAGCGTTTCGCGCTGAAAAGCGTCCCGTTGATCAGCCGGACGAATTCGACCGCGGTCGAAATTTCTCCTTCCGCGCTCAGCTTGAGAAACGCCAGCGCGATTCCGGCGACGACGCGCGGGATCCCGCTTTTTTGCGTGTTGCGGACCTGATGGGTGACGTCGACGAGGAGCCGCCGGCCCTGAGGCGGGGCGGATTTTACCGCGGCGGTTCGAAAGAGAAGGCGCGGATTGAAGCGGACTTCCGTCCCGTAGAGAAGCGCGTTCAGCGCCGCGGACGGGAGGGCCTTCGCGAATCTTTTGAAGATTGGGATCATGCGTCTATTTTACCAAATTGCGGAAGGAAGCGCCGGAGAGAAGGCGGTTCCCGTTCGGCGAAATCGACTATAATCAAGTTATCTTCGTCTAAGCAAAGGATTTTTCGGACATGGAAAATTTAGTGAAATTAACTGAACAGGTTCGCGCCAGCGTCGAGGCGTATTGGCCGGATTTCGTAAAGGATTTAGCGACGCAGGTCGCGATTAACAGCGAGCGGGGGAAGACGGAGCCGGGCTTCCCGTTCGGAAGGGAGCCGGCGCGGGCGCTGAACGCGTTTCTGGAGCGTGCGGCGGTGGACGGGTTCGCGGTCGACAACGTTGATCATTACGCCGGAACGGTCAGCTATGGCGACGGCGCTGAGGCGATCGCCGTCCTGGCGCATCTGGATATCGTTCCCGCCGGGAAGGGCTGGACAAGCGATCCGTTTACGCTCGTTGAACGCGACGGGCGGCTTTATGGCCGCGGCGTCACCGACGACAAGGGTCCGTCGGTCGGCGCGTTTTATGGATTGAAAATTATCCGCGATCTGGGACTGCCGTTGAAAAAGAAGATCCAGCTGATCGTTGGGACGAACGAGGAACAGGGATCCGGCTGCATGGCATACTACGTTCAGCATCGGCCGCTGCCGACGATGGGGTTTACGCCGGACGCTGAATACCCGCTGATTTTCGCGGAAAAAGGGAATCTCTGGACGGAGCTTTCGTTCCCGGCCGCCGATTCGCCGATTCTCTCGTTCAGCGGCGGGGAGGCGTTGAACGCGGTCCCCGCGGAAGCGATCGTGACGCTCGACGGGAAGCGCGTCGACGCGGCGAGCCTTTTGGCGTCGATCGTTCCGGACGATACGGACGGATACGGCGCCGAAGCGACGACGGATCCCGATGGAAACGTTCGTCTCCTGGTCAAAGGATTGGCGGCGCATGGATCGACGCCGGAGATCGGCGTTAACGCGATCGTCAGCGCAGCGAAGATCCTGACGCGCTATTTTGGCTCGGAGGACGACCCGACGCTCCGCTTTATCGCTCGCGAGATCGGGCGGGAAACGGGCGGCGAAACGCTTGGGCTCGCCGCCTCCGACGAAGAATCGGGGCGGCTGACGCTGAATTTAGGAATGATCCGCTGGGACGCGGCCGAGCGGACGCTCTGCGTCGATATCCGTTATCCGGTTTCGCTGAAGCTTGAGACGATGAAGACAAGGTACGATACGATGGCGAAGCGGTACGGGCTTTCATACAAGGTAGTCTCCTGCGCCGAGCCTCATTACGTCCCGAAGGACAGCGTCGTCGTCAGCCGGCTCATGGACGTTTATCGGGCGGTCAGCGGCGATTCGAAAGCGGAGCCCTTCGCGATTGGCGGCGGAACGTACGCGAAGAAGTTCGGCGGGAATTTTGTCGCGTTTGGGCCGGAGTTCCCGAATCGGGAATCGACGCGGATTCATAATTCCGACGAACACCTGATTATTGAGGATTTCAAGACGCATCTTGTGATCTGTACGATGGCGATGATCGCGCTGGCGAGCTGAAAACGCCGGACTGCAGGTGAGAATTTTTTTCAGAGCCGGAACTTTTTTGTTCCGGCGTCGTCTTTAAGGATGTGAATGGTCCCGTTTTCGATAAACGGGATCGGAAAGGAAAAAAACATGAAAAAAACAGTTTTACTTCTTTTGAGCGGCGCGATTTTTGCGGCGGCCGCGGCGGTCCAGGCGCAGGGCATGGCGCCGGCGAATCGGGATTATGAATGCGGCTACTATTATCAGGATGGGCTGCGGGTGACGGACTGCGACGATGATCCGGCGGGAACGCCGGTTCAAGGCGAGGCGGTTGGGGCGTACGAGGGCTATACCGAGGATACCGCGGAGCGGATCGAAAATCCGTCCTCGATGCTGGACATGACGGACGATTACAGCGGTCTCGAAAAGTTTGGCGATCCGAACGGGATTCATTTTATCAAATCGATCGAATACAGTTATTCGATCGGGAATTATCAGGCGGAGATGCAGATCCCCGAGATCCGCGGGATGGCGGACCCGGATCAGCAGGCGAGCCTGAACGATTTTATCCGAAGTATCGTGTACAGCGCGATGGACGAGTTCGAGCGCGAAGGCCGAGCGGTTCTGGACGAATATGCGGTTGAAGACGTGCCGCACTATTATCTCAGCTATGATTTCGATATCGTGACGTCTAACGAGTCAGTCGTGACGCTGGCGCTGTCGTACTTTTCAGCGGGCGGCTCTTCTTATCGTTCGAACCTGTACTTCAATTTCAACCGGCAGACGCGCGAGCTGATCCTCATGGACGATTATTTTATCCCCGGGAGCGCGGCCGCGTCAATTTTGCGCGACGAAATCCTGCGGCAGATGCGCGCCGAGATGGATCGGGATCCGGAAACGATTTACTGGATCGACGAGAACGCGGGAGAAAACGGCGAGATGGAGCTGAACTGGGACGATCTTCTT
Source organism: Anaerolineaceae bacterium oral taxon 439 (assembly GCA_001717545.1). NCBI lineage: Bacteria > Bacillati > Chloroflexota > Anaerolineae > Anaerolineales > Anaerolineaceae > Anaerolineaceae bacterium oral taxon 439. The sequence goes on along the minus strand of CP017039.1, from coordinate 2,643,962 downwards.
GCGAATGTCGGGAATAACTACGGTTACTATATTAATGAGTTTGGCGAACTGGTCGTTGCGTTCAATAAATACGAAGTTGCGCCGGGGGTCATGGGTACGCCGGAGTTTACGATTCCGATGGGCGTTCTGACCGAGATGGATAAAACGATTTTCAATCAGTAAGCAGGGTAAAGTTGGATGCCGGAGCGGATCCGTCCCGGCGTCCGACTTCAGGAAGAAGTGGAAAGGATGGAAATCCCTGATGAAAAAGACGATCGCTATAGTTTTCTGCGCCGCGGCGCTGGCGGCGGGGGCGGTTCGGGCGCAGTCTCCGACGGAGGCCTGGCCCGGCTCGTATTTTGCCCCGGACGGGAGCGTCGAGTCAGTGTGGCAGGATCCCGCGCCGGGTCCGAGCGATACGGCGGAAGCGACGATTCAGGAGGCCCCGGGTTCGCATGACGCTTTTTCGACGGGATCGGGCGAACGGCTCGAAAACGCGGCTTTCGCGGCGGGCGATTCCGAAAAATCCGGCGATCCGGACGGGGTTCATTTTATCCAATCGATCGAATATCGAAATCGGATCGGATTTTACGAGGCGTTTGTCCGCGTCCCGGAAATCCGCGGGCTGGCCGACGCGGCGCGGGAGGCGGACCTTAACGAGCGGTTCCGCTCGGCCGCGTACACGGTTATTGACGAATTCGCGAACGACGCGCGGGCGATTTTATCGGATTACACGGTCGAAGACGCGCCGCATTATCAGGTTGGCTATGATTTCCGGGTTTCGGACGGGGGCGGTTCGACGCTGACGTTGGCGCTGACGTATTATTCGGCGGCGGGGTCGTCTTATTATACGACGTCGTTTTTCAACTTTGACCGGCGGACGCGTGCGCTGATCGAGCTCGACGGTTATTTCATCCCGGGAAGCGCGGCGGCGATTTTGCGTGACGAAATCCTGCGGCAGATGCGCCTGCGCATGGCGGCGGACGAAAATCAGGTTTTCTGGATCGACGGGCTGACGGAACCGGACGAACCGCTGGATTGGGACGTCGTTCTGGCGGCTGTTCGGGAGAATAACGGTTACTATTTTAACGATCTCGGCGAGCTGGTGATTGTTTTCGGTAAGTATGATGTCGGGCCGGGTTCGATGGGCGCGCCTGAGTTCGTGATTCCGGCGGAGGTTCGCGCGGAGCTTGACGAGGCTGTCCGCGCGGGACAGCTTTGACTGAACCGGGCGGTCGGAAGAGAAAATAAGATTTGCGCGGTTGAATAAAAAAACGGGCTGTCTTTTCGATAAAGGGCAGCCCGTTCCCGTCTCTTTAATGAGAACTCAAGCGGTTTCAGTAATTATCGGCGGCGATTTCGAAGAAAGCTTTCGGATGCGCGCAGGTGGGGCAGATTTCCGGGGCTTTCTTCCCAAGATGAAGATGACCGCAGTTGCGGCAAATCCAGACGACTTCCTCGTCCCGGTCGAAAACCTTGCCGTCGTCGAGGTTGGCGGCTAATTTTCGATAGCGTTTTTCGTGAGCCGCTTCGATCTTTCCGACGAGCTCGAACCTGGCTGCGATTTCCATGAATCCTTCTTCGCGGGCGGTTTGGGCGAACGATTTGTACATGTCGGTCCACTCATAATTTTCGCCGGCGGCGGCATCCAGCAGGTTGACGCTGGTGGACGGGACTTTGCCGTTATGCAAATATTTGAACCAGAGTTTGGCATGTTCCCGCTCATTGCCGGAGGTTTCGGTGAAGATTGCGGCGACCTGCTCATAGCCTTCTTTTTTCGCCGCGGAAGCGTAGAAGGCATACTTATTTGTCGCCTGCGATTCGCCGGCGAACGCCGCCATTAAATTTTTTTCAGTTTTCGAACCTTTGAGTTCCATTTTCTAATCTCCCTTTTTTTGATTTTTCCGAACGGATTCTCCCGGAATCCGGTTCGGGACGACGTACGATCAGGCGCGGTTCCTGTCCGCGCCCGATCGCGTTCAGCCAATAAAAGACCTTTATTCTTCGTAGAGCTCGAAATCAGCTTTGCCAAGGCCGCAGATCGGGCATACCCAATCGTCCGGGATGTCTTCAAACGCGGTTCCGGGTTCGATTCCGCTGTCGGGATCGCCAACGGACGGATCATAAATGTACTGGCACGCGGGGCATATATATTTTTTCATAAAAATCCTCAATTCATTGCTCTGATCGGAACGATTCGACGATTCATTCCCTTGAACCGTCGGATTAATTTTAGCATAGTTGGAGGGCTGTGAGGTTAAAGAAAGAATAAAAATTACCAGGCTGTAATTAGTATAATCTAATCCGAAGGATTTACCGACCCCTGAAATAAAGCCAGCTCAGCGTCAGCCCGCTCCAGTCCCGCAGCGTCCACATCGCCCATCCAAAGATATTATAGGAGGCGCGGTCGGCAGCGACCGAAATCGCGTTCAATCCGAACTGATCGCAGTTATACAGCGCGCGGGTCGTATGAAAATCCTGAGTGATCAGCGCCGCTTCATGCAGCTTGAAGGTTTCGACGGCGTTCCGGCAGGTTTCGATCGTGCTGAAGCCGAGATTATCGCGGAGAAGCGCCTTCTCGGGGACGCCGAGTTCGGCGCTGAGCTCGGCCATGACGTCGACTTCGCGTCGGCTTTCGGCGGAATTATCCCCGCTCAGCAGGATCGTATCGATTTTTCTGTCCTGATACAGCGCGGCGGCGGTTTTAACGCGGTCGCTCAGGACGCCGGAAGGTTTCCCGTTCAGGTAAACGCCAGCCCCGAAGACGATCGCGGTCCGGCCGGGGACCGTTTCGACGTTTTCGAGCGTGAAGCGCCGGTCGTTGTAACGAACGGTCAGTAGGATTGCGGGAAGCTGGAACAGGACGATTCCCAACGTTATCAGGTAGCAGGCGACGCGGATGGGGACGAATTTTCGCGCGAAAACGCGGACCGCGATAAAAAGCGTCCAGCCGGCACGCCAGAGGATCAGCAGGTTCCCGCCGAAAACTGCAAAATAAATTGCGAATCGGATCGAAAAGGGGATCCCGACTTTCAGAACTGCGTTCCAATACCATGTCTGATACAGGACGGCAAAGGCGGAGGTCCCCAGCCAGACCGCAGCTAACGAGAGAAGACGTTCGGATTCGATCGACTTTTTCAGCAGCTGGCCCAGGTTTCGCAGGTTCCGGCGAAGCGCGGCGAAGCCTTTCCGATTCGCGTCGGTTTTGGGAACGACGGCGGCGCGTTCCTCATGGTTCGGAATGTCGCGGTAGACGCCTAAAGGGAGACTGAGCACGAGCCAGACGGCCAGGGTTGGAACGGTCATGCCCAGAATATTTTGGACGCCGGCAGATTGACGAATGCCGACGCCCATATAAAAGCCCTGAAAAACGACGACGAAAAGGTCGCCGACCAGAAGAATCAACGTGTTAAGCATGTGACGATTATACTTGAATTGGCATTCCGGTTTTTTCGACCGTTGGCGTTTTATTATCGGCAGCGGTCCGGACCGGAGCCGGTTTACCCGTAAAATCCGCCGCAGAGGCCGATTTGATCCTGCGCCAGGAAGCTGCCGTTGAAGATTTGTCCGGGGCCGGATGAATAACTGATCATGGCGTAAACGTGTTTCCCGAGGTGGCGCGTCGTTCCGCGGCTGGAAATCAGCGCATGGAGCGGACCGGGGGCAGCCGCATGCGCGGCCAGGTCGGCGCTGTTCAGGATCAGGTCGGGATCGTCAAGGTCGGCGTCGATCGCGATCCCGAGAACGGCGTAGCTTCCCGCGCTGACGGCATGGAGCGAGCCGACCGCGGTCAGAGAAAAATCGCCCTGACTCAGGCCGATCACTGCGCTGACAACGGCATTTTTGTCGCGGACGTAGGGAGACCAACGGCTGACGGCGGCGGGACCCAGCTGTGCGGCTGCGGCTGATTTCCGGAGCGGTCGGAATTCCTGTCCATAGAGATTCCAGATATTGCGTTCGCTGAGCGTGTCGCGGGTTTTCCCGGCTCCGCTCAGCGCGATCGTTCCCACGTAACGGAGGCCCGGATCGGCTTCGAGAACAAGGACGCCGTCCCGCCGGGCAAGCGGCTGCGCCCGGTTCGTCAACGACGACCAGGGAACCGAGCGCAGCTCGACGCCGGCGGCGCCCTTCCCAACGAAAATATCCTGGCAGGCGGTCGCGTCCATCCCGCTCAGCGGCAGACGCAGCTCGTCGAACCGGTAGGTCCGCCACCCCTGATTCGGGCGGAGAAGGGCGATTTCGTTGCCTTGATACGGGGTCCAGCAGAGCGTATCGGCCGACGGGACGTCGAACGCGGGGCAGGGATTGCCGCTGACGAGCGTTAAGCGCCCGTCACAACGCGCGGTGCAGCCTTCGCCGGCGCCGTCCGGATCGGCGACGCTGTCAGCGTCGGTCAGGCGGAAGGATTCGATCGTGCTTTCCGGGGTCAGCGTCAGTTCGGCGAGTTTCCGTTCGTCCACGCCGATCGGTTCGTTCGCTTTTTTCGCGGTCAGCGTGAACGAGGGGGATCCGGCGGAACGCAGCGCACAGACGGCGATCCGTTCTCCGGCAGGGAACCCCGTTGGGGTCAGCGTCAGCGGCGCTTTCGTTTCGAGCGCGAAGCCGTTGATGAGGAGCGCGCATGGATCGTTTTCGGAAGCTTCGAGCTGAAGCGTTGTCCCGCGAATTGAGAACCGGAGCGGCGAACGGTACGCCCGGAGAAGCCCGGCGAGGGGGACGGCTTCGCTTTCGGACGCGCCGAGGCGAAGGGCGTCGCTGCGCAACTGATTATACTGATCGGCGAGGGTTGGATCGCCGGGCTGAACGGCTGAAGATAACGGGTAGGGCATCTGAATACTCCTTATTTAATATAGAAGGGAACGGGGCTATCGCCAGACGGCCGTTCCCCAGCGGGAACGCGCGTTGAGCGCTTCGGCGAGCCAGGTATCCTTCGCGGCTGGCGGAAGATCGTTCAGGCTCAGCGTGCTGAGATGAATTTCAAGCGTTTCCGCTTCGGCGTAGATCGACCGGATGACGACATGATCCTTTCCATAAAGACCGAGAATCGTTCCGGCTCTCGTCGTCAACGTCAGGTCTTTTTCCTCGCGAAGGATCCGGATCAGCCGCCGGCGCAGCGCTTCGCCGTCGACCGGGAAGAACGACCCGTCCGGCGCGAGGACCCGTTCTGCGATCAGCGCACGGAACCAGAGATGGCGGATTTTTCGCGGCGGTCCGTTCGGGTCCTCGTTCGGATAGACTTCGTAATGGATCCGGACGCGCGAACCGGTCGGATCATAGCGCGTCGGCGCGCAGACCAGCGGAACCGGCTCATGATTCGCATGCGCCAGGATCAGGTCGCAGTTTTCGCCGGGGATCCAGTCCGGCGGCGGGTTCCTTTCGCTCATTTTCCCTCCTTCAGATCGGAAAAGACGGTCCGTTCGGGAGCGCGCTGATGCAGCCGGTTTCCGTCATTCCGAGTTCGGCAAGCTCGCCGCGGAATTCGCTGAAGAGCGTTTTCGCCGCCGAGCTGAGCGCGGTTATTTCTTCGACGCGTTTCCCATGAACCTCGGTTACGGCGGCGGCACGAATACCGGACGCGGCCGCCGCGGCTCCTTTCGCGAGCGTCGACGCGTGCCGCGATGGGACGGTCGTTTCGGTCATGTTTTCGTCGAGTCCAGCGACGGTTTGCGGCGCGCTGAGGACGAGATCGATTTTCGAAGCGCCGATCCGGCGGACGCGGCGATGGAGTTCGGGAGCGAGCCGGAGAAGGAGGTGGCCGTTTTCGCGGTGGACCGTGTCGCCTTCGAGGAGGACGATCTCGCTTTCAGGATTGGGGAGACGCAGGCCGACGATGATCTCGTCCTCTGGGACCGGGACGTTGATCCTGAGACTGAATTCGTCGACGAAGGCGGCGCGCGCCGGGACGGTTCGCAGTCTCGGAAAGGCGCGCTGATAATCGTTCAGCGCCTGACGCAGCGCGGATCGAAGCATCGCATCCGGGAAACGCTTTCCGGCTTCGTCAGCGGCGAGACCGCGGATCAGGTTGAGATAAAAGGTGAAATCGTTGCGCATAGTATTCCCTCTGATATCAGGAGCGGGGCGTGTCCCCGCTGAAGCCGGGATTTTTTGAGGATAAGGGGTGTCCCCTTATCCTCAGGGCAGCTTCACCCGGCGATTCCGCTCTCCGTGCGCTTCAGGCTTCCGGCGATTTTTTTGTCGCGGGCCGTTTCGGAGCCGGGTTCGATCCCCTGAGCCCGTCTTCCAGCGCGACGCCGAGAATATAAGCGGCAAGAACGGTCACAACGTTAACCGCCAGCTCTTCGCTGATCGGGAAGTTGGGCGCGAGCGCGCTCAGAAACGAGTAGAGGAGGGCGACGAGCGCCGCCCAGAATTTCCGTGAGGTGAGGACTTGTTTCATGATTGTGGTTCCTTCCTTTCATTAATTAATGTAACAATGAAGATCCAGTACCCGGCGCTTATTCGCCGGCGACGTTCGATTTATACAGCGGGCGGTGGTCCGCCGTGAAGACCGACAGGAAATGACGCGCTTTGATCCGGACCTCGTCATGGGTAAACAGCGCGCCGCTGACCTGACCGTCGGCGATATAAATTTCGGGCAGGAGTCCGAAGCGTTCGCCGATAAAGATCGCGGGGGTCAGCTTCGGATCGGCGACGGCCGCCCAATCGTTCGCGTCGCTGAACTCCGGACAGGTCAGGACGTCGCCCTGATGGCCGCGCTGGAGATTTTCGCTGTGGATCGTCGGCGCATAAGCGAGCGTCGGGTACAGGATCCTTTCGGCGGTCAGCCGCAGTCCGCGCGGGACGATCAGGTAGCGGGCGTCGACGGCCTGTTTGGGCTGGACCCCGCCGGTCGGGATCAGGAGCGGCTGGTTATAGATCGCAGCGGAAGCTTTTTCCCAGGCTTCGGCGCTCAGCGGCTCCGTCCCTGAATTATGATGCGCCGCGTCGAAGACGTTTTTCCCGTCGGCGAGCGTCGGTCCGGTCCCGGCGTTGTCCGTGAAAACGGCGGCGACGAGCGCTGAGATTCGGCGCAGCCCGGCGGTCGCTAATTTCTGCGGAAAGTGCCGGAGGCGAAGCGTGTCGTCGCGCTCGAACATCTCGATCGTCAGCCCGAGATAACCGCCGTACTTAGTCCAGCTTCCGCTTTCGCTCGATTCTTTAACGCCGAGAGGCGCGTACGGCGCGCCTTCGTTGACGCTCGGGAGCAGGTTGATTTCGCCGACGAGGACGCCGCTGATCGTTTGCAGGTTGTTGAAATGTTCAACGGTGACGATCGGCTCCCACCAGCGGTAGCCGCTCCGACCGAGCTCATCCCAGCGCTGGACCACGAGCTTATTCAGCGCGTTTTTCAGGATTCCCGGCAGGTCCGCGGTCGTCGCGAACTGCGCCCGGCTGGGATCGTAGCCGCCATGAAAATCGACGTCTCCGGTTACCAACGTATAAAATTCGCGGATTCCGCTCAGCCGCGCGGTCCGGAGCCCGCTCAGCTCCGCGGGCCGTTCCGCGCCGAGAAGGTCATGCAGCGCCGCGGTAATTTCGTCCGTGCCGTCAGTCATCCGGGCGGAAGCGGCAGGGGAAACGCCGCGAACCGCTTCGCGTCCGGTTACCGCGCTGAGCATGACGCGGGCGTCTTCGATTTCAGCGCGCAGCGCCTCGGGCGAAAAGACGGTTCCCGCGAACTTCGCGCGGATCCGGTCCCCGACCGGGGCGGGGAGCCGGGCGGCGCGGAGCGATTCGTCCAGGAGCGCGGCGCAGAGCTTTTTTTCGGCGTCCGTTTCGCGTTTGGATTCTTCGCCGCGAACGCTGAACGCGTCGCGGAGCGAATCGAATTCTCCGCCGTTTACGAGCGACAGTTTTTCGAGCGCGGCTTTGAACGCGCCGCCGCGCGCCGGATTCACGACCAGATCGACCGAGTAAACGCGTTTCAGCTCGGTAACGACGCGGCCGTCGGCGCTGAAGCCGAGGTCGGCGGAAAAGCCGACGTTCGAGCGGATATCCGGTTCGGCTAAAACGGCCGCCCCGACCCGTTTCAGCAGCTCTGCGGCCGGGCCCAGCGGCGTCAGCCGGCAGCAGATCGCTTTCGTGCGTTCGTCCCAGCGCGGTTCGCGCAGGATCCCGGCGAGATCGCGGACGGAATGCCGGGCGGCAGCGCCCGGCTGAAGATGATCAATGAAGCATTGCGCTTCGTCAAAAAGAGCGAGCGAACGGCGGAGGACGTCTTCGCTGAATTTCCAACCGTTCCCTTCTCCGGCGGAAATCGCGACGATTTCGAAATCGCCGCCGGATTCGGGCGTCCCGACGACCGGGAACGTTTCGCGGCGCTGGTCCTTAGACTGGTTCGGTTGTGTCATGTGCTGTTCCTTTCTTTGATAGCGAAATAATGACGTTAAGCGAAGGGTAGCGGGTTCGGATCGCTCGTTCAACTATGACTTTTCAGAGGGATAGAGGGAGAAAATTCACTGAAATTCTTTCGATCGGTTTGAATCCAGACTTTCCTGAATTTTTATTAAAAAATCCGTTATAATTCTTATGGAATACAAACGCTATCAGCTTCATTCAACTCATCTGGGACTCGTTTTCAGCTGTGTATCGCGTCATAAAGGATTGTCAGGAAGAGAAAGCAGGAGGTTGCCGTATGTCGTATCAGGATCGTGTTTTCGGACAGTCATCTGTTGGTTGTCTTTGCCCCTTGATTCTGACGCTGCGCTGTGGATAACCGATTGCGGTTGCCGCCGGGAAACGCGCATGCGAACGGGCGGCGCGACCGGATATCGATAACCGGAAGCTTCTGGAACCAGCTGCCGGGAAACGCGCATGCGAACGGGTGGGCGCAGGGTCTGTTCAGCGTTGCCTGATGTCAGGTAATGTATCTGATCTTTATTGATCAATGGACGCGGCTTAATGAAAAAATAAGCGGTCTGACAAAATAAGTAGAAAAAAGGTATAATGAACGACTGCCTGATTGAAAGGGCTCGGTCATTCTAACGAGAAAGGTAATCGAATGAGGCTTTCAGGGCTGAATGGGCGAAGTCCGGCAATGAATGATCTTCTGGTCTGTTTGCTGACAGCGTCGATGTGGTTTGCGAAAGCGATCGGAGGAGCGTTCGGCGTTTTGCTTCTCTCGCCGGGAAGTCAGGCCTGTGTATAGCGGCGACGCAGATCAGGCCGAAAAATGGGATATGACCATGATGTGGAATGGGACAGGCGTATTCCGTTCGGGATTAAATAATTGAATAGATGCGTTAGATTATTTGTTTTGTCGTCTGGATAGGAGCTGTAAAAATGAAAATGACCCGATTTACTCGTTTTATTTGGCTGCTGATCGCCGCGATCGGATTCCTGGGTTTCGCTGGCGCCGCGATCGCGCAGGGACGCGGAGCGATTGTCTCCATTTCGCGTCTCGGTCAAGGTACGGCGACGAATCCCCCAGGTGGGTATCATTACAATGACATGAAAGTTATGTCCGTCAAGCTCGACGGTACGACGCTTACCTCGACGCTGACAGGAGGAAAGATTCGGCTGACTTTTCCAAAGAAGTATTTCAGCGGCATCCCTTCCTATTATAGAGTTGACACTGCCGGAAATTCGTTAGCCAAGACCTACAGGGTCACTGCCGATGCGAATAACATGTACGTCGAAATCTCGTTGAAAGATATTTCGGTTGTCACGAAAGGATCGTTCGACGTCAATATCCTAAATCATGTTCAGAACGTCATTCCGAATGGCGTTGTTGTTTCGCCGAAAACGGAACTGCTCGCGTCGGATGGTTCCCTGATCGAGGAAGCCTCCCCGATGGCGGACCCGTTCGTCTTAGCGAACGATCCGCCGACGATGTGGCTTTTTAATAGCTCTCCGGATTTTGATAATGCTAACTACGCCGATAACCAAAACCTTTACGCCGGCAATGGAATCACGAGCGGCGGGTTTACCTACATTGACCCGGCTCAGACATCTCCGCTTCGGTATCACGTCACGACGGCGAATCCGCCGAACTTTTCAAACATTGGCGCCAAGATGCGCTATTTCCCGAAAGGGAAGGCGGTTATTGACCTGCCGACGTATCCCTGCGTGGATTTGAGCTCGGGAACAGCTGTCCAATCGACTTGTACGGCGGTTTTTGATGCGGCGCTCAGTCCCGGCTGGACACAGGTCGGGAATCAGCTCGTCCTGGATTATGACGTGAAAGGGGCGATTGCCGACACAACCGATCACACTCAAATTCGAAACGCAATCACGGACGGACTGAATAATAAGGGGTTCTGTTTACGCTACCCGAACGCGATCGTCAATAAAGAGATAGTCATGAGCGGAACGCTTAAGGATCTGGAGCCTGTTAATTATGATCCTCAGTTTGAAACGCTCTCCAATGCGGCGGATACGCTCAAGTTCAGGCTGTTGGGGTCGATGCCCACGAACTTGGCGAAAGATCGATACTGGCCGGATACGCGCAATTTTGCGCTCGGATCGCTGGATCTGGCGAACTTTGGACATTCAATTTCGGTTAAAAACCGCAACAGCAACGGGCTTCATATCAACAAAATTGTCGATTATAATCTCGACCCGCGGTTATTCATCTCGAAGATTCGTTTTGCTAGCCGCCCTTATTCTTATCAACAGGCCATCGTTCAAAAGCTTAAGATTCACGCTTATAAAAGCGATGGAAGCGGGTACGACGTTCTTACGGTCACGCCGAGCACCGGTTCAAGCGATACGTATCTCACGGATATCGATCCGGATGCGGACGCTGCGGTTGCAGCGCAGATTGCAGCGGCTGACGCGGGCGCGCCATACGCGACGTTAGGCGGGAATACCCGAAAGTACGATCGTCTTGAATTTGTTTTTGACCCCGGGGAAACGCTCCCCGCGGGCTGGGCATTCACGATCCACCTCGATGAGAAATTGCTTAATCCGTATCAGGAAACGTTCCATCAATATCCGTTCAAACCGGGAAGTACGACCCAACTGGATCAGCCCCCGATGAAATGTAAACCGGACGGGAGCGGCTCGGAGAACCTGAACGCTTTCTGTAACTATGCCTCGATTGACCAGGAACTGATGCTGCCTGGCGGGAACGTCCCGAGCCAGCTGTCCGTTCCGAGTACGCCGATCTGGTACACGTATAAGGCGCCGAGCTTTGTGATGGAAAGCGCGAACGTTGGTCAGGGCGCGACCCAGCTTGGTTCGCAGCTCGATGCACGGACCTATGTGACTCTATGTGATTTCGCCATGATTAAAGGTCTCTCGGTCACGGCGCTCCTTCCCCCTGGCGCGGATTATACCGGCTACACGGTCGAAACCTGGGCGGGGGGGGCAACGAACGCTTCGATCGCGTCGTATGTGGATTCTGCGACGGTCATTCCCGATTTTCAGGGAACGGGACTGAAAGCGGTTAAGATCAAATTTAAAGACTTTAAAACGCGAGATGTTTGGAAAAATCCGCCGGCGAACGGTTGCGTTCCGCTGCGGATGTGGTTCAAATTGAAGATCAACGAGGACGCGATCCCGATGCCGCTTGTCTCGATTTATGAGACGAAACACGCCGCGCAGGCGGGACAGATTCCCAGCGACAAGGCAAATGAAGTTCACTATTTCTGGAAATGGGAAGATGTCGCCTCGATTACGAAAGAAACGAACGCTTCCAATCGTCCGTATGCTGCGAAAGACGCGAGCGGAAACCTGGTGTTTGGGATCGGGAACGGGGTGGACACGAACCCGGCGCATAACCCGAATACGTACCCGCGTCCGGACGTTCTCGACCTGAACAACGACGGATCGACAAGTGATTTGACGATCCGGATGAACGCGACGTTCAATGCGACAATCCCGACGGTCGTCAACTCCGAGAAATTCATCTTCCCCGCGGGAAAGCCAGCTGGAAAGACTGACGCGCCGGTGCCATTGAACGAGCCGTATGTTTACCGGATCCAAATCAATAACCAGTCGACAACCTCGGAAGGGAACGTCCTGATTTATGACGTACTGCCGCGGATAGGTGATTCGAACTATCAGATCCCCGGTTCGACTTCTCCGGCGCGCAACTCGCAGTTCGACGGCGTGATGACGGGTCCGGCGACCGGAAATGCGACCGATAAGTACGATATTAAATACTGTACGACTCCGAATCCGACGATGGATCCGGTCGTCGGTGTTCAAGACGCCGGAGCGGGCGGCTGCGCCTGGCAGGCGACGGCCGCCGACTGGTCCACGGTTACGGCGGTACGAATCGAGCTTAAGGCGGGTCAGAAAATCGAGCCGCTCTCGAAACATTATTTCGACTTGCCGATGATCGGACCGGACACGGCGTCGAACTACGAAACGGGATACGATACGTCGACGAACTCTTTTGCGGTCTCGTATTCGATGGGCGCGCTGTTTGGCACGTCGAACTCGGTGACCGGCGTGAAGAACGTCGCGTTCCCGGTGAAGAAGGTTTGGCGGGATGGGAAAACACGTCCGGCGGTTACGATCGATCTCTACGCGGACGGCGTCAAGGTTGAGGACAAGTCGCTGACGCTGACGGATGCGAACGCAGACCCGGCCGATGAGAATACCTGGCTCGGCGAGTTTAAGAACTTACCTTCGGTCAAATCGGATGGGACCCGAATCGTTTACACGGTTAAGGAAAACCGCGATGGAGCGAATGGTACGGAACTTCAGAATTATCAGACGACAATCAACGGTTCTGTTGCGCAGGTCGGGAATATCGACGGGTATACTGTCACGAATCAGTACGTTCAGCCGGTGATCCCGATTTCGGCGGAAAAGGTTTGGGAAAACGGACAGACGCTCCGTCAGAATATTACCTTAACGCTGCAACGGAAGCCGGAAGGCGCAGCGGGGGATCCGACGGATGTTCCGGATACGGAATTGCAGGCAGCGCTGACGGGACAGACCTGTGAAACGGCGAACCCGGTCACGCTGACGCCAAGCACGGATGCGACGGACGCGAACGCAACGCAGACGATCGCGAAGACCTGGTGCGTTCACGAAACGGGTATTGACGGCGTGAAGTACGTTTACTCGGTTAAAGAAACGCTTCCCGATCCGGAAAACTGGACGGTGACGCACGAAACGACCGCGGCGGCGAATGGGAATCCGCAGCTGGAAAAGATAACCAACACGTATAAAGTCCCGACGTACACGGCGGACGCGCCGCTGACGGGAACGGCGAGCTGGATTAACGGGCCTGAAGGGAAGCCGGAAAGCTACATGCAGCTCAGCCGGACGGTTCCGGGCGGAACGGCGGAGACGGTCGGCGATCCGATCGACGTTTCGACGGCGGCCGCGATTGGAACTGCGGCGACGGAAGCGAACGGCGATAAAAAATGGACGGTTGAAAAGAAATGGGACAGCCTGCCGAAGACAGATAGCATGGGCCGCCCGTATACGTATACGCTGATCGAGACGGACGCGAATAAAGCGCCGTTAACGCCGTCGGGATACGACAAGACGGAAAACGGCATGGAGATCGTTAACACGTATCGGATCGAATACGTTGAAATCAAGGGAACGAAGAACTGGAACGGCGCGTCGACGCTGAAACGTCCGGCGATTACGGTTGGGCTGTATATTAAGACGGAGGACGGACGCTTCGTCAAGCCGGAATCGGTCGGCGGAGACCTTCTTCCGGCGGCGATCTTTACGAACGGATCGACGCCGGGCGTGACGTACGAGACGGCGGGGACGGTTTCGGTCCCCGAATCGACGGCGGCCGGGCTCCTGACGCAGTCGTTCTACTGGTACGTTCCGAAGACGTATCGGAACGGTTCGCCGGTTGTCTATTATTTTGACGAAGAGATCGGGGATGGGCTGACGCCCACCGGCGATCCGCTGACGTCGACGACCGCGCCGGCGAATTATGAAAAGACGTACGCGTATGACGCGGCGACGGCGGCTGCATACGGCGAAATGGCGATCCTGAATACCTATAAACCGCCGCTCGTCAATGGGGACGGGAAGGTTACCGGAGACGTGAAATGGGTTGGCGGCCAGGAAAGCGACCGCGACAGCGTTACCATCGAGCTGAAGCGGAAGCGTCCGACCGGGGCGGTCGAAGTGATCGGCACGGTGACGCTGGATAAAAACGCCGCCGCGAGTCATGACTGGAAGAATGTCTGGGAAAATCTCCCGAAGACGGATCAGGCGACTGGCGAGGAATTCAAATACTGGATCGACGATACGGCGCCCCAGACGAATTTCGATAAGGTTAAGAATGAAACGACGCCGACGGTCATTACCGAGAACGATACGCTGACGCTGACGTACAAATACCGTTCGCCGAAGATCGAGAAGTTCGGCAACAAAGTATGGATCGGCGGGTCCAGCCTGACGCGTCCGGATGTGACGCTGACGCTGTACCGAAGCATTCCGAGCGGCACGGCGGAAAAGGTCCCGGCGGCTGAGCTGTTCACGGACGCGGCGCATCCAGCCTCGGATTATGCGGCGGTAAACGGCGTGACGATCCGTGACGGCGACCCGCTGATCGTGAAATGGTACACGAATGAAAAGAATCCCGACGGGATCGCGTATCTCTTTACGATCGATGAAGACGAGAATCTGACGCCGCTGTACGTGAAAACGGTTGACAACGGGATTCTGACGGTAACGAATCAGTACGTGTCGCCGAAAGCTGAAATTAATGCGAAGAAGGTCTGGAGCGGCGGGGCGGGATCGACGCGGCCGGCGGTGACGCTGACGCTGTATCGAAAGGTCGCGGCCGGAACGGCTGAGAAAGTTCCTGTCAGCGAGCTGTTTACCAAGGCCGGAGAAACCTACGCGACGGAGAACGGCGTTCGGATCGAGGATGGAACGAATCCGGGAAATACGGAAGACGCGGTTGTCTGGTATACGAACGTCAACAATCCAGAGGGCGTTCCGTACGAATTCTCGGTAGACGAGGAACTGGACACGGCGAATCCGGATTCGCTGAAATATCGGAAGACGATCGACGCGGCGACGCGAACGATTACGAATACTTATTTATCGGGCCTGATTGGAACGAAGCAATGGATCGGCGGCGAAACGCTGACGCGTCCGGATGTGACGCTGACGCTGTATCGGAAGAGCGATTCGATGGCGGCGGAAGAAGCCGTCGGCTCGAAGACGATCGATGCGACGACGGCGACGGGCGTCGCCGAAGGGACGGCGTCCTGGGAAGACATGCCGGAAAACGATCCGCAGGGAAGACCGTATGTGTACCGTGTCGACGAAACGACCGTGCCGGCGTTCGCGGAGGGAACGTTCAAGAAGGTTGACGACGCCGGAAACGAGCTGACGGGTCAGAATACGGGCATGACCGTTCGGAATAAGTTCTTCCCGAATCAGGTTTCCAAAACCGGCGAAATTGTCTGGCTCGACGGCGGTACGCTGACGCGGCCGGCGGTCAGGATGCAGCTGTACCGGATTACCGATGGCGGGACGAAGGAAGCGGTCGGCGCGCCGGTGAATATTCCGGACGGGACGCTGTCGAACGTGTTTACCGGCCTCGACGAACGCGATCCGAGCGGCAAGCTGTATACATATATGGTCGACGTTGTGACCGTCCCCGGTTTGTATCAGAAGGTCGACGAGGACGGAACGACCGAAATCCCGGTCAACGAAGATTTGAAGATCCACCTGCGTTATATTCCGCCGCGGATCACTGTCACTGGGACGAAAAACTGGGTGAACGGGAGCGCGTTGCTGCGTCCGGCTGTTGAGCTGCTGCTGATGCAGGATGGAAATCTCTACGGCGGGTCCGGCGATCCGAAGACGATCCCGGCGGCGACGGCCGCGGGCGTGGCGACAAACACGGTTGAATGGACCGACCTGCCGAAGACGCAGCTGGACGGGACGCCGTACGGTTATACGGTTGTTGAGACGGCCGCGCCGGCGAACTATACCAAGGCTGAAGCGGGCCAGACGGTCACGAATACCTATGTCCCGCCGATGATTAATAACAGTAACGGCGACGTGACCGGCGAAATCGAATGGGTCGGCGGCCCGGACGCGAAACCGGCGGTGACGGTGACGCTGAAGCGAAAGATCGCGGGAGGAACGGAAACGGCGATCCCGGTCAACCCGGATGCGACGGTCCCGGCTTCGTCCTATTGGACGACGACGCAGACCTGGTCGGGCCTTCCGGCGACCGACCTCGACGGGAACCCATATATATATACGCTGCATCATCATTCCGGCAGCGTCGGCGATTACACGCGTGAAGAGAACGGGTTGAAGGTTACGTACCGGTACCAGGCGCCGACGGTCGATATTTCCGGGAAGAAAATCTGGAGCATGGGGCAGACGCTGCGTCAGCCGATCCAACTGGCGCTCTTCCGCCAGGTCGGAACCGCGCCCGCGGAGCAGGTTCCCGCTTCTGAACTGCGATCGACGCCATTGACGCCGGGCGATCCCTGCGCGAGCGAAAATCCGGTAACGCTGACGCCGGATCATACGATGTCCGCGGCCGATCCGGACGAATTGACGGCGGGGTGGTGCGTCGCGGAAACGAACGATGCCGGTCAGCCGTATGTCTACACGGTTCAGGAGGTCAGCGCGGGCCATCCGAATTTCACGAGGACGCAGACGAACGCGACGACGGTTACGAATACCTTCGCGCCGACGCTCCTGGATCAGGTCGGCAAGATTACCTGGCAGGGCGGGCCGGACCCGAAACCGGGCGTGCAGATTACGCTGACGCGCGTTATTGAGGGCCTGCCGCCGGAAACGGTCGAAACCGGGGTCGCGGTCCCGCCGGGAACGACGGAAAAAACCTGGCCGAACCTGCCCGCGACGGACACTTATGGACGTCCGTATACGTATACGATTCATAACGACCAGCCGGTCCCGAATTATCCGAATCCGAATGAAAATGGGATGGAGATTGTCTATCGCTATGTCCCGCCGGTTATTTCGCTGACGGGCCAGAAGACCTGGATCAAGGGGCAGATGCTGCGCGCTCCGATTGAATTGGCGCTCTTCCGCTCGGTCGGCGGCGGGATGGCGACGCAGGTCCCGGCAGGCGAGCTGCAGACGGTTACGGGCTTATCCTGTGAAACGGCGAACCCGGTGACGCTGACCCCGGCCGCTGGGGCGAGCGAACCGGATTCGGTGACGCTGGATGCGAAGTGGTGCGTCGATGAAACCGATTTCAACGGTCAGCCGTACACGTACACGGTTCAGGAGGTCAACGGATTAACCGCGAACTGGACCAAGGTTGAAGCCGGATTGCTTGTTACGAATACGTTCAAGCCGACGCCGTTCAATCAGGACGGAAATCTGGTCATGACGAAGAAATGGGTCGGCGGCCGTCCGGTAAACGTGACGTTTACGTTGAAACGGACGACGGCCGGCGTGGCTGGAAGCGAAACGGTTGGAACTTATACGCTGACCGTGGCGAACGCGACGGCTGGGGATCCGAAAGTCTGGACGGAGGTTGTCCCGAACCTGAACGCAATGGATCAGATGGGCCGGCCGTATACTTATACGGTTGAGGAAGCTCCGGTCGCGAACTTTGGCACGGGGATCGATAACGCGACGCTGACGGTCACGAATACGTACGTCGTTCCGCGCGCTCCGCTCCAGGTCGAGATCAACTGGATCGGCGGACCGGCGACACCGCCGGCAACCTTGGCGACGGTTACGGACAACAAAGGAAATACCTATACGGTCGACTTCCCGTCTGGCGGCGGGACGACGAACACGATCACGCTGCCGATAACGGACGAGGATGGGAACCCGCTGACATATAAGGTGCATCAGCCGAACGTTCCGGAGAATTTCACGGAAACGATCGACCAGCCGGGCGGGATCCAGCTCTCGGAAATGACGCCGAACAGGCTCAGCCTGACGAATACTTATGTGCCGCCGAAGGCGGAAGTTACAGCGACGAAGGTCTGGGTCAACGGGGAAGCGTCCGTCCGTCCGACGGTGTGGTTCAAGCTCTACCGCAATATCCAGGGCGGTCCGGTTCAGGAAGTCCCGCTCGCCGAGGCTCCGCTTGTCGAGCTTCCGGACGGAACGGTCGAAGCGAAATGGACCGGGATTGAGCTGCGCGATCATGCGGACGAGCCGTATATCTTCACAGTGAAGGAAGTTGACGCGAGCGGCGCGGATTACGAACCGGCGAATTACACGAAGGCGGAGAATGGGTTGACCGTGACGAATACGTTCGTTCCGCCGTCCGGCCCGATCGTCGGGAAAAAGGCTTGGGGTCTTGGGCCCGCGCCGCGGCCGACGGTATGGCTGAAGGTCCGGCGTCAGGTTGTCGGCGGCCCCGTCGAAGACGTTCCTTCAGCCGCGATTCAGCCGCTTCCGGACGGGACGACGGAGGTTACCTGGCCGAACGTTGCGCTGATGACGCTGCGTGGCGAATCTTACACGTTCACCGTTCAGGAAGTTGACGCGAGCGGGAACGACTTCACGCCGGCGGGCTACTTCAAGACGGAAACGGGTTTGACGGCGGTCAACGCGAAGCTAAGCCGGCTGACGGTCGGCGTTGTTGCCTCGCCGCTTTCGGACCAGAAATTTGGCGTCGAGGTTCGCAGCGATACGGATGTACGCCCGACGCAGGACCTTGACTATAACGGCGAAGAAGCGGTTACGCCGTCGACCGTTATGCACGATAACATGAATCTCGAGACGTACCGGATCTCAATCCCGAAGCTGGATACCGAGGTCTGGGCGGTGGACAGCATCAGCTGTGTGGCGCGGCCGCTGGACAGCACGGATCCGGCGCTGGACGAACCGCTGACGGTTGACGCGAAGGTGGATTTCTACGGGAAGCTGACCGGGCTCTTCTCGATTCCGCAGATGCCGCTTGAGAAGGATATTCGCTGCACTTATAATTTGCGCAACCTGCAGGCCGGGCGAGTCGTAACGCAGAATACGACGTATCTGAACCCGGACTACAGCGGGTTCCCGGACTACAACTATGCGACGGGTGGAACCGGCTTGCTGCCGTTCCAACTGTCGACGACGAGCGCGCCGAACGTGCAGGAAGTCACGCCGGGGCAGTACACGATCGTGCAGCAGAACCTGGAAGGGTGGACGACGATCGACGTGATCGTGACGAGCTCGGTGCATGGGCGGCGACCGCTGAAAGCGCTGGGGGACCAGCGGGTCGGAACGTACAGCTACGGACCGACGGGGTCGTTTACGGCGACGGACTGGGAAACGGTGGCGACGGTGACGGTGGAACCGAAGGAAGAAGTGACGTTAACGTTTGTGAACGTTCCGCCGAATACGATTATGGCGAAAAAAGTGACGATCCCGGCGAAAGCGGGCGATAGATTCAGCTTCATCGGGGTGCTGTCGGGCGAAATCGGGGACGGAGAGTACCTGATCAAGACGGGAGCGGTCCCGGACGGGAAGCAGTGGCAGTCGCTGGAGCTGGAGCATGACGGATGGACGAAGCATTCGGTAAAATGCGTGGAGCGCGGACGGGTCGGGACGTTAGAGACGCGGGAAGAGTTCTACACGATGTCGGCGTACTACGGGCTGGATGACGGTGAAGTGATCCTCTGTACGTTCACGAATCGGATGTGGGGAGTGGATGAGCAACCTGATGTCGATGATCCGGACCTGCCGCCGGAATACTATATCAATAACGGGTTGCCGCTGCCGCCAGGAATGGCGTATTCGAACGGGCTGCCGCGGACTGGGTTCACGCCGGGCAAAGTGACGACGGTCGGCGAGCAGCCGGCGGCGAAGAAATACCAGGCGTCGGAGATAACGCTGCGAATCCCGAAGCTGAACGTGGAGCTGGGCGTCACGGGCGTGCAGAAGACGGACGGGAACTGGGACGTGAGCTGGCTGAACGGGCAGGCGGGGTACCTGGAAGGGAGCGCATATCCGACGTGGGCCGGGAACTCGGTGATCACGGCGCATGTCTGGGATGCGTACAATAATCCGGGACCGTTCGCGGGACTGAAGACGCTGGGGTATGGAGACCAGGTGGAAATCGAGGCCTTCGGGAAGACATACGTGTATGAGGTCCGTGAAACGAAGCAGGTCACGGAACAGGACGTCGAAACGGTGATGGCGGAGAAGGACGGGACGTGGATCACGCTGCTGACCTGTGAGGATTACAGCGAGAAGACGGACCGGTACGCCTATCGGCGCGTGGTTCAGGCCGTGCTGATCGAAGTGAAGTAAGGCGTAAAAGTTTACAAGAGGCGGGTTTTTCCCCGCCTCTTTCGATTTATAAGTCATGGCCTGGATCCGCCCATTCGCGGATCGTGGCTTAGTTTGGTTTTGTTGTCATCTGTTTTTAGATGATCTGTTGGCGGATAAATATTAGTTATCAGTTGAGATAAAAGAAAAAATCAATGTTTTGCGCTATGGGGCTTCCATTGATATAATTAAATGGTATGAAATCCAAGGACGAACCTCTCTATTCCTATGCCGATATCGCCGGTTTTTTGCGGAAATCCGTCGCAGTTTTTCTGATTCTCTTTAGCTTCGCCGGCTTTGCCGTATCCGCGCGAGCGGTTCAGGCCCGGCGTCTGGACGAAATGGATCCGGTTCTGGATTCGGTGCCCGCCCCCGCTGCGCAGCGGCCGTCTCTCCGGTTAGCCAATCCCGAGACGCTTTCGCCGGCGGAAACGGTTCGAGGGGTGGAGTCTTTGGTATCGGTGATCGACTGGGGTGAGAGCGCCCCGCCGCATCCGACCGTTCAGATGACCCTGGTTCGGATCGATTCAAACGGAATTCGGACCGATCTCCGGAAAGTGGCCGTCGCCGATGGTACAGAGCTGTATCGTTGGGGGGATTTTCCCGCGGCGGATCCTCTGGGCGGGCGGTATCGCTATCAGGTCGCGTTGGCCGACAGCGTTCCCGATGGGTTTGTTTCAGCAATCGACGGAATGGACCTGAAATTTTCGAGATCGGTATCAACGGCAACGTTTATCGGTTACGTGAAATGGATCGGTGGCGAGATGATGTATCGGCCTCGAACCTCGTTAGTGCTGCTTCAAAACGGGATCCCTTATGGGCCGGTGCGCTATATCCCAGCGTCGTTGGTCCCCGGCGTTGAACAGTCATCCGTGACCTGGAACGATGTCCCGGTAACCGACGCGGACGGTTCGGCGTATGTGTACAGCGTGACGCAGCCGATCACGCCGGAGGGGTATGCCAAGCGCGAAAACTCGATGATTGTCGAGAATATTTTCGTTGAGGACGTGATTTCGGTAACCGGGACCCTGATCTGGGAAGGGGGAATTTCACCGCGGCCGGCGGTCCGCGTCACGCTGCAGCGGGCCGGGCTGATTGAACCGCTGACCAACTTATATACCGTGACGATTCCGGACGGTGTGACGTCGTACACCTGGCAGAATCTTTTGAAAGTTGATCCTCTGGGAAATCCGTATTCCTATCGGATGGTCCTCGCCGAACCGCTTTCGACGTATCGTGCTGAGGAAAACGGGCTTTCGATTATGCTGAACTATACGTCGGAGCTCCGTTCGCTCAGCGCGAAAATCTATTGGCGCGGCGGACCGGACGCTATCCGTCCAAAAACAAGCCTGCTGCTGCTCCAGAATGGGAGTCTTTACGGAGGACCGGCCGTTATTCCAGAATCGGAAGAGCCGGGCGTGACGGAGAGCGAGGCGACCTGGGAGGACGTTCCGGTGACCGATGAATTCGGGTTCCGTTACGATTACACTGTGATTCAGCCGGCCAAGCCGGAAGGGTACACGAGTTCAACGGAAGGCCTGACGGTTACGAACACGCTGATCCCGCGGACGGTCCCGGTCACAGGAAAGGTAACCTGGATCCATGGCCAGCTGATGCGCGAATCGGTCGGGCTGCGGTTGGTTCGCCGGAACGCGAATGGGACGACAGAAGCGGTTTCGGCGGATATGCTGACGACTGTCTCGAATCAGAACTGCACGGTCGTTAATCCAGTGACCGTCGCGCCGATCAGGGCGCTGGATCAGCCGGACGAGATCACCGAGTCAGTTACCTGGTGCGTCCCTGAAACGGATATCGACGGAAATCCGTACAATTATTTTGTCGAAGAGGATGGGGGAGAGCGTGTCTTGGACGAAGAGACGCCTTGGGCGAGCTCGGCCGGCGAGAACTCGGCATCGGAGATTGTAAAAACGTTTCGCGTACTTCCTGCGGATCCGCGGCTGACGATTGAGTGGGTTGGCGGCGATACGGCGCTTCATCCTGCGCTGACGCTCGAGCTGCGCCGAAACGGCGAGGCGGTTGCGCCCGCGTTTCATTTCGCTTCGGACGGGAGATCGGGGGCAGGCGTGAGCGCTCCGGTTTCGCTGCTTTCGCTGATTCCCGGATTAACGCCGGACGATCTGCCCGCGTCAGCGATCGACGGCAGCGAGATGATTTACTCGATTCACCCGGTCGAGGCGCCGGAGAATTACTTGCTTACGCCTGATGGGATGAAGCTGACCGCGGTCTTCCAATCCCGGAAAATCGGCGTCGACGCGCGGTTGACCTGGATCGACGGCGAGACGGTACGCAGCCCGGTTTTTCTTTCGCTGCTGAAGGTTGACCCCGCGACCCGTGCCGCACGGCCGGTCGATCTGACCGAGGCGGACCGGATCGAAGGAAGCGAATGCGCTGCGGGAAATCCGGTTTATATGATGCCGCCTGATCCTGACATGGATTCGTCGCGGCAGGTCCGTTGGTGCGTTGACGAATTCGCGGCTGACGGTTCGAAAATTCAATATCAGATCGAGGTGGAAAAGCTGACCGAGAATTGGGAAGCGAAAGCCGTGGCGTCGGACGCGCCGCTGGCGCTGACGCTTCGCTATAATCCGCCTCCGATCTCATTGTCGGGAAGCGTCGTCTGGGTTCAGGGTGAGAAGACGTTCCGTCCGCCGGTTTTTCTCGAACTTTACCGGAACGGGACCCGGATTGGAAATTCGATTCTTCTGACCGCGGCTCCGGGCGAGGGAACGGAAACGAAGTTCACGATCGATAGCTGCTATGATTTGCAGTCTGCGCCTGATTGCGGACTGACCGCGACCGATTCGACGGGGAGACCGTACGTTTACACGCTGAATCAGCCGAACGCGCCGAAAAACTACCGCGCCGCTCAGGAGGGAATGACCGTGACGAATACGTACGTTCCGCCGAAAACGGGCGTGACCGGCGGGGTTACCTGGATCAACGGTCAACTGAAGCGCCTTCCGGTTCGGGTTGTGCTGATGCGGCGTGCAGCGGGGGGCGATCCGGAACGCGTCCTGATCGGCGCGGAGGATGTCATCGAAGGGAAAAGCTGCGCGATGGAAAATCCGGCGACGCTGATCCCGGTCAGCGCGCTGACCGAGAACGATCAAACGCGGATCAGCGTGACCTGGTGTGTTGACGCGACGGATTCGAGCGGGGAGCCGATCGAATATTTCCTGACGGAAGCTGAGGCGGAGACGTCTCCTTATTGGCTTCCGGCGAGCGCCGATTCCCCGCTTCAACTCGTCAAGCGCTATCGGATTCCGGCCGCTGAGCCGAAAATTATCGTGAACTGGGAAGGGGGCGCGAACTACGTTCATCCGGAGATCACGTTGGCGCTCCTTCGTAACGGAACGCAGCTTGGCAGCCTGGTTACGCTTCAATCGGACGGACTTTCCGGGACGAGCGCGGGCAAGGCGATCGATCTCATCCGCGCCTTCCCCAACGCCGGATTCAGCGCGCTGCCCGAGACCGATCTTGAGGGACGTCCGATCCTGTACTCCGTCGCTGAGCCGGTTCCGGCGGCGAATTATGACGTTTCCGTCGACGGGCTGACGATCACGCATGCGTTCCGATCGGACAAGAAAATCGTTCGAGTTCAAAAGGTCTGGATTGACGGTCAGTACGTGCGGCAGTCTGCCGAGCTGCGACTGCAGCAGCTCGACGGGGAGGGCCGAGCGCGCGATGTCCTGCTGACCGCCGCGGATGGAATCGATGGCGTCAGCTGTGAAGCGGCTAACCCGCTTTTGCTGAACCCGGATCCGGACGCGGTGCACGTGAATCCGCTGACCGTTGCGGTCAACTGGTGCGTCGATGAATATGATTCAGAAGGTAACCCAATTACGTATCAGGTCGTTGAGACTGAAAGCGATTCGCCGCTCTGGACGGAATCGGTTGACGAATCTGATCCTTTCAGACTTCTCAGCACGTATCATTCGCGCTCGATCTCTCCGCGGCTCCTCGTGCGCTGGATCGGAGGCTCGGCGCTTCCGCGTCCGGAAATTACGCTGGAATTGCGGCGGAACGGTCAGCGTGTCGGCGCGCTGCGAACGGTTTCCCCGGATACCGCTTTCGACAGCGATGGCGGCGCGGAGATCGCCTGGTGCGATGAGGCGACTGGCGGTTCGGCGGACTGCCTGGACGTGACCGAGACCGACGCTGTCGGCCAGCCGTACCGATATACGGTCCACGATCCAAATCCGCCGGCGAATTATCTCGTTACCGAAGACGGATTGACGCTGACGTACGCGTATCAATCTGAAAAAATCCCGGTTCAGGCCGAGCTCGTCCGTTTTGGCGGTCAGCTTCAGCGGTCAGACGCAAGCTTGCAGCTGATGCGCACGAGCGGGAATGGGGGAGCGGTACCGGTGACGCTGACGTCCGCGGATCGTATTGGCGGGAAAATCTGTGCGCCCACGAATCCGGTCATGGTCAGACCCTCGCCGCAGCCCGCCGGCACGGCGAAGACGACGGAAACGATAACCTGGTGCGTCGATCGGACTGACGGCGAGGGAGTCCCTTACCAGTATTCCGTTGAAAACCTGACGGGGGACGACGAACGCTGGAATGACGAAAGCGATCCGACGGAGCCGCTTCGGATTATCGAGCGGTACCAGACGCGCATGATCACGCCGGCATTTCGGATCGTCTGGGTGGGCGGATCTGCGCTGACGCGTCCGGCGGTCCAGCTCCAGCTGCTTCGAGACGGCGTCCCCTATGGCGAAGACAAGATGCCGGCGGGGGACGCTCCGGAAGGGATCGGTGCGGCGGAAAGCGTCATGACCTGGACCGCGGTCCCGGAAACCGACGCCAACGGACGCGCTTACGCTTATCGGATCAGGCAGGTTGAGGTCCCGGAGGGTTACCAGCAGCTCCAAACGGACAATACGACAATTACAAACCGGTACGTTTCAAAATCAGAGGATATTACCGGGGAAATCGAATGGAAAAATGGACCGGATCCCCGCCCGACCGTCACGGTCCAGCTGATGCGCCGCGCGGAAGGGGGCGTTATCGAATCGGTCGGTTCAACGTCATTCCAGGATGGCGTGACGACGCATGTCTGGCCCTCGCTGCCGCTGACGGACGCGGAAGGCAACCTGTATACCTATTCGCTGATGAACAGTGTCGCGATCGCTAACTATGAGGCGTCCGTCGATGGGCTGAAAGCGGTTTACACGTATCAGTCGCCGCTCGGCTCGGTTCAGGGGACGATTCAATGGGAAAACGGGATGAAGCTGCCGCGTCCTGCCGTCGAGATTCAGCTTTATTGTAACGGCGAAGCGGTCGGCGAACCGCGGAAGCTTGAAGCGGGTACGACGACCGGCGTCACGAATCAGGCGGTCTCCTGGAGCGCGCTCCCGTTGTACGACGATCAGGGCGTTCCCTACGAATATTCGATCGGCGAACCGGTCGTTCCGGAAAATTATCGAAAGATTGAAGATGGTTTAACCCTCCTGAATCGATACGAACCGCCGGTGAGCGACGTTATCGGTCGTATCGCCTGGGAAGGGAACTCAACAACGCATCCGACCGCGGTCGTATCGCTGAAACGGTCGCTTCCGGACGGAACGAACGAAAATATCGATACGGTTG